>JAFGWK010000240.1 GCA_016937195.1 Paracoccaceae bacterium | reverse complement strand
GGGTCAGTGGCGAGGTTGCGCAACTCATGCGGGTCAGCGTCAAGATCGAACAGTTGATCGGGGTCCAGCGCGCACAGGTTGAGCTTGAAACGTCCTTTGCGCAGGCTGACCAGCGGCGCGTATGATGCTTCGGCGGCATATTCTATCGCTACAGCTTGTTCGCGTGCCGCGCCTTGCGCCAGAGGCAACAGGCTGTGCCCGTCCAGCCATGGGGCGACCTCATCCAGCGAAATCCCCGCCAGATCGCACAGCGTCGGCGTGACGTCGATGGTCGAGACCGGATCGGTGATCAACCCCGGCGCGAGATCGGGATCGCAGATCATCATCGGCACCCGCGCCGAGCCTTCGTAAAAGCTCATTTTGAACCACAAGCCGCGTTCGCCCAACATGTCACCGTGATCGGATACGAACAGAATTGTGGCGTCTTGGCGTGTGTCTTGCAGCACCTGCAACAGCGTGCCGATCTGATCGTCGAGATAGGACAGGTTGGCGAAATAGGCGCGGCGTGAACGGCGGATATCCTCGGTGGTGATGTCGTAATCGCGCCAGTCATTGGCATCGAAAATACGCTTGGAATGGGCGTCGTGCTCGTCATAAGGGATTGCGCTGATCTCTGGCTCCAGATGCGCGCAATCGGCGTAGAGATCCCAGTATTTCTTGCGTGCAACGTAAGGGTCATGCGGGTGCGTGAAACTGACCGTTAGCATCCACGGGCGCGCGTCGCCCCCGCGCGCCAGATCATAGAGCTTCATGCGTGCCTCATGGGCGACGTTGTCGTCATACTCCATCTGGTTGGAGATCTCGGCCACGCCCGCGCCGGTAACCGAGCCCATATTGTGATACCACCAATCGATCCGCTCTCCGGGTTTGCGGTAATCGGGGGTCCAGCCGAAATCGGCGGGGTAGATGTCGGTGGTCAGGCGGTCTTCAAAGCCGTGCAACTGATCTGGGCCCACGAAATGCATCTTGCCCGACAGGCAGGTCTGATAGCCCGCACGGCGCAGATGGTGGGCATAGGTCGGGATGTCCGAGCGGAATTCGGCGGCATTGTCATAAACTCCGTTGCGCGAAGGCAATTGGCCTGACATGAACGCCGCGCGCCCCGGCGCACAAAGCGGCGATCCGGTGTCGGCATTGGCGAAACGCACCGATTTCGCGGCCAGCTTGCGCAGATTGGGCAGATGCAGCCAGTCGGCGGGGCCATCGGGAAACAGCGTGCCGTTCAGCTGGTCAACCATCAGGATCAAAATGTTGCGCTGGGTCATGACACTCCTCGGGGCGGCTTGGCGCGCGAAATCCGCGCGCGTTCCCTTCGCGTCTATCGAAGGCGTGCGCCCCGATGCAACCCCGGTGAGCCGATCCGCCCCCTCAGGCGGCAAGGACCAGACGCGCCTCGTGCCGTTTCAGGCTGGCGCGCGCGGCGGGATAGGCCTGTAGCCCTGTTGTCAGTTCGGGAAACAGCGCCAGCAATTCGTCGCGCACGTCGTTTTCCATAGCGCGCAGGGTCGCAATGCCTGGCTGGAAGCTTTCGCTCCACAGCCCATCCGAGCAGACGATTTCATGCTGATCGAACATCAGGTGGATATAGGTCACCTCTGTCACGCTGTCGTCAATCGCAATGCCGGGCATCCCGTCAAGATGGCGCGCGGCCGCCAGCGCCTCGGACTCGCCGCACAGCAATTCGGTGCGCGGCCCGTTTAACAGCAGGCGGTGCTGCGGCGAGACTTTCATCGCGCGCAGTGGCATGTTGGGGCCCAAAGCGCTTGGCGCAATCGACACGGGGAAGAACGCAGGATTGGTTTGCAACTCGCTTGCTGTCAAATGGCGCGTACCAATCCAGCGGATCGCCTGGTAGCCGTTATCGCGGGTCAAGACACGATCTCCGAGCGTAAGCTCTTCGACCCGACGCTCGCCATGAGATGTCGCAATTCGGGTGCCGGGCGTGAAACAGGGGATGACGCGCTCGATATTGCTAAAGCTCATCGAGCCGACGACATTGCCCGATGTATCCAGAAACTCGACCGATCCGTTTTCAGGATTGGCGGAATCGAAAGTGATATTGGTAAGGTCTTTGCCCCAATCTCTTAGATCCAACGTGTCAAAATCAGTGCCGCCCTCACCACCGTCGACTACATCGCCATCCGTGAGATTCAAGAACGTGTCCTGATCGTCGCCACCCGATAGCGTGTCGGCCCCGCTCCCGCCTGTCAGCGTATCGTTGCCCGCGCCACCGGTGAGTGTATCGTTCCCCGCGCCGCCATCCAGGCTGTCATTTCCCGTGCCGCCATCGACAAGATCGTTGCCCGCGCCACCCAGCACAGTGTCGTTGTCAGCCCCGCCATAGAGGCTGTCATCGCCCCCCGCGCCGTCGATGTAGTCATTGCCGCCATTGCCATAAAAGACGTTGGTGTAACCGTCCGTGGGGTCGGTCGAGAACCCGTCAAAGCCCACCAAAGTATCGTCATAGGCTGAACCATAAAGGCCATCCACGCCCGACAGCGTATCGCCCGCCGCATCCCCGCCCGAGGCCGTGGCCGCGCCCAAATTGACGTTCACGCCTGCGCCGCTATCGGAGTAATCGGCATAATCCATGCCGCTGCCGCCGTTCAGCACATCCGCGCCCGCGCCACCATGCAACGTGTCGTTGCCAACGTCGCCGATCAAGCTGTCATTGCCGGTGCCGCCGTCCAGCGAGTCGTCGCCCGCATCGCCTGAGAGCGTGTCGTTATCAGCCCCGCCGATCAGCGTGTCATTGCCCTCGCCACCCAGCAGGCTGTCGGCACCCACACCGCCATCTAGACGGTCATCGCCAACGCCCCCACTCAGCGTGTCATTGCCATCCCCGCCGATCAGCGTGTCATTGCCATCCTCGCCCGACAGCGAGTCGTTGCCGACCCCGCCATCCACCGAATCATTGCCGGTGCCCGCCATGACCGTGTCATTGCCCAGCCCGGCAAGCACCGTGTCGTTGCCATCGCCGGCGCGGATATAGTCGTCATTGTCCGAACTGCCGGGCAGGGCCGCATCGTTATTGTCGACCTTGTCCGACCCATTCGCGATCGGTTCGACATAACTGGCATCGATCAGATCGTTGCCCGATGTGCCGTCGATATAGCCATCGTCGAACCCGGTCTGAAATCGATCCGCTGCGAGGTTGGTATTGGAATAGCTCGCCGCGGTGCCCAGAAGGATCGACTGGATCGGCTTGGCCTCATAGGCGGTGGTGTCGGCATTGGCGGTCAGTTCTGGCGCGAGGAAGACCTTGCCATCTGTCGTTTGTACGACCACGGCCGTGACATTTGCCGTGGTACCATCGACATAGGTTAGCGTGGCATTGTAGACGACCAGACCATCATAGGTCAGTGTTTCGGTGCCATTACCGATATCGGTGATGATTTGATCGTTGGAAACGTTGTTGTTTGTGTCCAGCGCATCCGCGGTGCCGCCATTATCGACGGTCGTTGCAGAGGTTATGCGCTGATAGAGCGGGGCGGCGGCGGTCCCGGCGGTTGCTCCGTTGAAGGCGTTATAGTTCTCCATATTGGAGTTGCCTTCGGTCGGATCGAGGTAGGTCGTCGAACTGCCCAGATAGATCCAGTTAAACGTCGTCGCCATAGCGCGGTCACCCTTGGGTTGCGCGCAGTATCCTGATGATCCGCTGACATATCTGGCCCGCCAGAAGGCGGGGTAAGTGGGAAATTATCCCGTTTGACCGATATGTTGAAAGAAAACTGGTTACTGCTCGGATTCTTGTTCTTTAGACTCAATTAACAAGGTCATTGTGCAAAGCAATAAGGATTTTCGTTGGGCGTATTTATGGCAAGGCTGTGATGTGCGTTGCAGTGTCACTGT
>JAFGWK010000239.1 GCA_016937195.1 Paracoccaceae bacterium | reverse complement strand
TGGCGCGGAACCTGACCGAAATGCACGCAAATGGAAAGGGGGCACGCAGCGGCGCGATGAACACGCCTCTGTGCGCCCCCAAACAGGGATCGCTTAGACCCTGACAAAGCGGTTATTCTTTGGCCGAAACAGCCGTCAGTTTATCCAAAGCGCCCGTCATTTTCTTGGCGAATACGGCATTGGTATCGACATCAGGCCCGCAAACATCGCATCAACGCTTTCATAAATCAGCGTGGTTTGGCCTTTCTCATCCGCCACGAGAACACGTAAAGGCAGCACGCCACTCGCACAGATATCTTGCTGCAACGGGGGCCTGCCCGGCATCGGGTTTCCAAAGATCACGCGCCTCGCATCAGGCAGCTCCATATCCTCAGCCCCCGCGCCGCTGGCGTGATCAACGCGGGCGAACACGGTGGGCCCCGCCTTTTGCACCACCGACGCGAGGCGATCTGCCACCTCAGGAACCAAGCTGGTGGCAGGCACTTGCATATATTCGGCAAAGCCGGGGCTGGCTGCAAAAACAAGCGCCACGGCGCCCAGCAAATTGTGCGCTCAACTGTGGGGGCGTGCGGTGGAATGGGGCATAGGGTTGTCAGCCTGTTGAGAGGGGCCTCAACTTGCGCATCCGCATGGTGGTTTCCCAATTTGTGAGGAGGCCGCGATTGCCGCGTGAACCGCCGCCCCTAGAGCGCAGCCCGCGCCCGGTCGCAATCAAGCGCCATCTGCGCCACAAGCGCCTCAAGACTGTCAAATTTCATCTCAGGGCGCAAATAATCAACGAGCGCGACCGAGACATGCTCGCCGTAAAGGTCGCCTTTGAAATCAAAGATATAGGTTTCCAGATTTGGGGTGTTCTCACCAAACATCGGCCTCACGCCAAGGCTGGCCGCGCCGTGATAGGTGCCCTGATGCGGCCCACTCAGCACGTCGATCTTGACGGCATAGACCCCGAGTTTTGGCAGATGCAGACCCGCCACCGACATATTCGCGGTCGGATAGCCCAGCTCGCGACCGCGCTTTTCGCCGTGCAATACCGCGCCCTCGATGCGGTGCAAATGACCCAACATCGCGGCGGCGTCGCGCGGGCGTCCTTCGGCCAGAGCAGTGCGAATCGCGGTCGATGACGCCTCGACCCCATCGACATGCAGCAGCGGCGCGATGGTCACATCAAACCCGTAACGCTGACCGAGATCGAGCAGCATCGCGGTATCGCCTTCGCGCCCCTTGCCAAAGCGGAAATCCCCGCCCACGGCGACATGGGACACGCCCAAGCCTTGCGCCAGAACATCGCGGGCGAAGGCCTCGGCGGTTTGATCGGCCAGCTCGGCGTTGAAAGGCAACTCATACAGGAAATCAACGCCAAGCTTGGCCAGCCGATTGGCCCGCGCCTCGGGGTTCATCAGACGAAACGGCGCTATCGTCTTGCCCGCGCGCGCGGCGAAAAATTCGCGCGGATGGGGTTCAAAGCTGATCACACCCAAAGGGGTGCCGCGACCGCGCGCCTGATCTATCACCGATTGGTGGCCAAGATGGAGCCCGTCGAAATTGCCCATCGCAACAGAAGCACCACGGGCCGATTTCGGCAGCGATTTCCAGTCTGAGTAGCGTTCCATCACCCCGCCTTCCGGCGTGGGGCCGGATCAGTCGAACTTGCGCGAGGGGGCCAAAACCAGCGCCTCGCCTTTCAGCACTACCGTATCGCCCACCGCGCAGTGGGTTTCAAGCGTGACACGACGACGGCTGTGATCAATCGCAGTGACTTTGACTTCGGCATAAACCACATCGCCGGGGCGCACCGGTGCCATGAACTTGAGCGACTGACCCAGATAGACCGTGCCGTGACCGGGAAGCTGCTCGCCAATCACCGCCGAAATTAACCCCGCCGTCAGCATCCCATGCGCAATGCGCCCCTCAAAGATCGTGTCTTGGGCGTAAGCATCATCAAGATGGACCGGGTTGTGATCGGTCGAGACCTCGGCGAATAGCTCGATATCGCGGTCGGTTATTTCTTTGCGCAGGTAACGCAGCATCCCGATTTCGAGATCTTCGATGCAGATCGTGCCGCGGGGCATATTGTCGAGCATATCCATCGGTCCCAGCCTGAAGTTATGTTGCACTGCGGCATAGCACATGCAGCGGCGCGCGCGCAAGATGCCCGCGCAACTTATTTACCGGAAACAGATCAGGCGCGCAACAAAGTTACCGCAGGAAACCTAGCGCAACATGCCAATCGTATAACGCGGATCGGTTTGACGTGCGCCAAGCCAAGCCCGCACCAGCTCGGGCTCGGGGTTTCTCTGATCCGTGCCAAACTGGTCATGCGCCAAGCCACCCGTCACGAACAGACAGTCGATTCCCTCGCCCGCCGCGCCGGGAACATCGGTGTTGATGCCATCGCCGATCGCGAGAATACGGCCATCTTCGACCCCGCCGATCGCTGCCAGTTTGCGCCGCGCCATATCATAGATCGGCGGGTGCGGTTTGCCGAAATACAACGCTTCGCCCCCCATATCTTCATAGAGAACTGCCAGCGCACCCGCGCAATAGATGCGCTTGTCACCCATATCTACAACGATATCGGGATTGGCGCACAGCATTGGCAGACCACGCGTTTTCGCCAGAAGGAACTTGGCGCGGTAATCCTCGGGCACCTCGTTGATCTCATCAAACGGGCCGGTGCACACGATCCCGTCGGCAGTCTCGAAATCGACGCGTTCGATATCGGCTTGGCCCTGCCATTCCGCCGGAATCTCGGTGAAGAACCCGTCATCCTTTGACGGCCCCAGATGCCAGACCTTGCGTCCGACAGCGCCCGCGAACATCGCATCCTGCGCCGCATCGCCCGAGGAGACGACCAGATCATAGGCGTCTTTCGGACAGCCCATCCGATTGAGCGATTCGATCACGAACCGCGCCGGACGAGGGGCGTTGGTCAGCAGTACGACCTTGCCGCCTTGCGCACGAAACCCTTGCAGGGCCGCGACCGCCTCGGGGAACGGTGCCACGCCATTGTGCAAACAGCCCCAAAGATCGCAAAACAGCGCGTCATAGGGTTTGGAAATCTCGGCGAGCGATTGGACGATCTGAGTCATGGGCGGCCTTTTTCAAGCGGTGGATTGGCAGGGCGATGCCCGAGCCTTTGACACACAGCATATGGCACGCAACGGCGCGAAGGCAAAGCCACGGATGCATTGCTCTGGGGGGCCTGCCCCCACCTGCTGCGCAGGTTCCCCCGGGATATTTGGGCAAGAGCGAAGGCGGCAGACGGTTTGGGTGTGAAAAGGCCCCGCCAGCAGGTTGGCGGGGCCTTTCAATATCGGCTCTCGGCGTATCTGCGGGCAGCGCCGCGTCGCGTCAGAGTTTCAGCGAGGGGATGATTTGCTTTTTGCGGCTCATCACGCCGGGCAGCACGACCGTGTCGCCCGAGACGGTCACGCCAAAGCTTTTCTCCGCCACGGTTTTCACCAGATCGTTGGGGATCAGGAAGGTGGCCTCTTCGTTCAGGATATCCACCACGAACAGCAGCACCTGATCAACGCCGTCTTCGCGCGCCACATCACCCATCGACGCCATCAGGCTGTCCTTGCGATCCAGCACCATTTTGGGCGCGGTGGTTTCCAGAACCGAGACCCGGAACTTGGTGCCCTCGACGGCATATTCCTTGGAATCCATACGCAGCAGCTCGGCATCGGAGAATTCCGACACATCCGATTTCGCCTCAAACATCTTGGCCGCCAGATCGCCGATCTCGACGCCCAGATCCTTTGCCAGCGCCTCACAAACTGCGCGGTCGTGATCGGTGGTGGTGGGCGAGCGGAATTCCAGCGTGTCCGAGATAATGCAGCTGAGCATCGCACCTTTGATGCCCTTGGGGGCCTTGGCGATATCCTCGCCCATTAGATCATACATGATGGTCGCAGTGCAGGCGAGCGGGCGGATCGTGATGTCGATCGGACCCTTGGTTTCCAGCCCGCCAGTCAGCTTATGGTGGTCGATGATCTGAACGATATCCGCACCATTGATGCCAGCGGGCAGCTCGGCGGGGTTGTTGGTGTCCACGATCACCACCGTGTCGCCCTCTGCCACATCCGAGATGATCTCGGGCTTGTCCAGACCCCAATGCTGGATCACGAAAGCGGCCTCGGTATTGGGTTCACCCAACAGGCAAGGCACAGCCGGAATCCCTTTAACTTCAGAGAGATACCACGCCCAAGCGATGGGCGAGCCGGTGGAATCAGTGTCGGGAGCTTTGTGGCCGAAAACTTTGGTGCTCATGAAGGAATCCTTCGGATTGGGCGTGATTTTGCGCGCTTTATAGGGCCGCATGGCGGCTTTGTCACCTGCCCTGCGCGCCCATGCCGTTCAATCAAGCCGTGTGATCGTGTAGCCGTCTTGTTGCAGCAAATACAGCAAGCCCTGATCGCCCGACAGATGCAACGCGCCAACTGCAACGACGACCGGGCCTTTGGCGGCTGCGGCCTCGATCTTGGGCAGCCAATTGTGGTTGCGCGACACCATCAAGAGATCTTCGGACAGCTTCATTTGCCGCTCGACCTCAGCGGGCGACATCCCCCCCGCGATCGCCTGTTCACGCGCCAATTCCCAGATGATACGCGGCTCGCCCCGGAAATAGAGATCCGCCATCGTAACACCCATATCATCAGCCAGAGGCGCGCCCACCACTGCAGAGCGCAGCATCTCCAGCGAATCCTTTTCGCTGATCGAGTTGAACAGCGTGAACACGGTATCCCACGGCTCCAGCGCGCGAATTGCAATCTTATCGGTCTGGGCGGTCTGCATCAAAACCTTGTCCAGCCCCTTGCCCCCTTCCCCCATATCCTTGACCGCGCAGGGCGGCAGCGACAGCGTCATGGCGACGAAAGCGGGGCGCATCTTGGCGGCCAGAAAGGCGGGCATGCCATGCGCGGCCAGTGCCGCTTTGGTCAGCTCCCAATCGGCGGGCGACAGCAGTTCGGGCAGCGTCTTGCCCTTGGAAAACATCAGCGTCGGATCGGCCATCATCGCCTTTTGCAGCCGTGCCTCTTCATCAGGCCCGGCCTCGACCAACAGCACGCTCGCCTGTGCAAGCGCATCTTGCACCCGCGCAACCAACTGCGCATGGCGCGCATCGGGCAGATGATAGGTCCCCGCCAGCGTGATTTTCTGATCGCCCTTGGTGGCAGAAAACACCAGACCTTGTGCGAACGGCACGGCATGGGCTGCGGCCTCAAGGCGGGCTTGTTCCGCCTTGGGCATCGCGTCGAAAATATCGCTACCGGTGCATTGCGCGCTACCCGGCATAGCGAGGGCGAGCCAAAGCACGGGCATCAAGACGGGGGCCAGCAACTGGCGCAGGGGGCGCATGATCATCATTCCCGCACAGTGCCACGCGGCGGCGCGCGCGCAAAGTGGCAAACGCCTTGACTGGATGCACGTTTTTTTCACGCGCCGGGTGTTGACAGACTGGGGGGGGAGTGACTAACTCCGCCATCGTTAGCACTCGACGTAGAGGAGTGCTAAATCTTTTGAACCTGGAACCTTAGGGAGTGAGCCAGATGGCATTTAAACCGCTGCATGACCGCGTGCTGGTCAAACGCGTCGAAGGCGAAGAGAAAACCAAGGGTGGTTTGATCATCCCCGATAGCGCAAAAGAAAAGCCGGCTGAAGGCGAAATCGTCTCGGTGGGCGAAGGCGCACGCAAGGATTCGGGCGAGCTGATCGCACCGAGCGTCAAAGCGGGCGACCGCGTTCTGTTCGGCAAATGGTCGGGCACCGAAGTTACGCTGGACGGCGAAGAACTTCTCATCATGAAAGAAAGCGACATCATGGGCATCATCTCGTAAGGCCCTAGCCTTTCGCAGATACCCCTGATTTCCAACGAAATTTCAAGTCAAGGAGCCAACAGACATGGCAGCCAAGGACGTCAAATTCTCTACCGATGCACGCGACCGGATGCTCAAGGGCGTCAACGTTCTCGCAGATGCAGTGAAAGTTACGCTGGGCCCCAAAGGCCGCAACGTGGTCATCGAAAAAAGCTTCGGCTCGCCGCGTATCACCAAAGACGGTGTGTCGGTTGCGCGTGAAATCGAACTGAGCGACAAGTTCGAAAACATGGGCGCGCAGATGGTCAAAGAAGTGGCCTCGCGCACCAATGATGAGGCTGGCGACGGCACCACCACCGCGACCGTGCTGGCACAAGCCATCATCAAAGAAGGCCTCAAGGCTGTGGCCGCGGGCATGAACCCGATGGACCTCAAGCGCGGCATCGATCTGGCAACTGCGAAAGTGGTTGAAGCGATCAAAGCCGCCTCGCGCCCGGTCAAAGACCAAGACGAAGTCGCGCAAGTCGGCACGATTTCGGCCAATGGCGAAGAAGTCATCGGTCGTTTCATCGCGGACGCTATGCAAAAAGTTGGCAACGAGGGTGTAATCACCGTCGAAGAAAACAAAGGCATGGAGACCGAGGTTGAAGTCGTCGAAGGTATGCAGTTCGACCGTGGCTACCTGTCGCCCTACTTCGTCACCAACCCCGACAAAATGGTTGCGGATCTGGAAGACTGCCTGATCCTGCTGCACGAGAAAAAACTCAGCTCGCTCCAGCCGATGGTGCCGCTGCTCGAGCAGGTGATCCAGTCCAATAAACCGCTCTTGATCATTGCCGAAGACGTCGAAGGCGAAGCGCTTGCGACCCTCGTCGTGAACAAGCTGCGTGGCGGTCTGAAAATCGCAGCCGTCAAGGCTCCGGGCTTTGGCGACCGTCGCAAGTCGATGCTGCAAGACATCGCGATCCTGACCGGTGGTCAAGTGATCTCCGAAGACCTCGGCATGAAGCTTGAAAATGTCGGCATGGACATGCTGGGCACCGCGAAAAAAGTCACGATCACCAAAGAAGCCACGACCATCGTGGACGGCGCTGGTGACAAGGCCGAGATCGAAGCCCGCGTCGCTCAGATCCGCACCCAGATCGAGGAAACCACCTCGGATTACGACCGCGAGAAGCTGCAGGAACGTGTGGCCAAGCTCGCTGGTGGTGTGGCAGTCATCCGCGTTGGCGGCATGACCGAAACCGAAGTGAAAGAGCGCAAAGACCGCGTCGATGACGCGCTCAACGCAACCCGCGCTGCCGTTCAAGAAGGCATCGTTGTGGGTGGTGGTGTGTCGCTGGTTCAGGCCGCCAAGGTTCTGCACGATCTGACCGCTGCCAATAGCGATCAAGAAGCTGGCATCGCCATCGTGCGTCGCGCACTTGAGGCTCCGCTGCGTCAGATTGCTGACAACGCAGGCGTCGACGGCGCTGTCGTCGCTGGTAAAGTCCGCGAGTCGAGCGATCTGAACTTTGGCTTCAACGCGCAGACCGAAGAATATGGCGACATGTTCAAGTTCGGCGTGATCGATCCCGCCAAAGTGACGCGTACCGCTCTTGAGGATGCCTCCTCGATCGCAGGTCTGCTGATCACCACCGAAGCCATGATCGCCGAAAAGCCCGAGCCTAAAGGCGCTGGCGGCGGCGCACCCGACATGGGTGGCATGGGCGGCATGGGCGGCATGATGTAATCAGCCGTTCCCGCTTGGAACTTCGGGAAAGGGCGCCTTGCGGGGCGCCCTTTTTCATTTGTGCCGGTTGTTCCATTTGATCTGGCGCCCCTGCCCGCCCCGCGTTAGCGTTCGGCAAAATCAGGGAGAGACACATGATTGAAGTCGCATTGGTGACGGGCGCGGCGCGGGGCATTGGCCTTGCGACGACGCAATTGTTTCTGGAAATGGGCTGGCAGGTCGTGATGCTGGACCGAGACGCGCCTGCGTTAGAAGAGGCAAGCGCTGCGTTAAACGGCGTGCATCCGATCCTGTGCGATATTTCCGATCCCGAGCAGGTCGCGCTGATGGCCGAAGAAGTGACCCGGATCGCGCAATACGGCCTCAAGGCGCTGGTCAACAATGCGGGCGTGGCCGAGTTCGGCCCGATCCATGAGACCGATTTCGCGATGTGGCGGCGCGTGATGGACAGCAATCTCGACGGGATGTTTCTGGTCAGCCAGGCGCTCACGCCGCTTCTGGCCAAGGCCAAGGGGGCGATTGTGAATATCGCGTCGATCTCGGGGCTGCGCGCCTCGACCCTGCGGGTGGCATATGGGACCTCCAAGGCGGCGGTGATTGCGCTCAGCGAACAGCAGGCGGTGGAGCTCGGCGAACTTGGCATTCGCGCCAATACCGTCGCACCGGGGCCAGTGCGCACCAAGCTTGCGATGGCGGTGCATAGCCAAGAGATCATCGACGCCTATCACGATGCCATCCCGCTCAACCGCTACGGGTCGGAACGCGAAATTGCGCAGGCCATCGCCTTTCTCGCCTCGGATAAGGCCAGCTACATCACCGGGCAGCTTTTAGCGGTGGATGGTGGGTTTGGGGCGACTGGCATCGGTCTACCCGCCTTGCGAAAGAGCTAAAATGTTCGATTTGTGCATTTTTGATTGCGATGGCGTGCTCATCGATTCCGAGATTATCTCCGCGAGAATGCTCATCTCGGAGCTTGCGGCGCTGGGGGTGGAGATCAATCTCGACTATGTCACACGCCACTTTCTGGGGCGTTCCTATCCAACGGTGATGAATCAGATCCGTATCGAGTTCGGGCTTGATCTGCCCCAAGATTTCGAGGCCAAGTATCGCGCGCGCCTTCTCGCAGCCTTTGAAACCGATCTTCAGGTGATGCCCGGCGTCACCGATGTGCTTGATCAGATCAAGGTGCCGTGGTGCGTGGCGACCTCCTCCAGCCCGCCACGCGTCAACCGCTCGCTCGAAATCGTTGGATTGGCTCAGCGCGCGGCGGGGCGGATTTTCACCGCCAGCGAGGTAGCGCAAGGTAAACCCGCGCCCGATTTATTCTTGCACGCCGCACGCCAGATGGGCGTCGATCCCACACGTTGTCTGGTGATCGAAGACAGCTTGACGGGCATTCGTGCAGGGCTGGCAGCGGGCATGAAGGTATGGCGATTTACCGGCGCGAGTCATCTCAAGGGGCACCCCCTCACCCGCCCCGCCGATGCGATCCCGACACTAGAATTTGCCTCTTTCGCAGATTTCTTCCATCTTGATGGCGCAATGAGGGCGAAGCTGTGAACAGAGTAAGTGAGATTGATGCCACCCGCGAGGACGAGGCTGCGCGCGCAGGCTGGCTTTATTATGTGGGGGGCTTGACGCAAGATCAGATTGCCGCCGAGCTGGGCGTGTCGCGTCAACGTGCGCAGCGTCTGGTAAGCCGCGCAGTATCCGAAGGGCTGGTGCGCGTGCGCATCGAGCACAAGATCAGCGCCTGTCTGGAACTTGAGGCCGCACTGCGCCGCCGCTTTAATCTGCAAACGGTACGAGTCGCCCCTTCGTTGGGCCAAGGCGGCGATGCCGCGCGCGCCACCGCTCCACTGGCCGCGACCGTTCTCGAACGCATCCTTGCGCGCCCCGAGCCGCAAGTGATCGCCTTTGGCACCGGGCGTTCGCTGAGTGCGATGGTTGAAGAGGTGATGCAGCCCCCCGCCAACGCCCATAAAATTCTTTCGCTGATCGGCAATATCGCGCCTGACGGCTCGGCCAGTTTTTACGACGTGATCATGCGGATGGCCGACAAACTGCACCTGCCGCACTACCCGATGCTGGTCCCGGTGATCTCGGAGACGGCGGAGGAACGCGCCATGTTCGACCGGCTCAAGCCGGTGCAGGCGGTGCGCCGCCTTGCCGCCATGGCAGATGCAACCTTTGTCGGCGTCGGCCAGCTAGGCGATGACGCGCCGGTCTACAAGGATGGTTTCGTCAATCTCGCAGAGTTGCGTGGGCTGCAAGAGGCAGGCGCTGTGGGCGAGCTGGTGGGCGCGTTTTACGACAGCCAAGGGCGCTACATCACGACCCCGACGACCGAACGGTTCGGGTCCTATAAGGTGGCACGGAACCGCGATGCCCCAATGATCGGAATCGCTGCAGGCGCATCGAAACTGGCGGCGATTCGAGGTGCATTGGCAGGTGGCTTGATCAATGGCTTGGTCACCGACGAAGAGACCGCCCGAAGCCTCTGCGAAGAATACATCTGAATTCATCACCTTACCTGATCTTTTCGTGAGTTCACGCTTCTGTGGAATTTCATGATTGACAGAAACGCCTGCGTGATTGAGTATTTTCTCACTGACTGGGCATTTGCTCAGAGTATCTGGGAGGATATCATGACACTCACGTTCCGGGCGCTTCTTGGCGCCTGTGCTCTTGGTGCGCTTGCCACTGCGGCATCGGCTGAGACCACGATCACCGTAGCAACCGTAAACAACGGCGACATGGTCCGCATGCAGGGCTATATGGATGATTTCTACAAACTTCATCCCGACATCAAAGTGGACTGGGTTACGCTGGAGGAAAACGTCCTGCGCCAGAAGGTGACGACCGACATCGCCACCAAGGGCGGTCAGTTCGACGTTTTGACCATCGGCACCTACGAGGTTCCGATCTGGGGCAAGCAAGGCTGGCTGGTGTCGCTTAATGACCTGCCCGCCGATTATGACGTGAACGATTTGCTGCCCGCGATCCGGTCAGGTCTGACGGTGGATGGCAATCTGTATGCAGCGCCGTTCTACGGCGAAAGCTCGTTTGTGATGTATCGCAAGGACCTGATGGAAAAGGCCGGGATGACCATGCCCGAAAAGCCAACCTGGGCCGATATCGAAAAAGCCGCAGCCGCGATGACCGACAAGGATAACGGCATCTACGGCATCTGCTTGCGCGGCAAGGCGGGCTGGGGCGAGAACGCAGCCTTCCTGTCGGCAATGGATAACTCGATGGGCGGGCGTTGGTTCGATATGAACTGGCAGCCGCAATTTAACACTGCGCCTTGGAAAGAAACGCTGACCCGTTATCTTGACATGATGAACAAATACGGACCTCCGGGTGCGTCGTCCAACGGCTTCAACGAGAACCTCGCGCTGTTCCAGCAGGGCAAATGCGGGATGTGGATTGATGCGACGGTGGCTGCGTCTTTCGTGACCAACCCCAAGGATTCCAGCGTGGCCGACAAGGTTGGCTTTGCGCTGGCCCCCAACAAGGAAGGCGTCGACAAGCGCGCCAACTGGCTGTGGGCCTGGAGCCTCGCCATTCCGGCAGGCACCAAGCATGAGGCGGCCGCCAAGACCTTCATCGACTGGGCAACCTCCAAGCACTATACCGAGCTGGTTGCCGCCAAAGAGGGTTGGGCCAACGTGCCTCCGGGAATGCGGACGTCGCTGTATGAGAACCCCGAGTATCAAAAAGCGGCCCCCTTCGCCAAGATGACGATCGACTCGATCAATGCCGCCGACCCCAAGAACCCCTCGGTGCAAGAGGTGCCCTATACCGGTGTGCAATTCGTCGCGATCCCGGAATTTCAGGCCATCGGCACTGCCGTGGGTCAGCAGTTCTCGGCGGCCCTTGCGGGTCAGATGACGGCCGATCAGGCGCTTGCCAACGCGCAAAGCCTGACCGAGCGCGAAATGAAGAAGTCCGGTTACATCAAGTAAGCGTCTTCCTCCCGGTCGGGGCGGCCATTTTTGGGTCTGGCCGCCCCGTATCCCCCCTTTCCCCCTGATTTCCGGAGCCGGACCGATGTCCACGCAAGCCTCACGCGCCGCGGCGCGTCTGATGATTTCGCCCTCCGTCATCCTGTTGTTTTTATGGATGGCCGTGCCGCTGGGCATGACACTTTGGTTCTCGTTCCAGCGCTATAATCTGTTGATGCCGGGCCAAGGCGGCTTTGTTGGCTTTGACAATTACAAGTATTTCCTCACCGATCCCGCCTTTTTCACCGCGCTGTGGAATACGCTGGCGCTTGTGGGCGGTGTGCTGTTGATCACCGTCTTTGGCGGCATTCTTCTGGCGCTGCTGCTGGATCAGGCGATCTATGGCCAAGGCATCGTGCGGGTGCTGGTAATTGCGCCCTTCTTCGTGATGCCCACGGTCTCGGCGCTGGTGTGGAAGAACATGTTATATAACCCGGTGAACGGCATTTTCGCCTATATCGCCGAGTTCTTCGGGTTTCAGCCCTATGATTTCCTTGCCCATTCTCCGCTATTGTCGATCACGCTGATCGTGGCGTGGCAATGGCTGCCCTTTGCAACGCTGATCTTGCTGACCGCGCTGCAATCGCTTGATAGCGAGCAGCTCGAAGCCGCCGAGATGGACGGCGCAGGCGCGTTGTCGCGGTTCTTCTACATCATGGTGCCGCATCTAGCGCGCGCCGCGACCGTGGTGATCCTGATTCAGACGATCTTTTTGCTGTCGACCTTCGCCGAGATCCTCGTGACCACCAATGGCGGACCGGGCATCGCATCCACCACGCTGACCTATCTCGTCTATGTCCAGTCGCTGCTGCAATTCGATGTGGGCGGTGGTGCCGCTGGCGGCGTCGTGGCGGTGATCTTGGCCAATATCGTTGCGATCTTCCTGATGCGGATGATCGGCAAGAACCTGGAGACCTGAGAGATGGCGCGCAAAACCTCAAACCGCCGCAAGCTGGTGCTGACGATCATCGCCTGGAGCATCGGGTTCGTGATCTTCTTCCCGATCCTGTGGACGATCATCCTCTCGTTCAAATCCGAGGGCGACGCGATCAAGACACCGTTGCAGGTGCTCACCTCGCACTGGACGTTTGAAAGCTATGGGTTGGTGCAGGAACGCTCGAACTACTTCCGCCACTTCATGAACTCGGTAGTGATTTCGTTCGGTTCGGTCATTCTGGCACTGATTATCGGCATCCCTTCGGCCTGGGCGATGGCCTTTGTGCCGGGCAAGCGCACCAAAGACGTGCTGATGTGGATGCTGTCCACCAAGATGATGCCCGCGGTGGGTGTGCTTGTTCCGATCTATCTGATGTTTCGCGATTGGGGCTTGCTGGATACCCGCACCGGCCTGATCATCGTGCTGTGCCTGATGAACCTGCCGATCGTGATCTGGATGCTCTACACCTATTTCAAGGAAATCCCCTCGGAGATTCTTGAAGCCGCCCGGATGGATGGCGCGGGGCTGCGCAGCGAGATTTTGTATGTACTTACGCCGATGGCGGTGCCCGGCATAGCCTCGACGCTGCTGTTGAACGTCATCTTGTCGTGGAACGAGGCGTTCTGGACCCTGAACCTGACGGCGGCCAAGGCCGCCCCCCTCACCGCCTTCATCGCCGCCTATTCCAGCCCCGAAGGGTTGTTTTACGCCAAACTCTCTGCCGCCTCGACGCTGGCCATTGCACCGATCTTGATCCTTGGCTGGTTCAGCCAAAAGCAACTGGTGCGCGGTCTGACCTTTGGCGCTGTGAAATAAGGAGATCCCAATGGGACAGATTGAACTCAAAGGCGTCACCAAACGCTTTGGCGATGTCGAGGTGATCCCGCCGCTGGATCTGCATATCGGCGAGGGAGAATTCGTGGTCTTCGTTGGCCCCTCGGGCTGCGGCAAGTCCACTCTGCTGCGCCTGATCGCGGGGCTGGAGGATGTTTCGGGCGGGCATATTGAGATCGACGGCCAAGATGCCACCGACCTGCCCCCCGCCAAGCGCAGCCTTGCGATGGTGTTTCAGTCCTACGCGCTGTATCCGCATATGTCGGTGCGCAAGAACATCGCCTTTCCGCTGAAAATGGCCAAGGCCGATCAGGCCACCATTGACGCCAAGATCGAGAATGCCGCGCGCATCCTCAACCTCACCGACTACCTGCACCGCCGCCCCGGCCAACTGTCGGGCGGTCAGCGCCAGCGCGTCGCAATTGGCCGCGCCATCGTGCGCGAACCCGCCGCGTTCCTGTTTGACGAACCGCTGTCAAACCTTGATGCGGCGCTGCGGGTGAACATGCGCCTCGAAATTTCCGAGCTGCACCAGAAGCTGAAAACAACGATGGTGTATGTCACCCATGATCAGGTCGAAGCGATGACCATGGCCGACAAGATCGTGGTGCTGCATGCCGGGGTGATCGAACAGGTTGGCTCTCCGCTCGAACTCTATCGCAGCCCGCGCAACAAGTTCGTGGCAGGCTTTATCGGCAGTCCCAAGATGAACTTTATCGAAGGGCCCGAGGCCGCCAAACACAACGCCCACACCATCGGCATCCGCCCCGAACATATCGGGATTTCCAGCACCGAAGGCGCGTGGAAAGGCACCGTGGGCGTCTCCGAGCACCTCGGCTCGGACACGTTCTTGCATGTCGACACCGAGTTCGGGCTGATCAATGTGCGCGGCGATGGAGAGGTGGGCTTGCACGCAGGCGACTCTGTCTGGCTGACGCCCGATCTGGCGCAGTTGCACAAGTTCAACGCGGACGGAAAGGCGATCTGATGCGACTGAAAGGGAAACGCGCGCTGATCACCGGCGCAGCCCGCGGCATCGGGCAAGCCTTTGCCGAGACATATATCGCCGAGGGCGCGCAGGTCGTGATCGGCGATATCGACATCGACCGCGCCCAAGACACTGCCGCCGCGATCGGGGCCACCGCGCTGCGTCTGGATGTGACCGACCCCGTCAGTATTGAGGGCGCCATGGCCGCCCTGCGCGCAAGTGGCGGCATCGACATCTTGATCAATAACGCCGCGATCTTTACCGCGGCCCCTCTGGTCGAGATCACGCGTCAGGATTACGAGCGCGTCTTCAAGATCAATGTCGAAGGCACGCTGTTCATGATGCAGGCCGCTGCGCGCGAGATGATCGCGCAGGCTCGCGGCGGCAAGATCATCAACATGGCCAGCCAGGCCGGACGGCGCGGCGAGGCGCTGGTGGCGGTCTATTGCGCCTCCAAGGCGGCCGTCATCAGCCTCACCCAATCGGCGGGGCTGAACCTGATCGCGCATGGAATCAACGTGAACGCGATCGCGCCGGGCGTTGTGGATGGCGAGCATTGGGACGGGGTCGATGCCTTCTTCGCGAAATACGAAGGCAAGGCGCCGGGCCAGAAGAAGAAAGAGGTGGGCGAGGCTGTCCCCTTTGGCCGCATGGGTACCGCCGCCGATCTGACCGGCATGGCCGTTTTCCTCGCCTCGGACGAGGCCGACTACATCGTTGCCCAGACCTACAATGTCGACGGCGGAAACTGGATGAGCTGATATGAAACTCTCGAACGCGACCCTCTCCGATCTCCCCGCAGACGTGGCCCGCCCGCGCTATGACCGCGCGGGCCTGACCCCCGGCATCGTCCATATCGGTTGCGGCAATTTCCACCGCGCGCACCAAG
>JAFGWK010000238.1 GCA_016937195.1 Paracoccaceae bacterium | reverse complement strand
GGCGCGCGTCTTGTTCGCCGCCAGCGCCTCGTAATACGCCCAGCCCAGACCCTTGGTGTTGGTCAGGGTTGCCAGATGGATCAGCGCCGCGCCGGAATACAGCGGTGAGGGCATCGCGACGAGGCCCTTCATGTCGGGCTTGGCCAGATCGGCCCAAGAGGTCGGCACGCTTGGCGCGCCCGTATTGTAGACGATCCCGGTCGTGATCAGCTTGGTCGAATGATAATAGCCGTCCTTACTGTAAAGCGCGGGATCATAAGCGGCTTCTTCGGGTGAAGCATAAGCTGCAAGTTGACCTTCCTGCGCCATGCCCTCCAGCGTTACCGTATCAGCGATCAGCAAGACATCGGCCTGTGGCTGGCCTGCCTCCCTCTCGGCGGCGACGCGCGCCATCAGCTTCGTCGTGCCATCGCGCACCCATTCGACATCAATACCGGGGTTTGCTGCGGTGAAGGCATCAACGGTTTGCTGCGCATCCGCATTGGGCTGCGAAGTATAGAGCGTCAGGGTCTCGGCACCGGCAAGCGAAGGCAGAGCCATGGCAATGACGGTGGCCAGAAGGAAACGGGACATCAGCTATCTCCAGATAGGTCGGTTTGCATTCGAAAGGGTGAGTTCCCCTTTTCACGGCTCCCTAACGGGTTCGTGTGACAGTTCTGTTAAGTGTCATTGCAAAATGCATTTCTTCCGAGATCTTGTGGCAGGAACCGGGACAGAGAGGCGATCTTGGATCGCGCGATATGTCACGGAACTGTCTTCGCGGCGAAGGAGGAAGGCGTGCTCACCATGATCACCTCATCCCATCGCCGGTGCGGGTGATCGGCCAAGCAATGTGACATGTCGAGGGGCCCAGCGTCCCCGTCTAGGCTTGTCGCTCAAAGCGCCTGAGGCCGCCCAGTAGCGCAAGCGGGATAAGGGTCGTTGCGATGATGGCGAGAAATGCCATCGCCATGCCATCCCCGACCGAGCCCTGATCGAATTGGCGCCAAATATAGGTGCCGATCGTGTCGGTGCCCACCGGGGCCACTAGCAGCGAGGCCACCAATTCGCGCGCCGCCACCGTAAAGACCAGCAACATCGCTGCCAGAACCGAGGGCGCAATCAGCGGCACCCAGATCCGCAGGGCGGTGCGCATCGGACCTGCGCCGCTTATGCGGGCTGCGGCTTCAAGGCTGGGGTTGATCTGCTGAAACGCCGCCACCGTGTAGCGCACTGGCTGGGGTAGCAGAATGCAGACATAGGCCAACACCAGAATCCACATCGTGTTATAGGGCGTGATCGGCAGGCTGGGCTGGTTCCACAGCAAGATCAGCCCCAGTGCCACCACCACGCCGGGGGCGGCATTGGGCAGCATTGCCAGCGCGTCGATCACACGCTGACCCCGGCCCGGTCCGCGCGTCGTGACATAGGCGACGGCGATGCCGAACACGCCCGCCACCAGCGCCGCGATCAGCCCTAGAGAAAAGCTGTTCGCCATGGCCTGCATCGCGCCGGCCGTGTCGCTCAGGATCGCCTCAAAATGTAGCAGGCCGATATTGTTCGGCGCCAACCCGCCCGAGATCGTGCGGCTAAGCGCGGTGGCAAGGATCGCCAGCAGCGGCAACCCCGTAGAGACAAACGCGACAAGGCCAAACAGCGCCAGCACCGGCGCTTGCCAGACGCCAAGGCTGCGCGCGGGCGCGCGTGGGCTTTTGCCCCCCACTACGTCGAAATCGCGTGCCGTGGCAATCCGGCGTTGCAGCGCAAAGGCCAGCAGCGACAGCACAATCAGCGCCAGTGACAGCAGCGCGGCCTTGGGCAGATCGATCGGCCAATCCGAAAGCGAGCCATCAATGCCCGTCACCAGCACGTCAAAGCCAAATCGCGCGCCAAGAACGGCGGGCGTGCCGTATTCCTCGATCGACATCGCAAAAACCAGCAGCAGGCTTGCCGCCAGCGCGGGCGTGGCCAGCGGCAGGGTGATGCGCCAGAATGCCCGCCCCGGACCGGCACCAAACACCCGGCTCACATCGGAAAACCGCGCCCCGATTGTGGCGAAACTACGCGAGGCGGCGAAATAGACCACCGGGAAAGAATGCATCGCCATCACGAAGACGATTCCGGGAAACGAGAACAGAAATTCCGCCAGATTGACGCCGGTCAATTGTTGCAGATAGCCAGCGGGTTGCAGCGTCAGGATCCAGCCCAGCGTCGCGATATAGGGCGGGATCATGAAGGGCACGAGGAACACTACATCCCACAGCAAGGCTCCGGGCAGACGATAGAGCGAGCGCAGCCCCGCCAAGGGCACCGCGATGACGCTGGAGGCCAGCACTACCCCTGTGCCTAGCAATAATGTGTTGCGCGTTTCGATGCCGAAATCCTCGGATTTCAGGACCGCGCCAAGATGCGAGAAGGGGCGGGCAAAAGACCCCGCCCCGATCTCAGGAAAGATCGCCTGCAACACGATGAATGCGAAGGGCAGGGCCACGACGACCACAAGAGCCACCGCTGTCAGTCCGCTGAGTAGCGGTGTGCCTGCCCTCTCGCTCGCCATGCGTTTAATGCCCGAAAGATTTCGAGAAATTGTCGAGGATCGCGCCGCGCTTGGCATAGGCATCGCCCGATTGCGGTAGAAGCTTCAGCTCGGTGATGGTGGGACGCAGGGCCTCAACATCGGTGCGCGCGGGCATCAGATAGACCTTGGCGACTTCTTCCTGACCCTTGTCCGACAGCACGAAGTCGATGAATTTCTTGGCGTCATCGGCTTGTTTGGTCGACTTCAGGATCATCATCGGGCGTGGGGCTACAACGGTGCCCGACGTCGGGAAGGTCACATCGATAGACTCGCCTTTCGCTTTGGCACCCATCGCGATGTAATCGACAGCACCGAACACCGCCGCCTTGGCGCCTTGCAGCACCGGGGTCAGCGCAGCCTTGTTGGCCCCCGCGACAAGCATCCCGTTCGCCGCCAGCGCGGGGAACAGATCGTCATGCCCCGCAGCGTCCAGCCCCGCGACCAGCTCAAACGCCGAGCCCGATTGCGCGGGGTCGGGCATGGTCACGAGCGATTTATACTCGGGCTTGGCCAGATCCGCCCAATCCG
>JAFGWK010000237.1 GCA_016937195.1 Paracoccaceae bacterium | reverse complement strand
GCGTGCAGACGGTGCGCGTAAACGTCGCTTTCGCGGCCACCATAAAACGGATGGCCCGACAGGATTTCAGACGAGATCAGCGGGGTTTGATCCGGCTCTTGTTGCGCGATGCCCTTGGCAATGCGTGCGCGCATTATTTGGGGGTCAAACACAAGTCCATGCGGGCGTGTGATTTCGCGATCGACCTGCTGATGATTGGCCAGTGGCGTGTAGCCATACTCGGGCACGAACAGCCTGTTTTGCAGCCAGGTCGTTGCGGTCTTGTGATAGCCGATATGGAGTAGTAGCTGAGCCATGCCTGTCCTTGTCGCCCTCTGCCGGGGTCGTTTCATGCAATCTACGCCATGCGCGGGTCGGAGGGAAGTCGCGCGCCTGCGCTTACACTTTGCCCATAAGTTTGGTGGTGAAGTATCCGCGCAATCCGCGCGCCGCCATCAATTGTAACGCAAACAGTGTCGCTCCGATAAGCGCTTTGACCGCATCGCTTTGAGCCGTGTCGAGCAGGATGAGCGCACTGATTGCGAGCAGCGCGAACATGCTGACAGCAAGCGCAGGCAACGCATTGGGCAGGCGAACGACGCCATGCAACCGTATCAGCGATAGCACGAAACCTGCCAGCTCCGCGCCAACCCCAAGCCAGATCAGGGCCTGCAAAGAACCGGTTGTTTCCAGCAGCCACCAGCCGATTGGCAAGGCCAAAACGCGCGGTAGATTGCCCCAAAGCGCGTTGCCCGTAGCCCCCACCGAAAGCGCCACAATGGAGGGGCCAGATTTGAACACTCGCAGCGCGTGCAAAATCGCAAACGGGACCAGAAGCGGGATCAATGTCGCGTATTTTGCGCCAAGCAGCCACATCACCACCGGGGCTCCGATTACGAACATACCAATCACCAGCGCCGTGCCGTTCATCATCGCAGCCTCAAGCGTGGCGCGGGCTAGGTCGCGATGCGCCGCGTCTTGGCCCTCGCCGTGCAGTGCGGACAGTTTGGGCAAAAACACGTTCTGGGTGGTTTTCGCGACCACCAGCGTGGGGGTTAGCGTCAGTGTGACTCCCATTGCGTAGAGCGCCAGCGCTTCCATCCCAGACAGCCGCCCGACGATCAGCTTATCGCCCTGAAACACCAGATAAAGCAGCACGGCATTGACCAGAAGCGGCGCGCCAAAGCGCCAAGCATCCGCCATCACGGCGGGGTCAAACCGCAGATGCCAGCGCCGTTCTGCGACCAGATGCGAGGTCACGACGCCTAACACCGCCTGCAAGAGCAACGCCCAAAGCATCACACGCCAATCGCCGAAGAGATGCGCCAGCGGAAAGATCACGAGAAGCGAGCCAAGCGCGGGCAACGCCCCCGTCAGCAGCATTGGCCCATAGCGGCCCCGGCGTTGCGCGCGGTGGATGTCGAAATGCTGCATCGCGTTGAGCAGCGGCACGAGCGCCAGCCAGCGATAGGCGTTGGCCGCTTGCGGAATGCCCAGAAACCCCGCGACAGGCCCAGCCATTGCCAACAGTGCCAACGCGCCAATCACGCCGCGGATCAGTTGAAACCCTTGCAGGGCGGCTTGGAAATCGGGGTCGTCGCCGCGCCGCGCCTGCACGATTTGCTGATGCAGGCCAAGGTTGGAGGCCATCTCGATCACCGCCATCACCATCGCAAACGTCGCCGCGATCCCGTAATCGGCCACCGGGATCAGCCGCGCCAAGACCAGATTGCGCGCCAGCAGCAGCACTGCAGCACTCGCATTCCCACTCAGGATCAAAAGGGCAGTGCGCATCATTGAGGGATCGGGCCTTGCGGCGTCTCTTGGGCGCGTCCCAAGGTGACGCGGCATTCGGCGGGTGACGTTGGGGGCAGTCTCCGCGCTTGTCGTGTTCTGGTCAAGCGGGCGCTGTGGCTGTTGTGACATGCTCGCAACGCTGTGGGGCGCATTGGGCTTGTCAGTGCGGGTATCTTGTTGTTGAACTCGTTGCAAAACAAGAATGGCCGAGCATGACCAGCGCAAAAAACACTCCCTTTATCGGCCCCAGTCCCGCGCTTTTGCGTGTTGCAAAGGGCGATCTGTGCGCGGGCTGCGGGCTGTGTGCCGGTCTGGCGCCGGGGCGGATCACGATGGAGATGACGCCGCCCGGCTTTCCCCGTCCGCTGCAAATAGCCGATCTGAGCGGGCCGCAAGAGGCTTCGATCTTGGCCAGTTGCCCCGGTTTGGGACAATCCAGCGCGCGCGCTGGCGAGGGGCGCGACCCGCTTTGGGGACCGTATCAGCAGATGGTTACCGGCTGGGCGCGCGATGACAGTGTGCGTTTTGCAGGGGCCTCGGGGGGCGCCTTGTCGGCGCTGGCAGCGCATCTTTTGATCTCGGGGCGCGTTGATGGCGTGATCCAGATCGAGGCCGATCC
Organism: Paracoccaceae bacterium; assembly: GCA_016937195.1. Taxonomy (GTDB): domain Bacteria; phylum Pseudomonadota; class Alphaproteobacteria; order Rhodobacterales; family Rhodobacteraceae; genus Thioclava. Next base: position 2,016 of record JAFGWK010000237.1, on the reverse strand, counting down.
CGCCAATCCAACCGGCAACCGCACGCGCATCAGTGAAACGCCTGAACAAGTGGCACAGGCGGCGGGCTCGCGCTATGCGCCCTCTAGCCCGCTGGTGGATTTGGCGCAGTATCTGGCCTCGGGGCGGCGCTATGCCTTTATCGGCAAACCCTGCGATTGTTCGGCATTGCGCGCGTTGAGCCTGCAAAACCCGGCCGTGGCGCGCGCTTTTCCAGTGATCTTGTCGTTCTTTTGTGCCGGCGTGCCAAGTGCGGCGGGCGCGCAGGCGTTGCTGGACAAAATGGGCGTTCCGGCAGATCAGCTTGCCGCCTTTCGCTATCGTGGCAACGGATGGCCGGGGCGCGCAACGGCAACCTTGCAAGATGGCAGAACGCGCGATCTTGACTATCACGCGGCTTGGGGTGGGGTGCTGGCGCATCACGTTCAGCATCGCTGCAAGATTTGCGCCGATGGCACGGGCGTGGCCGCCGATCTGGTTTGCGCGGATGCTTGGGAGGCCGATGCCAAGGGATATCCGCTTTTTGACGAGGCCCCCGGCGTCAGTCTGATCGTGGCGCGCACGCGGCTTGGAGCCGAGATTTTGGCGCAGGCGGAATCGGTAGGCGCGGTGCAAACGCAGCCCTTCGATGTGGCCCATCTTGCCGCGATCCAGCCCGGTCAGCGCGAACGGCGTCGTGCGCTGTTTGCCCGTCTTGCTGCGCTGCGTTTGGTCGCGCGGCCGGTGCCGGTTTATGTCGGGATGGACCTGCGCGCCTGTGCGCGCCAGAACCCGATTGCGCGCAATCTGCGCAACTTCGCAGGCACGATCCGGCGCGCATTCGCGAGGCCGAAATGAGTCGCGCGCTGCGCATCTGCCTGATCTTTCATTCGACCCGCTCGGACAATCTGGGCGTGGGGGCGTTGACGGTTTCCGAGATCGCGCTGCTGCGCAAGCTGGGGCGGCAGATGGGGCGCGATATCGCGATCACGGTGCTCGACTGGAAAGACGCGCGCATGCCTTACGTGTCCGGCGAGGACCTGACATTGATCGAGGTCGATGGCGCTTTTCTCAAATCTCCCAAGGGCTTGTTCGCAACGCTCAAAGCCTCTGATCTGGTGATTGATATCGGCGGTGGTGACAGTTTCGCCGACATTTACGGCGCGAAACGGTTGATCCGCATGTTCTGGATGAAATTCGCGGCGCATCTTGCGGGCACGCCTTTGGTGGTGGCGCCGCAAACAATCGGGCCGTTTTCAAAACGCTGGTCGAAATGGCTGGCGCGGGTCACGCTGAACCGCTCGGCGCTGGTAGCGGCGCGTGATGAGCGCTCGGGCGAGGCATTGCGCGCGCTGGGCTATCGCGGCGCGGTGGTAGCGGCCTCGGATCTGGCGCTGCGGCTGCCCTATCAGCCTCCCGAATTGGCGCCGGGCGGTGCGCCGCGCGTCGGGATCAACGTCTCGGGGCTGTTGATGGCGGGGGGCTATCAGGGCGGCAATGATTTTGGCATGCGCCTTGATTATCCGGCGTTGATTGCGCGGCTGATCGCGTGGTTCAAGGGGCAGCGGGCCGAGGTGCATCTGGTACCCCATGTGATCGTACCGAGCGGGCCGATGGTGATCGAGGACGATCTGCGCGCTTGCGAGGCACTGGCGGGGACGCATGGCGTGATCTGCGCGCCTGCGTTTGACAGCCCGGGTGCGGCGAAATCCTATATTGCGGGGCTCGATTTCTTTACCGGTGCGCGGATGCATGCCTGTATCGCAGCGTTTTCCAGCGGTGTGCCTGTGGTTCCGATGGCCTATAGCCGCAAGTTTGCGGGGCTGTTTGGCACGCTGGGCTACACCCGCACGGTGGATTGCACTCATATCAATGAAGACGGTGTTTTCGACGCCGTCACCGAGGGATACCTGATGCGCGACACGCTGGCGGGCGAGATGAAAGACGCGCTGGCCAAGGGGCTGGTGCGGCTTGGGGCCTATGACACGGCGCTGCTGAAACTGCTGGAGAGCATCCGTGGTTGAAGCTGCTATCATCAT
>JAFGWK010000236.1 GCA_016937195.1 Paracoccaceae bacterium | reverse complement strand
TCGTATAACGACGCCTCGCCCGACAATAAGATGCATTGCTTCTATGTCGCGATCGGTCAGAAACGCTCGACCGTGGCGCAGCTTGTCAAAAAGCTCGAAGAAACCGGTGCGATCGAATATACCACGATCATCGCCGCAACCGCATCCGACCCCGCGCCGATGCAATATCTCGCGCCCTATACCGCGACCGCGATGGCGGAATATTTCCGCGATAACGGCATGCACGCGCTGATCATCTATGACGATCTGTCCAAGCAGGCCGTGGCCTATCGCCAAATGTCGCTCTTGCTGCGTCGCCCGCCGGGCCGCGAAGCTTATCCGGGTGACGTGTTCTATCTGCACTCTCGCCTGCTGGAGCGTTCGGCCAAGCTGAACGAAGATTTCGGCTCGGGCTCGCTGACCGCGCTTCCGATCATCGAAACTCAGGGCGGCGACGTGTCGGCGTTTATTCCGACCAACGTGATCTCGATCACCGACGGTCAGATCTTCCTCGAAACCGAGCTGTTCTACCAAGGGATCCGTCCCGCCGTGAACACCGGTCTGTCGGTGTCGCGCGTTGGCTCTTCGGCGCAGACCAACTCGATGAAAACGGTGGCGGGTCCGGTGAAACTGGAACTGGCTCAGTATCGCGAGATGGCGGCGTTTGCACAGTTTGGCTCGGATCTGGATGCGGCAACGCAAAAGCTTCTGAACCGGGGTGCACGCCTGACCGAGATGATGAAGCAGCCGCAATATTCGCCGCTGACCAACGCCGAGATCGTGTCTGTGATCTTTGCAAGCACGAGCGGGTTCCTCGATTCGATCCCGGTCGCACAGGTTGGCCGTTTTGAGCAGGGCTTGCTGGATTATCTGCGCAATTCGCGCAAAGACATCCTCGACTGGCTCACCCAGGAAGATCCCAAGATCAAGGGTGACGCAGCTGACAAGCTGAAAGCCGCCATTGACGAATTCGCCAAGACCTTCGCGTGATTGGCCTGAAAGGACAGGGATATGCCTAGCCTTAAGGACCTGAAAAACAGGATCGGAAGCGTCAAGAACACGCGGAAGATCACCAAGGCGATGCAAATGGTCGCCGCAGCCAAGCTGCGCCGTGCCCAAGAGGCCGCCGAAGCCGCACGCCCCTATGCCGAACGGATGCATGCCGTGATGGCGGGGCTGGCGGGCTCGGTGAAGGGGGCGGACAATGCGCCGCGTCTTCTTGGGGGCACTGGCTCGGACAAGGTGCATTTGCTGGTCGTAATGACGGCGGAACGTGGGCTTTGCGGTGGCTTCAACGCCAATATCGCCAAGCTCGCGCGTCAACATGCAACCAAGCTTATGACCGAGGGAAAAGAGGTGAAAATCCTCACTGTCGGCAAGAAGGGCCGTGATTCACTGCGCCGGGAATATGGCCAGTATTTCATCGGTCACGTTGACTTTAGCGACGTCAAGCGGATGAGCTATGATGAAGCACAAAGCGTGGCGCGCGATCTTCTGCAGCGCTTTGACAAGGACGAGTTCGACGTTGCAACGATCTTCTTCTCGGTCTTCCAAAGCGTGATTTCGCAGACGCCGACGGCCAAGCAGATCATCCCGGCCTCCTATGAACCGGAGGAAGGCGAAGAAACGCCCTCGGTGAACTACGATTACGAGCCCAGCGAAACGCAGATCCTTGCCGATCTGTTGCCGCGTGGGATCGCGACGCAGATCTTTACGGCTCTGCTGGAAAATGCGGCCTCGGAACAAGGTGCGCGGATGTCGGCGATGGATAGCGCCACGCGCAATGCGGGCGAAATGATCGACAAACTGACGATCGAATACAACCGCACGCGTCAGGCCGCGATCACCAAGGAACTCATCGAAATCATTTCGGGCGCTGAGGCGCTCTGACGGAACCGGAGAAAAACATGGCAAGCAATGGCAAGGTAACCCAGGTCATCGGCGCCGTCGTGGACGTGCAGTTCGACGGCGAGCTGCCCGCGATCCTCAACGCGCTGGAAACAGAAAACAACGGCAAGCGTCTGGTGCTTGAAGTCGCGCAGCACTTGGGCGAAGGCTCGGTGCGTGCCATCGCGATGGACGCCACCGAAGGCCTCGTGCGTGGGGCACCGGTGAAAGACACCGGCAGCCCGATCTCGGTGCCGGTTGGCACGGCGACGCTGGGTCGCATCCTGAACGTCATCGGCGAGCCGGTGGACGAAAAGGGCCCGGTCGAGGCTGACGAGTTCCGCCCGATCCACGCCCCCGCACCCGACTTTGCGGATCAGGCGACCGAGGCGCAGATCCTCGTCACCGGCATCAAGGTGATCGACCTGCTCGCGCCTTACTCCAAGGGCGGTAAAATTGGCCTCTTCGGCGGTGCCGGCGTGGGCAAGACGGTTCTGATCCAAGAGCTGATCAACAACATCGCAAAGGTGCACTCGGGTCTGTCCGTGTTCGCCGGTGTGGGCGAGCGGACTCGTGAAGGCAACGATTTGTATCACGAGATGATTGAATCGGGCGTTTTGACCCCCGACAATCTGCCGGACTCGAAAATCGCACTGGTCTTTGGCCAGATGAACGAGCCTCCGGGCGCGCGTGCGCGTATCGCGCTGACCGGCCTGACCTTGGCCGAGCAGTTCCGCGACGCAACCGGCACCGACGTTTTGTTCTTTGTCGACAACATCTTCCGCTTCACGCAGGCGGGTTCTGAGATGTCGGCACTTCTGGGTCGTATTCCTTCGGCTGTGGGCTATCAGCCGACGCTGGCGACCGACATGGGCGCGATGCAGGAACGTATCACCTCGACCAAGAACGGTTCGATCACCTCGATCCAGGCCGTGTACGTGCCTGCTGATGACTTGACCGACCCGGCACCTGCCACCACCTTCGCGCACCTTGATGCAACCACGGTTCTCAACCGCGCGATCTCGGAACTGGGTATCTACCCGGCTGTGGACCCGCTGGACTCGACCTCGCGTCTGATGGACCCGCTGATCTTGGGTGAAGAGCATTACCGCGTGGCGCGCGACGTGCAGGAGATCCTTCAGCGCTACAAGGCTCTGCAAGATATCATCGCCATCCTCGGGATGGACGAACTGTCCGAAGAGGATAAGCTGACCGTGGCGCGTGCCCGTAAGATCCAGCGTTTCCTCAGCCAGCCGTTCGACGTGGCCAAGGTGTTCACCGGCTCTGACGGCGTTCAGGTTCCGCTGGAAGACACGATCAGCTCGTTCAAAGCTGTTGTGGCGGGCGAATACGACCACCTTCCCGAAGGCGCCTTCTACATGGTTGGCGGCATCGAGGATGTGAAAGCGAAAGCTGCGAAACTCGCCGCTGCGGCGTAAGGAGGCGTTATGGCCGACACGATGCAATTCGATCTGGTCGCACCCGAGCGCAAGCTCGCCTCGGAAGGGGAAGCGGTTGAGGTCATGGTTCCGGGCGCCGATGGCGATCTGACGGTAATGCCCGGCCACGCGCCGATGCTTACCACGCTGCGCCCCGGTCGCCTGACGCTTGTGACGCGCTCGGAAACGCACAGCTACGCGGTGACAGGTGGATTCGCCGAAATCACCCCCGAGGGTGTGACGGTGCTGGCTGAGCGGTCGCTGCCGGCCGAGGAATTCACCCGTGAAGTCCACGATAAGCTGATCGCAGAGGCCCGCCGCGTTCATGAAGAGGCCCACCCCTCGGTGGCCGACCTCACCGCCAAATTGCTGGCGGATATGGAAGCCATGGGCACCCATATGACGCTGTGATTCAGCTGAAAGACACGAAAAAGCCCCGGTTTTTCCGGGGCTTTTTTATGCTCAAAGACCGGCGTAAGCTGATCGCGTCGGGCAGGGGGACCATTTTCGATGATCACATTAGAAAGCCATCGCTTGGGGATGCAGCAGGGCTCGATCGTGCTGTTTTCTGACTATCAGGATGGTGGTGCGATGTGGACGGGCGATGGGCCGCGCGAACTGCGCAAACTGGTCAGTTTTCCCACCACATTCATCGCGAAACCGATGGTGCACGTTGCGCTGTCGATGTGGGATATTGATCAAAAACACAACGGGCGGATGGATATTTCCGCCGAGATGGTCACGCCTGAGGGGTTCGTGATCGTGTTTCGGACATGGGGCGATACCCGCGTCGCGCGGGTGCGTGCGGATTGGCTGGCGATGGGGGGCGTCGCCCATGAAGATGACTGGAATATCTATTAAATTTTGGTGTTTATCGCCAAACTGCGCAAGTCTTTTGCTGCAAAATCAATCAACGCGCGCAGCTTGCGGGGTAGGGCAGGCCCGTCCAGATACACAAGGTTCAAGCTTGACGCCGCCAACTCAAGTGTAGGTAACACTGCAATCAGGCGCCCCGCAGCAAGATCAGGCCCCAGCATGAAGTCTGGGCCATAGACGATCCCACGCCCGGCCACAGCCAGATCCCGTGCTGCGCGCGCCGAATTCACCATCATTCTGGGTCGGATCGCCACGCTTTCGTCCTGCGCGAAACGCCAGATCGCCCGATGATCGTGGTTGGTGTCGTGGATACAGGCATGCCCTTGCAGGTCTTCGGGCGTCCTAGG
>JAFGWK010000235.1 GCA_016937195.1 Paracoccaceae bacterium | reverse complement strand
GGCAATCGCCGCTACACATTCGGCTATGGTCGCGCCACGATTTTGGCGGCGATGCTGAATGCTACAGCTATTCTGATCGGCGTCGTGCTGGTCATCTGGGAGGCCGCGCATCGCTTTGGCACACCCGTTACTTTGCCCGGTGCCACGATCCTGTGGGTCGCGTTGATCGGGATCGCAGTCAATACCGGATCGGCGCTATTGTTCATGCGCTCGCAAAAGGGCGATCTGAATGCCAAGGGCGCATTTTTGCATATGGCCGCAGATGCTGTTGTGTCGGGCGCAGTGGTGCTGGCGGCGGCGGGCATCATGCTGACCGGGTGGGATTGGCTTGATCCGGTGGTGGCGATTGGCGTCAGTCTTGTGATCGCGCTCACGGCGTGGGGTCTGCTACGCGACTCGCTGCGGCTGGAACTGGACGGTGTGCCAGACACGATCGACCGTCAGGCGATTGCCGACTGGCTGGGGGCGCAACCTGGCGTCAGCGATGTGCATGACCTGCATATCTGGCCGCTCTCAACGACGCGCACCGCCCTGTCTGTGCATCTGGTTTGGGCCGGCGCGGATGGCGATGCGCTGATCCACCATCTCACGCATGAACTGGCCGAGGATTTCGCCATCGCCCACGCCACGATCCAGCTTGAAGCCGCCCCTTGCGAAGCTGCGGCGGCCTGTGTTGCGTAACACGCTCCCCTGCCTTGGGCACCCCGATCGCGACGCCATCACCACATAGAATTGCGACCCCAAAGTGGAGAAACCACGATGGGAGCGCATTGGAGGCGCATGTGGTTTACGAGTGTTCCTTGGCCAGATCGGCGACCTGTGCCGATGTTGCCAGCGTGGCTTCACCGCCCTGCCCGTCTTTCACGAACGGATCGGCGACCTATGCTGGTCATGCGCTTATCCATGTCCAAGCTCACCTGTTTGCCAATCCCATCCTGTGCAGGCAGCTGAAACGCTATTTTGCGCATCTCGTCAAAGGCTTGATTGACCAACTCGCCGCCGCCACTTGATTGCGCAACGCCTGCCCGCCGTGCGGTGCCGACAGTGAGCACGCCACGTCGCCGATAATCACAAGACCCGCACCCAAAAATGGAAACAGGTCGGGATTGGAAATTAAGGACACTCTCGACCCGTTCAAAATCATTTCTTAGACAACGCGCCCTAAGGCGCACGCTTTGTTTCGAGCAAGCTCGACGTGGCAATAGCCCGATGAAAAGGCCTAAATTGAAAGACTTATGACACCCACGCAGTCGTGCTTTGCAAAATAAATTTTGCCCGACTGCATCCAAAACGGTGCGCGCCAGAGTCCTAGAGATATCGAGGCTACGGACTGGCCGTGGCTGATAGCTTGATAGGAACAACTCATGACGCTCAAATATACCGCTTTCGCCGTTGCAACTTTGATGACTACTGCGGCCTCGGGCGCGTTTGCCCAAGGCAACGGGGCCATGATGGCCATCGGGCTGTCGGGTGATAAGATGCTGCATCAGATCGATGCTTCTAGCGCAACCGTGACGGGTTCGATGGAAGTCACAGGCGTGAACAAACTGCTGGGCATTGATTTGCGTCCTGCCACCGGGCAGTTGATTGGCGTGACGGATGCGTTCGAGATCGTCGAAATCGACCCGAAAACCGGCGCCGCCACCATGATTTCAACAATGGACAAGACGCTGCCGATCGCAGGCGACGCCCCCGTCATCGTTGATTTCAACCCGATGGCCAACAAGCTGCGCTTTATGTCGGGCGTGACCAACCACCGCGTCGACATCGAAAGCGGTGCGGTCACTGTCGATGGCACGCTAGCCTTTGAAAGCAAGGATATGCATGCCGGTGAGGCCCCCGCAATCGCCGCAGCCGCCTATATCAATTCCTACGGAAAGCCCGACTCGACGGCGATGTTTGATATCGACTCCACCATCGTGGCGCTGATCCAGCAAACGTCGCCCAATGACGGCACGCTGGGCGCGATTGGCAAGCTTGGTATCGAAGGTTCGGACAGCTACGCGTTTGATATCGCGACCGATTCCGAGGGTACCAATACCGCGTGGCTTGTGGCTGCGGGTAAACTGCACACGGTTTCGCTTGAAGATGGCAAAATCCAAGAGAGCTGGGACATACAAGGCGCTGGCGATGCAACATTGCGCGACATCACCTTCATGACCGCTGGCATGTGATTGACGCGCGAAACCGGTCGGTGCAGGGCGCGTCCTTGCGCCGACCCTATCTGTTTTCCGCGACATGCGCTTGCCGTTTGACAGGATCTCTGGCGCCCATTACTCGTTTAAAGATGCGATGCGGGGTAACTCCGCTTAGGGAAAGCAACCATTTCGTGACAGATCATGCGGTTCTGATCCGGGCCTGTGCGGGGGGCGACAAAGCCGCTTTGCAGCAGTTGATGACGGCCGAAGGCGGGCGAATGCTGGGCGTGGCGCGCCGTATGTTGCGGCGAAGCGATCTTGCCGAGGATGCGTTGCAAGAGTCGCTGGTACTGATCTGGCGCAATGCGCATCAGTTTGACGAAAGCCGCGGCAACGCAAAGGGCTGGATTTTCACGATCCTACGTAACCGGTGCCTGAGCATGCTGCGCCGCGAGGACCGCGAAATCCCCGTTGCGCCCGAGATGATAGAGGATACGCCAGATCACTTGGTTCTGGACACCGCGTTTCACCGCTTGGCCGAACGCTCTGACCTGCGCCGCTGCCTTGAAACGCTGGATGCGGGGACGCGACAGGCGATCTTGTCGTCTTATGTGCTTGGCCATAGCCACGGCGAGATCGCGGGCCGGATGCAGGCGCCACTGGGGTCGGTGAAATCTTGGGTGCGGCGCGGCTTACTCAAACTGAGGGAGTGCCTGTCATGACGGATCGCGCACTGGATCTTCTGATCGACGAGGTCGTCCTTGGGCTGGCCGATGAGGGTGCTGTTGCGCGCCTTGAGGCGTTGGCGGCGCGCGATCCTGACATAGCGGCACGGATGGAACAGGCGCGCCAACGCTTTGCACCGCTTGATGAGACCGCAGATGAGTTGCCTTTGCCAGACGGGTTGTGGGAGCGCGTGCAAGCACAGATCGACACCTCGGCCACATCTAAGCCCGCGCGACCGAGCGCGCCCGATAACGTCGTCGAGTTTGCCACGCTGCGCGGGGCGCTCAACCGCTGGCGCGGGGCGGCGCTTGGCGGTATGGCAGCGGCGATCTTGCTGGCATGCGTGTTAGGATGGTCCATGATGAACACCTCACAACCTCTTGTTGTAGCGGTTCTTTTGGACACCCAGGGTGAGCCGATCGCATTGATTGAAGGCGGTCCGGACAACACCACCCGCGTGACCTTGCTAGAGCGCCCGGACGTGCCTTCAAATCAGGTGATGCAGGTCTGGACCAAGCCCGACGCGGATGGACCGCCTGTGTCTTTGGGTTTGCTCAACACCGCGCGCTCTCGGGTTCTGAGTGTAAAAGGCCTGCCCGAACCCCACCCCAGACAGCTTTACGAGATTACCTTTGAACCCGACGGCGGCTCGCCCACGAACCTGCCAACAGGGCCGATCCTTGGAAAAGGGCTGGCCAAGGCCCCGGTAACCTGACGTAAGACGGGTTTGCAGGGTGACAGGTCCCCTGCGCATCTGCACGTAAATGTCGTGCGGGCGACTATCCCGCAGTCATCACGCTTGCCAACGCCTCACCGCTAACACGGCGATAATTCACGAACGCATTGGCGCTGAGTACGACGAAAAAGCTGTCCATGTCGATCACGACAAAACCGATTTCAAACGCGGCACGCGTCAGTTTTTCGATGTCATCGGGATAGATCCGTTTGCGCCCCAACAGCTCGCGGACCTGTTTGGAGGAGAGACGAAAGCGGCCATTGGGTTTGCCACCAAAGCTTTTGGTGTAGAGGTTGGCTAAGTGACGCGCGGCACCTTCGAAATCTGACATTACTTCCCCAATAGCAATTATTTTTTATCTATAGACAGAAATTTATTGCCGATGTAAAGCGCCGGAAAGGATCATAGATCCCATTGCGCGCAGCGCTACCCCGTCACAACCGACACTGAAGGAGCGAGATTCTATGGAGGGTACGGGGAAGAACAAGAGCAAGCCCCCCAAGCCGGAGCTGCTCGTCATTGGCTGGATGGAGCATCTCGACCTGCCCGAGTTGGGCTTGCATCAGATCAAGGCAAAGATAGATACGGGTGCGCGCACCTCGGCACTGCATGCGACCCAGATCGAGCCCTTCACCCGCGACGGCGCTGACTGGGTACGCTTTAGGGTGCAACCTGACGATCGGATGCCCGAAGTCGCGGTAGAATCCCCGATTTATGAGTGGCGCCACATCAAGAACACCAGCGGCATCCCCGAAGAGCGCATCGTGATCCGCACCAAGCTAAAGCTGATCGACCGGGCCTGGACAATTGCGGTGTCGCTGACCGATCGCAGCAATATGCGCTTTCCGATGATCGTCGGGCGCACGGCGCTAAAGAAACACAATATCGCAGTGCATACGCGCCGCGCCAATCTGACTTGCGGCTTAGGTCAGTAACGCCCCTGTGGCAAAAGGAGTTTTCCAATGAAAATCGCAATGATGGCGCGCAATCCCGATCTCTATTCGCATAAGCGCCTCAAAGAGGCTGCCGAGGCGCGTGGCCACGAGTTGCATATCATCAACACGCTGCGCTGCTATATGAACATCGCCTCGCGCCGCCCCGAGATGTATTACAACGGCGAAAAGCTGGAGGGTTTTGACGCGGTGATCCCGCGGATCGGCGCTTCGGTGACCTTCTATGGTCTCGCCGTACTACGCCAGTTCGAAATGATGGGGGTCTATCCGCTGAATGAAAGCGTCGCGATCGGGCGCAGCCGGGACAAGCTTCGCTCGATGCAGCTTTTGGCGCGCGACGGCGTTGGCCTGCCTGTCACGACCTTTGCCCATGATCCCAAGCAAACCGATGAAGTGCTGGAACTGGCCGGTGGCGCGCCAGTCGTGATCAAGCTGCTTGAGGGCACGCAAGGCATCGGCGTGGTTCTGGCCGATACCAAGCGCTCTGCGAAATCCGTCGTCGAGGCGTTTCGCGGCGCGGGGGTGAACATTTTGCTGCAAGAGTTCATCAAAGAAGCGGGTGGCACCGACATTCGCGCAATCGTCGTGGGTGGCAAGGTGATCGCGGCGATGAAACGCACCGGGGCTGAGGGAGATTTTCGGTCGAACCTGCATCGGGGCGGATCTGCGCAACTGATCAAACTCTCACCCGAAGAACGCGCAACAGCAGTGCGCGCGGCAAAGTCGATGGGGCTGAATGTGTGCGGTGTCGATATGCTGCGCGCCAATCACGGCCCGGTGGTGATGGAGGTCAACTCCTCCCCCGGTTTGGAAGGCGTTGAAAAGGCGACGGGTCTTGATGTGGCGGGTAAGATTATCGAATATCTTGAGAAAAACGTACCCACGGGCAGCACCAAAACCAAAGGCAAAGGCTGATGGCAAAGCGCGCAGGGTTTGAAATTGGGGGCCGTGTCATCGCGCCCGGCACGCGCCAGACCGTTGACCTTCCCGTCAGCGTTCTATCCGATCACACGCCGGTGTCGATGTCGGTGCATGTCATTCATGGTAAGGCCGATGGCCCAACCATGTTCGTCAGCGCAGGGATTCACGGCGACGAGGTAATTGGTGTGGAAATCGTGCGCCGTTTACTGCGCGCGCCCAATCTCAAATCGCTACGCGGCACGCTGATCGTGATCCCGATTGTGAATGCGTTCGGCTTTATCAACCACTCGCGCTATCTGCCCGACCGGCGCGATCTAAACCGGATGTTTCCGGGCACGCCGGGGGGCTCGCTGGCCTCGCGGCTGGCCTATATGTTTCTCAATGAGATCGTGGCGCGCTGCGATCTAGGGATTGATCTGCATTCGGCAGCTATTCATCGCACCAACCTGCCCCAAGTGCGCATCTCACCCGACAACGCCTATACGGCGGAACTCGCCGAGGTGTTCGGCGCCCCCGTGATCTTGCAATCGCCGCTGCGCGAAGGGTCACTGCGCGGTGCGGCGAAAGAGATCGGCAAGGACATCTTGCTGTATGAGGCGGGCGAAGGGCTGCGCTTTGAGGAAATGTCCGTGCGTGCGGGCGTGGCCGGGATCTTGCGGGTGATGCGCCATATTGGCCAACTGCCCTCTAAAGGGATCGCCAAGCCCAAGGCGTCCCCTCAATATTGCAGCTCCAGCAAATGGTTGCGCGCGCCCGCGGGGGGCTTGCTGCGCACGTTTCGCGGGCGCGGCGATGTTGTGGCAAATGGTGATCTGATGGCCGTGGTATGCGATCCGTTTGGCGAAAACGAACAGGAAATAATCGCGCCCTTCGATGGCATCGTTGTTGGGCGTGCGGTGTTGCCCGTCGTGAATGAGGGGGATGCGATCATTCATCTTGCGCGCGTGACGTCGATGAAACTCGCTGAAGATGCCGTTGGCGATCTGAATGACCAGTTGTCAGACGATCCTCTCTTTGACGAGGACGAGATTATCTAAGCGGCGCGATGTGCCAACGATACTTTCGTTTCACCAAGGCCATCGCCAGCCGCGCACCCCATCACAAAGCTTGTTGCGTTAGCTGATGCAGCTTTTCCGTGATGCCCAAAAGCATTTGCGCCTCGGTGTCCGAAAATGCTCGATCAAGGCGTGTAAACCCCGCGATAGAGCGCGAACTCGATGGCCCCACCGCGCAAGTCAGCCCATTGGTCAACCCATGTGCCGCAGCGTCCGCGAGAATGCCGTTGCAATCCTCAAGATCGCACCAGCGTCTGAACCCAGTCTCGCTCAGACCCCATTTCACCACTGGATCCTCGATGATCATGCCCGCTTCATCGTAGTGCGAGATCCAGCTTTGGGGATAGGTGCGATACATGAAACTCGGGCGTGTAAAGCGGATATGAAGGGCAAAAGCATAGCCTGTATCGCAAACTGCACCGGTCTCGTGCAGCAATTGCTCTACCGAATGTCGGATTTCGGTTTTCATATGCTCTGTACAATCATAGGTTAAGTTCTAGCACCTACTCTTCGCCCTTTGTGCGAGATTAGGTATCACCCTTTTGAAACGCAAGCGGGTTTACTTGCGAATGACCTTGAAACACAGCCAACCCCTGTTCCGAACGCTCGCACCTGCTGGCTATTACGTAGCTCTGCGTGTGGGATTTTCCTTTCCTGACGAGGAAGTGAATTGCCTCAATCAGGACTGGGTCGACGTATACACACAGCGCGGCCTGTTTGTTCACGATCCCACGATGCGTTGGATTTATAGCAATCAGGGCGCAATTCGCTGGCGCGACATTACCCTGCCCGACCCCGCTGGGGTTCTGGCTTTGGCGCGACAATTAGACCTAGGATATGGCGCGACGATCTCGGTCAGTGAGGGGGCCGATAGAGGGCGACGCAGCTATGGCATGCTGTTTCGCAAAGATCGCGAGCTGGAGGATAGCGAACTTGACCAAGCGTTCCAAGCGCTCAAACGCCTTCATTCGCGTGCTCAAGGAGGGCCAAGCCTGACCGATGCCGAGGCCGAAGCCATTCGGATGCGCGCCGACGGCCTGTTACTGAAACAGATCGCGGCAGAGCTTGCGATTAGCGAAAGCGCGGTCAAAGCACGCATCTCCTCGGCCTGTCGCAAACTTGGCGCAAGAAATGCAATAGAATTGCTCGCGATTGCATCTTCAAGGCGACTGATCTAGCGCATCACACCTAAAAGTGGTAAAAAATTAACGAATTGATGTGTGTGATTAACCATCCAAAAGGAGGTTATCATGCACCATCAGACATTCGCATTTTCTCAGCTTAATCAACACGGAGCTGCCTTTTATGACTTCTTGCGCCTGCGCAAAGAAGTCTTTGTTGATCAGCTTGGTTGGGATGTGCCTCATAACAGCGACGTTGAGATGGACCAATATGACACACCGCTCGCGCATTACTCGATCGTAAGCAAAGACGGGAAGGTCATTGGTGGCGCACGCGCAATGCCCACCACGGCAATTTGGGGACCAAATACCTACATGTTGCGCGATGCGCATCTCGGCAAATTGGCACATATCCCTGCCGATGTATTGCCCGAAGACATCGCCTCGGATTCGGTGTGGGAATGCACGCGGCTGGTGATTTCTGACACAGTATGCACGCAAATCGAACGTACGACCTGTCTGCGCCTGATTGTCGATGGCTTGGTAGAGCGCGCTATGGATCGCGGTGCGGATGAGATGATTTGTCTGTCTTCGCTGGCGCTGATGCGCGCGCTACGTCAACTGGGCTATAATGTCAGCCGGATGGGGGCCATCTATCGCAATGATGAAGACGGGCGCAGCTATGCGGCGCTGCATATGCCAGTCGCCTTTTCAAACGCGCGGCGCGCGCAGATGGGCATACTCAATCACACGTTATCTTCGCAAAGCGGAAGGCGCGAAATCCGCCCCGCAGCGTAGTCTGAGGCCACCACAGCCCCCTGGCGACAGACCAACAGAAGACTACACCAGCAAGTGGTCAGGCATACGCTCAAGCAAGCGCTTGAGCGTCTCGATGGCTTGACGGAACCGCTCTTCGCTGACCCCGCCAGACAAAGCGATGCGCACCGCATTGGGCGCTTGCCCATCTTGGAGGACATATTCATCCGCGGCGCGCAACAGCACGCCTTCGGCCTCGGCCATGCGCACAAAAGCAGAGGCGCGCCAACCCAGCGGCAAGGTCAACCACACAAAGCTTAGCCCCGACTGCCAGCCCAATTCCTGATCGCCAAGCGCCTGTAGCAACATCTGCAAGCGCCGCCCCATTTCGGCCTGCGCGCGGTGCTTGAGATCCAGCGCCTCACCACTTTCAAACAGCCGCGCCATGATGTCGGTAACCGGGCGTGACAGCCCGAAATAGCTGTGCTGCGCGGTCAAACGCCCTGCCTCGCCCATGCCCTCAGGGGCCACAACAATACCAAAGCGCATCCCCGCCGAGATGGATTTCGACAGCGAGGTGATATGCCAACAGCGTTCCGGCGCAAGCGTGCGCAGGCTCGCCAACCCGGTAACGGGGGCGGTGTAGCAATCATCCTCGATGATCTGTAAATCATGGCGGCGTGCGACCTCGACCAAAGCATGACGTCGCGCCATTCCCATCCGCCCGGCCGTGGGGTTTTGTGCATCGGGCGTGACGCAAATCAACTGCCCGCCATGGCGACGGCACGCCGCATCCAGCGCCTCGGGGATCATGCCCTCTTCATCAATCGCCACGGCGCGAATTTCCGCGCGGTTGAGGCGCGCGGCATGACGAAAGCCGGGATAGGCCAAGGCTTCGGCGTAAATGACCGGACGTTCACCGCGCAGGCAGCATTGCATCACCACATTGATCCCGTTTTGCCCGCCATGAGTGAGCACCAGATCATCGGCCGTGATCGCATCAAAATCGGTATATTCCGAAAACCAGTTCAGCGCGGCCTGCCGACAATATTCGTCGCGCTTGAGGCCGGGATATTCCAGATAATGCCAGCCGATATCATCTGCTGCGGCAATCATCGCGCGCTTGAGGGCTTCGGACTGCCCAATATCAGGCAGTTGCGGCGAGCGTAGATCAACGACATTTTCATCAAGTGCAGGATCGCGCGACGCCATAGTGTATAGCGTTTCGGTTGGGCCAAGGCGGCGCGATTGTGTCGATACAAAAGTACCCCGCCCCACAACGGCCTGCAAAAGCCCCTCTTGCGTGGCGATTTGATACCCCCGCGCGATGGTGCCCGGCGTGACCCCCAAGCGCCACGCCAAGTCCCTGACTGTGGGGAGCTTTGTGCCCGGTGCGAGGTCTCCATTACGAATACCTTCCCGCAACGCGCGCACCAGGGCGAGATATTTCGGGCCGCTTTGGCGGGCAAGATCTGCTGTCCAGCTTGTATCAGTCACAATATTTCTCTGGCCGACTCAATTTGCTATTTGTGTGCATTTCATACCAGAGAAACACACATTGTATCAACACAAGAAAGGTATCCCCATGTTGACCCTTACGCGGACCCGCCCCGCCCTCGCCCGTCACACCGCTCATGGTCTGACTGCGCGCGTTGCGCGCGCGCTGTCGGTGTATCGCTCGCGCAAAGCGCTGGGGAAACTGGATGATCGCTTGTTGAACGATATCGGAATGAGCCGCGCCAGCGCGGACATCGAAATGCGCCGCTTCCTGTGACGCAAGCGGGCTCTCTGTTCCCCGGAGAGTCTGCACTCAGGCCGGGCCACGCGCCCGGCCCTTTTTTATGATCCGCACGAGTATATGACCGGCAAAAGATGAAGGCCGGATGCGATTGCATCCGGCCCATCGTGCAAACCGTGTCAGAGGTCGGTTGGCCTAGGAATTTCTATGAGCGACCAGCGGCGCATCGGGGCGCACCGGGACATAGTCAAATGTCTCAACAGCGCCAGGAAAAGCGGCCATAAGATCGGCGCGCGATTGCATCGAGAGGGCCGCGATATTTTCAGCGCTCGGGCGAAAGCTTTCTGACCAGATACCGTTGGCCAGCACCAGCTCGTGGTGATCAAACAGCAATTGAAAATAGGTCACGTCGGGACAGGCACATTGCGTTACACCCTCAAGCCCGATGAGATCGCGGGCCATCACCAGTTGCTCGCCCGTTGCGCCCAGTGCAGGTATGTTGGACAGCAGGCGGTGATTGGGCGAAACTGTGATTTCGGTTTCAGGCAGATCGCGGCCCAGCGCCCCGGCCGCCAGCCGCACCGGACGCAGCAGTGGGTTGAGACCCAGCATCCGCCAGCCAAACCGACGCGCGCCGATCCAACGCAGCACTTGCAGTCCATTGTCGCGCGTCACGATCCGCTGGCCTGCGCGCAACTCCGAGACAGCCACTTCGCCCGCCTCAGTTACAATACGCGCATCTTGTGTAAAGCATGGAAGGGCCGCAAGGACAGTCCCAATCTCACCGCTGAACAGCGACTGCCCCTGCGCATCATAGCCGCGCACTACGCCGTTGCGTTCGTCATGATCACTGAATTCAAGCCGCAGCATCTGCGCACAATCCGGTCCATGCTCTGCAAAGACAGAGGTCAGGAAAGGAGTGTGCCCCGTGATGTTCGTCGTCAAATCCATTTGCATGTCTGCCGCAGTCATCTATTCCCCACTTCCTTAGCATTGCGCCAAGTCATTTGGGTTCCTAAAAAGCTATGGCAGAACAGGGATTAAAGAAACGTTTAAATGCCCCAATTTCGCCGCATTAGACGAAATTCAGCGTTTCCCGACATGAAACAGACATAATCTGTTCACTACATGTTTGCGCCCGGAACCCTAGTCCCGGGCGCAATAAGTCGGGCGATCAGCCCTTGAGCAGAACCGCAGCCTCGTGCTTTTTCAACGTCTTGCGTGCCGCTTGGTAGGTTTCGCGACCCGCCGAGGTTTGCAGCTTGGGGAAAAGCTCGAAGATTTCCTGACGTTGCGCATTGCCCATGCCGCCCAAGGTCATGTCGCCCGGCTGGAAGCTTTCGGTCCAGGCGCCGTTGCCCAGAACCACCTCGTGACGGTCGAACATAAAGTGCAGGTAGCTGGTGCCCAGCGTCTGCGCCGATGCGATGCCCACATTGCCGGTCAGGTGCTTGGCCGCGACGAGAACCTCATGCTCTTCAAAGTAGAGCGCGGTCTTGTCATTGGCCACCAGCATCCGGTGGTTGGGCGAGACCAGCATGTCGCGCTCGGGCAGGTCGTTTCCAAGGCTACCGGCCTTGATCAGCACCGGGGCCAGATGCGGCGCATCATGCAGCATCTCACGGGTCAGATCGCAACGCCCGGCCCAGCGGATTTCCTGAATGCCATTGTCGCGCGTCAGAACCTTGTCGCCCTCTTTAAGCGTCTCGGCTGGCACTTCGCCTTTCGGGGTCGCAATCATCGTGCCCGGCGTAAAGCAGGGAATCACTTGCTCCATATTCGAGAATTCAAGCGTTCCGTCCGGGTTGCCGTCACTATCGAGGAAGGTGACCGTACCGGCATAGGTGCTGACACCCGAGACCGGATCGTAATCGGTCACATGGCTGTCCACCCGCAGCGGCCCCGAGCCGGTCAGATCAAGCGTGTCGAAATCATCGCCACCCTCGCCACCATCCAGCGTGTCACCGATGCCATCTTCAGCCGAGCCGACAACGAACAGATCGCGATCATCGCCGCCCGAGACGGAGTCAGCACCCTCGCCACCGTCCAGCGTATCATCGCCCTGCCCGCCGATCAGCGTATCGTTGCCCGCATCGCCGAACAGCGTATCGTTGTCGATCCCACCATCCAGCATGTCATTGCCGGTGCCGCCATGCAGCAAGTCGTCATCATCTTCGCCGTAGATGACGTCATTGCCCGCACCGCCCGAAAGCGTATCCATGCCGTTATTCGTGACCGGATCAGGATAGATGCTGCTATCATCGGGGATATTGATCGCATCGGGATAGCTTGGGCCAAGACCGCCATAGATCGTGTCATCGCCCGCGCCGCCATCAACGCTATCCGAGCCTTCGCCCGAGGTGATCATGTCATTGCCGTCGCCGCCAAACACCGTGTCCGCATCGATGCCTGAGTCGATCACATCATTGCCGGTGCCGCCATCGACATAATCTGCATCGTCGCCAGTGATGATCGTGTCATTGCCCGCGCCGCCATAAACGGTGTCGAGGTCGTTATTGGGGTTGGGGTCCGCGCTCCAGCCGCCCGGGAAGGCAAGATCCGGCTGGCCGTTGCTGCCCGAGGTATTGATGTAATCATTGCCATCGCCACCTTCGGCCAAGTCATTGCCGTTGCCACCGACTAGGCTATCATCGCCCGCGCCGCCATTCAGCGTGTCATTGCCCGCCTCACCCAGCAGCGTGTCGTCGCCATCATCGCCGTTGAGCACGTCATTGCCCGTGCCGCCATAGACCAGGTCATCGCCCTGCCCCGCATCGACCGTATCATTGCCCGCGCCCGCCTCGACGATATCGTCATTGGGCGTGTCATGGGGCAGGATCGCATCGTTATGATCGATCATGTCGCCTTGGGGATCGCCGGTATAGTCATAGTCGATCAGATCATTGCCATCGGTGCCTTCGACGATCCCATCGCCATCGGTCACGATGTTTTCGATGTTTTCGAATTGCAGCGTGCCGACAGTGTTGCCGTTATCATCCAGGAAAGACACGGTGCCAGCATAGGTGTTCACGCCCGTCGCCGGATCGGTTGCGGTGACGGAGGAGTCCACGCGCACCGGGCCTGCGCCCGTCAGATCAAGCGTGTCATAGTCATCGCCGCCTTCCGAGCCATCAATGCTGTCGCCCGACCCATCAGCCGCCGACCCCACGTTGAACATATCGCGATCATCGCCGCCAACCAGACTGTCTGCGCCGGTGCCGCCGTCGATCGTGTCATTGCCAGCGCCACCGGTGACGGTGTCATCGCCCGCATCGCCCGACAGGCTGTCCGCGCCCTCGCCACCGGAAAGGCTATCATTGCCTTGCCCGCCTGACAGCGTGTCATTGCCCGCATCACCCGACAGCGTGTCATCGCCTTGCTCGCCATAAAGCACATCGCCGCCGGTACCACCGTTGATCACGTCATTGCCCGCCTCACCGGTATCGGTGTTCACAGGGACTGTCTCGCAGTGAATATCGGTGATCGTAATCGCCTGATCGGTATCGGCGCCATTTGCATAGCCAATCGACAATTTCGCGGTCGGATCTGCGATTTCGACCAGAACAGACCCCACGGCATCGTCCGAACCGATAGTACCAGTGTCGGAATCCGTGCCTGTGATCGTGTAGGTGCCCGTGCTGGCATCATAGCTGACACTCTGGTGGCCCGAGGGCGTGATCGTGATGTCGACAGGATTCCCCTCGTCATCCACCGCAAGCAGGGTCACCACATCAACGTGATTGTCCGAGAGGTTTCCCTTGTCCAGATCATTGATGCGAAACGAGATGTTTTGCACCTCACCGGTATAATTGGAATTATCCGAACTGAAGCTCAGCGTCGTCATCGAGGTCGGATCAACCCCACCCTCACCACCGCAGCCATAAAGCTTCAGGCCCGAATTTGCATCAAAGCTGGCGCTGCCAGTGTATTCGGTGGTGTTGGTGTAGCTTGCCGTCGCACCCGGATCGAGCACGGTGAAATCAAACGCAACCTTGGTGTCTCCCAGATCAACGGTCTGATCCTCGATCTTGCCGCAATCGGTTTTGAAATCGCCCCAATCAACGGTCTGATCGACCGGATCGGCTGCCGGAGTGCTGGCAGCACCGCCATTGTCACCATAAATCGTATCATTGCCAGCATCGCCATTGAGGGTATCATCCCCGCCCTGACCATAGATCAGATCATTACCATCGCCGCCATCGACCAAATCATTGCCCGCGCCGGCATAGACCGTGTCATTACCTGCACCTGCTTCGATGATGTCATCATTTGCAGTATCATGGGGCAGGATCGCGTCTTCATGATCCACCATGTCGCCCTGGGGATCGCCGGTGTAGCTGTAATCGATCAAATCAGCGCCCGAAGTGCCCTCGACAATCCCATCAAGCTGTTCTTCTTCGACATTGATGTGCACTGTCGCGCTATCATAACCACCACGACCATCCGAAATCGTGTAGCAAATATCAGCCGTACCGGAAAAATCCGCATCGGGCGTAAACGTCAGCGTGCCATCAGCATTTACCGTAACCGATCCGTGGCTGGCCGTGGGCGTGCCGTACACGCTTAGCGTATCGCCATTCGCATCGGTATCATTAGCCAGCACGTTGATCGTTACGGCAGTGTTGAAAGCCGTATCCGCCGTGTCGTCATTCGCGACAGGCCTGACATTGCAATCGTAGTGGAAATATTCGCTCATGTTTTTGTCCCCTTACACACAACCGGGCAATCGGCCCATGCGCCGTCATTTCTGATGGCGCAATTGGCAGCGCCGATGTCTCGATAGGGCTTGCGCCCCGGTGATTTGATGTGAAGGACTGGTGGATCCGCGCTTACATGCAGACAACATTACACCGATCAGGCGCGGCCGATGTCATCGGCCTGCCTGTCTGTGATGCGAGTATCGCTGCGCGTCTAAGCGCGTCTCGCTGGCAGCTGTCGAACATGCCGTCTTGGACGCCGTTCCCTTCACTGGCCACCCCCATGGCCATGATGCCCCGCAATTGGGCATGGGCTGAAAATGAACACAGATGCGTCACAAAGAAAGGAGAATTTGCCTCAGTCTTGCCGCATTTACCTTAACCGAAGCATTAATATGCTGCACCCGCACCTGCCGGTTTTTCCTGCAGGATGAAAATTGTTTCATAAATCCAATAAGAAAATCGGCTGTTTTCATCAAAAACTGGCCGGAAAGCCAAAATTAAGAGGGGGTAAACGCTGATTCGATGAGGCCCTCCGCCTCAAACTGTTTCCAATTTGGAAACGATCTTCTACCGACTATCGTTTCCAAAGCATGTCCAATTTGTGGCCGCAATCGTGACACAAAAAGGACAGAATTGTTCTCGGATCGTGTCCAACACCGGTGAAAACCTGCGTTTGTTCCTCCAAGCAAGGCCCACCCCCCCGAATCACGCACGGATGACGTCGCCTCGCGGGCGCGTGACGTGCAAGATCGCGCACCAAAACGCGCTTCGCGTGCTCAAAAGGTTAAAGACATTAAGATTAGGGGCTGGGCTGGTGCCCGAGGCGAGACTCGAACTCGCACGACTTGCGTCGGCGGATTTTGAATCCGCTGCGTCTACCATTCCGCCACTCGGGCCCAGTGCGCTTCCTCTAGCGAAACCGCGCGGCCATGACAAGCGCTTCAATCACAGATTTCGCACAGAAAATGTGTCGCACTGCCGCAAGTCGCCACTCTGGTAGCCCCGCTGGAACCAGCGCTGACGCTGCACCGAGGAACCGTGAGTGAAACTGTCGGGCATAACCGCCCTGCCCGCCTCGCGTTGCAACGTATCGTCACCGATCCGCGCCGCGGCATTCATCGCCTCGGCGATGTCGCCCGGCTCAACCGTCCCAATCTCCTCTTGCGCGGCGCGCGCCCAAATTCCAGCGAAGCAATCGGCCTGCAATTCGATGCGCACGGAAAGCGCGTTGGATTGCGCCGTAGAGCTTTGCGCGCGCAGATCATTGACCTTACCCAAAATACCCAACTCGTCCTGAACATGGTGAGCAACCTCATGGGCCACAACATAAGCGGCCGCAAAGTCGCCCTTGGCACCAAGCTGCTGGCTCAGCGTGTCAAAGAACGCGGTATCGAGATAAACGCGCGTGTCAGCGGGACAGTAGAATGGACCTGTCGCGCCGCTCGCATTGCCACAGGCCGACCGCGTCACCCCACTATAAAGAACCAGCGTCACCGGGTGATAGGTCTTGCGAAGTTGCTGCGCAAATATCCCCTGCCAGACATCTTCCGTATCGGCCAAGGTGACGGACACAAAATCGCCCATCGATTTTTCACGCTCGCTCAGCGGCCCGCTTTGCTGCGTCACCGGGCCTCGCTGCGTGCCATCGAGCAAAGGTGTCAGATCAACCCCAAGAAAATATCCCACGACCACAAGGGCCAAGACGCCCAGCCCGCCCTTGCCCAGCCGCACCGTCGTGCCACCCGACATCCGCGATTGCCCGCGACGATCCTCAATATTACGGCTGCCGCGCCGCCCTCGCCATTGCATTGCCCTGATCTCCCGTCAAACTTCGGGATGAGATTAGCGCGATCACACGCAGGTGAACAGCGCCGGCGCGCTTGACCTTACCCGCGCACGCAGGCACGAAGCGGATCAACACAGGCAAATGAGGCCAATATCTGATGATCCGGCGCATCTATGACTGGACGATGGCCAAGGCGAGCCATCCCAACGCAATGTGGTTTCTCGCCATCACCGCCTTTGTCGAGGCCTCGGTCTTTCCGATTCCCCCCGATGTGCTGATGATCCCTATGATCCTTGCGACGCCGTGGCGGGCTTGGAAAATTGCGCTGGTGGCGACAGCGGGCTCGGTCGCGGGGGGCTGCCTTGGCTATCTGATCGGCTACGGCTTTATGGATGTGATCGGTCAGCCGATCTTGCAGTTTTACGGCAAGGCGCAAAGTTTTGACGAGCTGGCCCTGCGGTTTAACGAGATGGGCGGCTGGGCAGTGCTTATCGCGGGCGTCACCCCCTTCCCCTACAAGGTCATCACGATCTTTTCAGGCGCAACCCACCTGTCCCCGCCGCTGTTTCTGGGCGTGTCGGTGCTGGCGCGCGCGCTGCGCTTTTTTATCCTTGCGGGGTTGCTGTGGAAATTCGGCGCGCCAATTAAAACCTTCATCGAGCGCTGGCTCGGTCTTCTGTTCACCCTGTTCGTCGTGCTCTTGATCGGCGGCTTTTACCTGTTGAAGTATATCTGATGAGAGATCCCTTCCCACCGCGCATGTTGATCGGTTACGCCGCCGCCGGCTCGGCCTTTGTTCTGGCCGGCGCGCTGATGTTTCAGGCGATGGGCTATGCGCCTTGCCACTTATGTATCTGGCAACGTTGGCCACATCTGGCCGCTGTTCTGATCGGGCTTGCGATCCTTGCATTCCGCCTGCCCTCTTGGACGGCCCTGCTGGGGATGCTTGCGGCACTCTCCACCTCTGGGCTTGGCTTTTATCACTCCGGCGTCGAGCGCCACATCTTCGCAGGCCCCGCCGATTGCACCTCGGGCGCGGTCAGCAGTACGCTCTCGGCAGCCGATCTGATGGCGCAAATCAACGCCGCCCCCTTGGTGCGCTGCGATGAAATCCCGTGGGAGATGTTTGGCATCACCATGGCAAACCTCAACGCCGTTGGCTCGCTTGTGTTGGCGGGCATTTGGCTTTGGGCCTTTCTCAAAGCGCGCCGCAGCGCTTGAAGCGAGCCCCGGATGCCTCCGGCGGGAGTATTTAAAGCCAAATGAAAACACGCCCTCGTTTCATTTGGCCATAAATACTCCCCGCGGAGCGTCCCAAAACCGTCCAGAGGCGCGCCGCTTATGCCCTTGGCGATTGCACCCGCCGCTTGGGGCGCGTATAACCTGTCACAACAATATCTAGAGCATCGAGGCGCGCGTGACTGACACTCCTGATCCGCCGGAAATCGAAGAAGAGGGCCCGGCACGGCCCACCTATCTCGGCCCGACCGTTTCCATCGCAGAAGAAATGAAGACCGCCTATCTCGATTACGCCATGAGCGTGATCGTGAGCCGTGCGATTCCCGATCTGCGCGACGGATTGAAACCGGTGCACCGGCGTATTCTTTATGCGATGCACGAGACCGGCAACACGCATGACAAATCCTATCGCAAATCGGCGCGTCCGGTGGGCGATGTTATGGGTAAATATCACCCCCATGGCGACGCCGCGATTTATGACGCGTTGGTGCGCATGGCGCAGCCGTTTTCGATGTCGCTGCCGCTACTGGATGGTCAGGGTAACTTCGGCTCGATGGATGGCGATAACGCGGCTGCAATGCGCTACACCGAAGTGCGCATGGATAAGCCTGCGGGAGCCCTGCTGGCTGATATCGAAAAAGATACGGTCGATTTTCAAGACAACTACGATGGCAAGGACCGTGAACCCTCGGTTCTTCCCGCGCGCTATCCCAATATGCTCGTCAATGGTGCGGGCGGTATTGCGGTCGGTATGGCCACCAATATTCCGCCACATAACCTGGGCGAGATTTGCGACGCCACGCTGGCACTGATCGACAATCCCGATATGTCGGATGAGGCAATCATGGCCATCGTGCCCGCCCCCGACTTCCCGACGGGTGCGCAAATCATGGGCCGGGGCGGAGCGCGCAAAGCCTATCTTGAGGGGCGCGGCTCGGTCATTATTCGTGCCAAGTCGCATATCGAGGAAATCCGCAAGGACCGCTTTGCGATCGTCATCGACGAGGTGCCCTATCAGGTCAACAAAGCCTCGATGATCGAGAAGATGGCCGAACTGGTGCGCGACAAGCGCCTTGAGGGCATTTCCAACATCGCCGATGAATCCGACCGGGTTGGCGTGCGCGTCGTGATTGAGCTGAAACGCGATGCGACGCCCGATGTCGTGCTGAACCAGTTGCATCGGTTTACCCAGATGCAAACCTCGTTTGGCTGTAACATGCTGGCGCTGAATGGCGGCAAGCCTGAACAGCTGACTTTGCGCCAATTCTTAAGCTATTTCATTACCTTCCGCGAGGAAGTTGTTGCGCGCCGGACGGCGTTCGAGCTGCGCAAAGCGCGTGAGCGCAGCCATATCCTTTGTGGCCTTGCCGCGGCGGTCAGCAATGTCGATGAGGTCGTGGCCACGATCCGCGCCTCGGCTGATGCGGCGGAAGCGCGCGAAAAACTGATGACGCGGCGCTGGCCCGCCCATGAGATCCTTGAATATCTCAAACTGATCGACGATCCGCTGCATCCGGTCAACGATGACGGCACTTACAATCTGTCCGAGGCACAGGCCCGCGCCATTCTGGAATTGCGTCTGCAACGTCTAACCCAGATCGGCGTCAAGGAAGTCACTGACGAGCTGGCCGAACTGGCGGGCAAGATCCGCGACTTCCTTGCTATCCTCGCATCGCGTGACCGGATCATGGCGATCATCGCCGACGAGCTGCGCGAAGTGAAAGAGCAATTTGCTGTGCCGCGCCGCACCGAGATTATCGACTGGGCGGGCGATCTGGATGACGAAGACCTGATTGAGCGCGAAGACATGGTCGTCACGATCACGCAGGGCGGCTATATCAAACGCACCACCTTGGCCGATTTCCGCACGCAGAAACGCGGTGGCAAGGGGCTATCGGGTGGGTCGCTAAAAGAGGACGACACGGTCACTACCCTGTTCGTCGCCAACACCCACACGCCGCTCTTGTTCTTCACGACCGAAGGCATGGTCTACAAGATGAAGTGCTGGCAATTGCCGCTGGGCTCGCGTCAGTCCAAGGGAAAGGCGATTGTGAACATCCTGCCGATCCCGACAGGCGTGTCGATTGCCGCGATCATGCCGGTAGATCGTGCCGAGGAAGACTGGGACGACCTGCAGATTGTCTTTGCAACCTCTGCTGGAACTGTGCGCCGTAACCGCTTGTCAGACTTCACAAATGTGATGCGCAACGGCAAGATCGCGATGAAGTTCGAAGAAGAAGGCGTGCGCCTGATCAATGCGCGCATCTGTTCCGAGGATGACGACGTGATGCTGTTCACCGCCGGGGGCCGCGCGATCCGCTTTGCGGTGCCCGATGTGCGGGTGTTCAACTCGCGCAATTCGGTCGGGGTGCGTGGCATTCGTCTGCGTCCCGATGATGAGGTCGTGTCGATGTCGGTGATCCGCCACTTCGAGGCCACATCCGAAGAACGTGCCGCCTATCTTAAGCAGCGCCGCTTGATGGCGGGCGTGACTGAAGAAGAGGCTGCGGATGAGGATGAAGACGGCGTGGCTGAGGGCCAGTTGTCGCCCGAACGCTACGCGGAAATGGCCGCTGCCGAGGATCTGATCCTGACGATCACGGCGCAGGGCTCGGGCAAGATCAGCTCCAGCCACGGCTACCCGCTGCGTGGACGTGGTGGTCAAGGTGTTGGCGCGATTGACAAGGCGATGCGCGGCGGCCGGCTGGTGGCGTCGTTCCCGGTCGAGATGAGCGATCAGATCATGCTCGCCACCTCAACCGGCCAGTCGATCCGCTGCCCGGTGCAAGATATCTCGTTCCGCTCGCGTTCCGCAGGCGGTGTGCGGGTGTTCAACACCGCCAAAGGCGAAGAGGTCGTCTCAGTCGCGCGCATTGCCGATCAGGGCGAGGACGAGGTCGAAGGGGTCGCCGAACAGGCTGGCGACGAGACAGCAGAAATCTAAAACCGCACCGGGCGGAGAACACGCCCGGGCATATTCCATGAGGCAGAACATGAAACAGTGGATTTTCGGAGCGGTCGCTGCGTTGGCCGCAAGCACGGCGCTGAACGCGCCAATGGCGCAAGCCGCAGAAGTGAGCGGTGCACAGGTCGGGGTGAGCTATTCGAACCTGACGGGTTCGGCAAGCGACGCCAATAAGCTTTCGGCCTATGGCTCGCTCGAGGTCGCCTTCTCGCCCGCATTCAGCGTGCAGGGCGATATGGCGCTGAACCACTTTGGTGCCGTCGACTTAAATGGCGGCATGTTCGCGCTGCATGGCGTCTATCACCCGATGCAAGGTACCGCCCTTGGCGCCTTTATCGGGCGTGATCGTCTGAACAGCCAAAATGTCAACTTCTACGGTCTTGAGGCCAGCCAAAAGCTGAACATGATCGATTTGGAAGGCTATCTCTGGCACAGCAACTCCGGCTCGGACGGCACGGCGCTGGGCCTGAGCGGCAGCTATGCGCTCAATGATCGTTTCTCCCTTGGCGGCCGTCTGGATACGCTGAACGGTAGCGGCGATGACTACAACCGGATCGGCGTAACAGCAGATTATAAACTGGCGTCAAGCTACAGCGTCTACGGCGAAGTCGGGCGCGTTGATGCCCAAGGCGTCGATGCTGAGGGCTATATTGGTCTTGGTGTACGCGCGACGTTCGGGGCTGGACAAGGCACCAGCTTCTCGCAGCGCGGACTTCAGGACTTGCTTCCCGGCCTTTAAGGCTGCGTTGGCAAAATAGAAAAATTCCGGAAAGCTGCGCTGATTGCAAGCGCAGCTTTTCGCTTATATTAGGCGGATCATGACCCAAGAACTTCACATTGTCGGCGGCGGAATGGCCGGATCAGAAGCAGCCTGGCAGGCGGCGAATGCGGGCGTGCATGTTGTGCTGCATGAAATGCGCCCCAAGGTCGAAACCTTTGCGCATCAGACGGGAAATTTTGCCGAAATGGTGTGCTCGAATTCATTTCGATCCGACGACAACGAGCGCAACGCCGTCGG
>JAFGWK010000028.1 GCA_016937195.1 Paracoccaceae bacterium | reverse complement strand
GATGATCGCCCGCGTGGTGACAAGCCCACCTACGGCAAGCCCCGTGGGGACCGTGATGATCGTCCGCGCGGCGACAAGCCTGCCTATGGTAAACCGCGTGGGGATAAGCCTGCTTTCGGGGACAAGCCGCGTTCGGGCGGGTTCAAATCGCATGGCGGCAAGCCGGGTGGACCGGGACGCTCGGAAGGGTTCAAATCGCATAGCGATGGCGGCCAGCGCGGCGATGGCGGCCAGCGCGGCGGCAAGCCCGGCGGCGGCTATGGTGGCAGAGCGGGTGGCGGCAAACCCGGTGGCGGTTACGCTGGTAAGCCGGGCGGTCGTCCGGGCGGCAATAGCTCGCGCGGCGGCTCACGGGGCTGATCACATCTGACGAGAGGGGAATTTATGCATAAAATTCCCCTCGGCGGGTTTACGCGAATTTCACATCCCACCTCTGGCACAAACTCGCCGGGCTACCTATAAATCAAGGTGAGGCGCAGAAAAACCTGCGCTGAAATCGGAGGGTGGCCCATGTCGCGCACGGCGCAAAAGCGGATCGCATTCTGGCTGATGCTTGCGTTGACCCTATCGGTCGCGCTGACGGGGAGCGTGTAATGGCCCAGCGCTTTGGCGGCAAATATTCGCCCAATGCCAACACGACCGGGCCCCATTCTACACCCGAAACCGGACCAATCCCGGCGCATCGCCGACCCGTCGCGCGCCATCCCGAGGAAAACCGCCCCGTCTGGATCACACTCGCCGCCGCGCCGTTTCTGCTGGGCGCATTTGGCGACGGGCCATTTGCCCTGATCCGCGCGCTGGCGGCCTTTGCGTTGATCTCAGGCGCGGCTTGGACGATCCGCGAGGGGCTGCGCGCCGAGTTTGCCTATGTGGCACGCGCCGCCGCCCGTCGCCCTGCCTTTCCGCGCAAGATTTTGGGCTCAATCGCGTTCGGGCTTGGGCTGGCTGTAGGTGCGCAGGCACCTGAGGTCGGGCTGATAGGATCGGTCGCGATTGGTGCGCTTGGCACAGTGATCTCGCTGGTCGCCTTTGGGCTGGACCCATTGAAAAACAAGGGTATGGACGGCGTTGATGCGTTTCAGAAAGAGCGCGTCGAGCGTGTCGTCAAGGAAGGCGAGGCCTATCTGACCTCAATGCGTAGTGCGATTGCCCCCACAGGCGAGCGCAGGCTGATCGAGCGGGTCGCGCGCTTTGAGGCGAGCGCGCGCGATCTGTTCCGCGTGGTGCAAGAAGACCCCGGCGATCTGGCCACCGCGCGCCGCTACATGACCGTCTATCTAGAGGGCGCACGCGATGCGACGGTGAAATTCGCCGATCTGTGGCGCAACACACGGGACGCGGATGCGCGCCATGATTACGAGTCGCTTCTGAGCGATCTGGAAGCCAATTTCACTGCACGCACAAAACAGATGCTTGAAGATGGGCGCGACGGCCTTGATGTCGAAATCGAAGTGTTGCGCGACCGTCTGGCGCGCGAAGGGCTTGCCACCGCCCCCAAGCAGGGGCGAAACTGATAACCGACGCAGGGGTAGATGCGCCCGAAGTGCCGCAAGGAGGCCAGCAATGACCGAGACGACCCGAATTAAGGCAGCCGAGCTGATGACCGAAATGGAAGGGGTCACCAGCGCGCTGTTGGCCGATCCCGACCCTGCCGAGGCGGTCACGTCTTTGGATCAGGCCGCCCCGGATGAAGCCGAGGCGATCCGCAAGCGCATGGCCGAGTTGGACATGAGCGATGCGACCTCAATCGTGCAGTTCGGCTCGCGCGCGCAGAACGACTTACAGGCGATCAGCCAAGAGATGCTCTCGGGCGTTAAGAATAAAGACGTCGGCCCGGCGGGCGACAGCCTGCGCCAGATCGTGACCACGATCCGCGGGTTCTCGGTGTCCGAACTGGATGTGCGGCGCACGCGGTCTTGGTGGGAAAAACTGCTGGGCCGCGCCGCCCCCTTTGCCAATTTCGTCGCCCGTTTCGAAGAGGTCCAAGGCCAGATCGACAAGGTTACCGACAGCCTGTTGAGCCATGAGCACAAGCTGCTCAAGGACATCAAATCGCTTGATATGCTGTATGATAAGACGTTGAAGTTCTATAACGAATTGGCGCTCTATATCGCGGCAGGCACCGAGAAACTGCGCGAGATCGACGCCAACGACATTCCCGCAATGGAAAAGGCCGTCGCGGATGCGCCTGAAAACGAAAAGGTGCTGCAAGCGCAGGCGTTACGCGATCTGCGGGCCGCGCGCGACGATCTGGAACGCCGGGTGCATGATCTCAAACTGACGCGTCAGGTGACAATGCAGTCGCTGCCCTCAATCCGGTTGGTGCAGGAAAACGACAAGTCTTTGGTCACCAAGATCAACTCGACGCTGGTCAACACCGTGCCGCTTTGGGAAACCCAACTGGCGCAGGCGGTCACCATTCAACGCTCGCGCGAGGCGGCGGGGGCTGTGCGTGAGGCCAACGATCTGACCAATGAATTGCTGACCGCCAACGCCAAGAACCTGCGCCAAGCCAATGCCGAAATCCGCACCGAAATGGAGCGTGGGGTGTTTGATATCGAGGCGGTGAAATCGGCCAATGCCGATCTGATCGCAACGATCGAAGACTCCTTGCGCATCGCTGATGAGGGCAAACGCAAGCGCGCGGATGCCGAAACCGAGCTGGTCGAAATGGAGCATAAGCTGCGCGACACGCTGGCGGCCGCGAAATCCTCGGCTCAGGGCGGCGGGGCTGCCGGATGACCTTGCGGCGAGGCCTGAACGCATTGGCCGGAATCGCGGGATGCCTCGCGATTTCAGGCTGCGTGGCGTTTGGAACCTCGCCCTACGCGCCCAAAACGGCCACGCGCCCGGCCCCGCCCCCCGCTGGGCTTGGCGCGCCCGGGGTTGCCCAGCGCAGCGAATTGTCGCGCGAAATGCAAGCCTATTATGCCAAGATCACCCGCGAGATGGAGGCGCGCGGCCAGTTGCGCACCGATGTCGCGCCGCGCGATGCGCCCTTTGGGCAGCGCCAGTTGGTCGATGATTTCGTCCATGTCGCTCTCTATGATGAATACACGCCTTCGGGCAGGGGATTCGTTGCGCGCCAATCCGTCTCTCGGCTGCGGCGCTGGGAAAAGCCGGTGCGCATGACGTTGGAATTCGGCGCCTCGATCCCGATGGCCGAGCGCACCTCGGACCGTGCCGAGGTCAGCGCCTATGCCGGCCAGCTTGCGCGCGCCTCGACCCACCCCGTCAGCGTGGTGAAATCGGGTGGCAATTTCCATGTTCTCTTTGTTAACGAAGATGAACGCCGCGCGATTGCGCCCCGGCTGCGCGCGCTCGTGCCGGGCATCGACGCGGCCAGCGTGGATGCGATCACCGATCTGCCGCTCTCGACCTATTGCGTGGTCTTCGCCTTTTCCGAAGGTGACAGCGCGGTCTATTCCCAAGCCGTGGCCGTAATTCGGGGCGAGCACCCATCTGCCCTGCGCACCAGTTGCATCCACGAGGAACTGGCACAGGGCCTCGGCCTCGCCAATGATTATCCCCGCGCGCGACCCTCGATCTTCAACGACGACGAGGAATTCGCACTGCTCACGCATCACGATGAGATGTTATTGAAAATGCTGTATGATCCGCGCCTGCGCCCCGGCATGACCGAGGCCGAGGCGCGCCCGATTATCGAAAAAATCGCCGCCGAGATGATGGCGAAAAATAGCTAAAAGGACCGACACGACATGGGTATTCTGGATTTCCTTTCGGGTGAGTTCATCGACGTTATCGGCTGGACCGACGACACCCGCGACACAATGGTCTGGCGGTTCGAGCGCGAGGGCCATGCAATCAAATACGGCGCCAAGCTGACTGTGCGCGAGGGGCAATCGGCAGTGTTCGTGCATGAGGGGCAGCTGGCCGATGTGTTCGGCCCCGGCCTTTATATGCTGGAAACCAACAACTTACCGATCCTGACGACGTTACAACATTGGGATCACGGCTTCAAATCGCCTTTCCAGTCCGAGGTGTATTTCATCAACACCACCCGGATCAACGATCTGAAATGGGGCACCAAGAACCCGGTGATGACGCGCGATCCCGAATTTGGCCCAGTGCGGTTGCGCGCCTTTGGCACCTACTCGATGCGCGTCAGCGATCCGGGCAAGTTCCTGACCGAGATCGTGGGCACGGATGGCGAGTTTACCTCTGACGAGATCAGCTATCAGCTACGCAACGTGATCGTACAGGAATTTTCGCGCGCCATTGCGGGGTCCAATATTCCCGTTCTGGATATGGCCGCAAACACGGCCGATATGGGCAAGCTGATCGCCACGGCCATCGCGCCTACCATCGCCAATTACGGCCTGTCGCTGCCCGAGTTCTACATCGAGAATATCTCGCTGCCCGAGGCGGTCGAGGCGGTTTTGGACAAGCGCACCTCGATGGGGATCGTGGGCGATGTGAACAAATACATGCAGTTCAACGCCGCCGAGGCGATGGGACAGCCGGGCTCTGCCGCCTCTGCGGGGATGGGCGCGGCGATGGGGGCCGGGATAGGCGCGGGCATGGGAATGGCGATGGGCCATCAGATGGGGGCCGCCGGGCCGTGGGGGCAAGCGCCCGCCGCCGCTTCAGCTGCCCCGCCGCCGCCTCCGCCCCCTGTCGAAAAAGTCTGGCACATGGCCGTGAACGGGCAGACGCAAGGGCCGTATGGGCGTGGACATCTTGGGCGCATGGTTGCCGATGGCAGCCTGACACGTGACAGCCTGATGTGGACACCCGGTCAGGATGGCTGGATGCGCGCCGAGGATGTGACCGAGTTGGCGCAGCTTTTCACCATCGCACCTCCCCCGCCCCCACCCGCAGGCTAAATCTATGTTTTCGATGCCGAAAGTTGGCCGGGGCGTGCAAGCGCCTCCGACCGATCCGCGTGGTGACAGCCATTATAGTTGCGAATCCTGCGGCGCGGACCTGCGCTTTGCGCCGGGGCAAACGCGGCTGGTCTGCGATCATTGCGGCCATGTGCAAGACATCCCCGCCGCAACCGGGCGCGGCGAGGCAAGCTTGCGCGAAATCCCCTTGCAAGAAGCCCTCGCGCGCGGCCTGCCCGAACCCGAGATGGAGGAACACCGCACGCTGTCGTGCCCCAATTGCGGCGCTTCGATCGAGTTGCAAAACGGTGAGCACGCCACGCAATGCCCGTTCTGCGCGACCCCCGTTGTCACCGATACCGGCACGCGCCGCCTGATCAAACCGCAAGGCGTATTGCCCTTTCAGCTGACAGAGGAACAGGCCCGCGCCGCGCTATCGAAATGGCTTGGCAGTCTGTGGTTTGCCCCCAACGGCTTATCGCAATACGCCCGCAAGGGGCGGCGCATGACAGGCATTTACGCGCCGTTCTGGACATTTGATGCCAACACCCGCACCCGCTATTCGGGCCAGCGCGGCGATGCCTATTACGAGACCCGCACAGTCCAGACCGACAAGGGTCCGCGCACGCAACAGATACGCCGTATTCGCTGGAGCGCGGTCTCGGGGCGCGTCGCGCGCGCCTTTGATGATGTGGTGATCTATGCCGCGCGCTCGCTGCCCCCGCCCTATATCGACGCGCTGCGCCCGTGGGATCTGAGCGCCTTGCAAGCCTATCGGCGCGACTATCTGGCGGGGTTTTCAGCCGAGGGCTACACGGTCGAGCTGCATGAGGGCCATCACAGCGCGCAAGCCGAAATGATCCGCGTGATCCAAACCGATATTCGCCGCGATATCGGGGGCGATGAGCAGCGCATCACCGCGATGGACCCAAGTTTCGCCGATGAGACCTTCAAGCATATCCTGTTGCCGGTCTGGACGGCGGCCTATAAATTCCGCGGCCGCTCCTATCGCTTTATCGTTAACGCGCAGACGGGCCGTGTGCAGGGCGATCGCCCGTGGTCAGCCGTTAAAATCGCTCTGGCGGTGATTGCGGGGCTGATCGTGATTGGGGCTTTTGTCTATCTGAAACGCTAATCGCGCCGCGCTCCTGCGGCATGATTGCGCCTTGATACCCGCGATGCGCGCCCCGATATAAGGGTTAAATATAGTCTCAAGGAGTGGCAAATGACCCAATCCTATCGTGTAACCTGTCTTGAATGTGGCCAAGCAAACCGCGTGCCGGGCGATAAGCTTGGTGCCAGCGCCAAATGCGGCACCTGCGGAGCCAAGCTGATCACGGGAAAAGTCGCCGAGGTCGATTTCAAGATCCTTGCCAAGGCCGAGAAAGACGATCTGCCTCTGCTGGTGGATTTCTGGGCGCCGTGGTGTGGACCGTGTCGCGCAATGGCACCGCAGTTCCAGCAAGCGGCGGGACAACTCAGCCCGCATGTGCGCCTTGCCAAGATCAACACGCAGGTGAACCCCACCGCCACGCAGCGCTATCGTATTCAGGGCATCCCCGCCTTCATCCTGTTTGCCAAGGGCCGCGAAGTCGGGCGCGCGGCCGGGGCGCGGCCAGCGGCGCAACTGGTTGAGTTCGTGAAATCGCATGTCACGGTGAACGCGTAAAATTTTCGACCAGCGCAAGGGGCGCACGCTTGACAAGCCGCGTGCCTTGCGAGACATATTCGGCCACGGTGAGGGGCTGTAGCTCAGATGGGAGAGCGCGTCGTTCGCAATGACGAGGTCAGGGGTTCGAT
>JAFGWK010000027.1 GCA_016937195.1 Paracoccaceae bacterium | reverse complement strand
CGCTCAAATCCGAGGCCGCCGCACGTTGGGATTTGGATCGTTTCGATCAAGACGTGCGCGCAAGCCAAGCCCGCCGTTGGGTGGTCTATGAGGCGCTGCGTCAGGGCGGGCACTACCCTTGGGATTATCAGCCGCTGAAAAAGGCGTCCGAGGCCTATATGCGCAATCATATGGATCTCAACGACCTTGAGAACCGCAAACGCTTTCCGCGCGGGGAATGATCGCTTCTGCGTGATCCCCTTTCCTCCGTTGCGGTGCGCCCTACCCTCGTGGGCAACCGCAATACAGGAGAGCCACTATGTCTGTCCCCATGATCACTCTCAACGATGGCACGAAAATCCCGCAACTCGGGCTTGGCGTGTGGAAAATGCCCGATGACGAAGCACCCGGCATCATCATAAGCGCGCTCAATAACGGCTACCGCCACATCGACACAGCCGCCATTTATGGCAATGAGGTCGGCGTGGGCAAAGGTATTGCCCAAAGCGATATGGCGCGCGACGACATTTTCGTCACCTCGAAGCTTTGGAACGACCGACAGGGTTATGATGAAACCCTGCGCGCCTTTGATGAGAGCATGGATAAGCTGGGGTTCGACACGCTCGATCTGTATCTGATCCACTGGCCAATGCCTGCCAAAGATAAATTCGTCGAGACCTGGAAGGCGTTTATCCGGCTGCGTGACGAAGGCCGGGTGCGCGCCATTGGCGTGTCAAACTTCCTGCCCGACCATCTTGAGCGTCTGGTCGATGAAACCGGCGTAACCCCGGCGCTTAATCAAGTGGAACTGCACCCGCGCTTTCAGCAACTCAGCCAGCGCGCCGCCCATGAGAAACTGGGCATTGCGACGGAATGTTGGTCACCGCTGGGGCAAGGCGAAGTGCTCGGCGAACCCGCCCTGATCGAGATCGCCTCACGCCACGGCAAAACCGCCGCGCAGGTCATTTTGCGTTGGGAGATTCAGCTTGGCCTGATCACCATACCGAAATCGTCCAATCACGACCGGATGCGCGAGAACATCTCGGTGTTCGACTTTGAACTGAGCATGGAAGAGATGGCCCAGATCGCCGCGCTTGATTCCAAGGAAGGCCGGATCGGCCCGGACCCGGCAACGGCAGATTTCTGAGACATTAGTGTGGGCGGGCCTAGTGCTTGCCCACGCTGTTATGAATGCGCCGGATCATCAGCCAGACCGTCAAAATCACCAGCGGCGTCAGCCCAGCCACCATCAGCTCTTTCGAAATGCCGACTTGCTTGGCCACCGGATAGGCCAGATAGCCCGCCAGACTGACCGCGTAATAGCTGATCGCAACGACCGACAACCCCTCAACCGTGTGCTGCAGCTTGAGTTGCAGATCTGATCGGCGATCCATGCTTTCCAGCAGCTTCTGGTTCTGCGCCGAGCGTTCGACATCCACCCGCGTACGCAGCAGCTCGCCCGCGCGCGCCGCGCGCGTCACCATCTGGCGCAATCGCGTCTCAGCAGATTTCACCGTGCGCACCGCCGGATCATAGCGCCGCGCCATGAACTCGCTCAGCTTTTGGCGGCCCTCGAACCGCGACTCCCGCAGGCTTTCGACACGCTCGCGCACGATGGCCTCATAGGCGCCCGTGGCCGAAAAGCGAAAGGAGTGCTGCACCGCAAGGCTCTCCAGTTCCGCCGAGATTTCCAGCAACCCATGCAAGGTCGCCTCGGCCGAGCGCGCATCATCGCCCATGCCCTCGACCAGCTCGGTCAAACGGGGGTCCAGCGCATTCAGATGCCGCGACAAATCACGCCCGCGCGTCAGCCCCAGCATCGACATCGCGCGATAGGTTTCCAGCTCGCAGATGCGCTGCACCGTGCGCCCGATCCGCCCCGGCCCGGTGCCTGGGCGCACGAAAATCGCGAACCGCATCTGTCCGTTTGGATCAAGCCGAAAGTCGCCTGCGACCACTGCGCTACCGTCTAAAACCCAAGTGCAAACAAGGCTTTCCGCGACAAACCACTGCGCCAGAAGCGGGTCGATATCATCGGGATTGGCGGGCAGTTCCTCGATACGGATCTGCACAGCAGCAAGTCGCCCGCCGGGGCCAGCCGCGACCCATGCCGGGGGGAAAACCTCGGTCTCGGCAGGGTCAAAAGGGCGCGCCGACGTGCCGGGCGCAAAGGCAAGATAGGTCGTGAATTCGGTATGGCTTTCCCATTTCAACTCATGCCGCCCGATCTTGCCCGCGAAATGCGTAATCCCGGTTTGCGGTGGGGTCGCACCACTGCGATTGAGCAAATCCACAAGATGCGCCTGATCCTTGGCACGATCGCGATTGGCCGCATCGCGCGGCTCTTTGAAAGCGACGTAAACGGCATGGCTTGGCACGCCCAACTTGGGATAGGGGCGCGCGTGTAGCTCGTTTACAAGCGCATAACGCTGGGGGTGATCAATCGTCGGGTCCATCGCAAATTCCTGAGGTTCACAGGTCTGTTACAGCTTGCTGGGACGAAAACGCCCCTCAATCAAGCGTTTGAGGGTATGCAACCGTATATCGTGCAAATCTGCCACAGCTCGTGATACGCGCTACAGCCCGATCCGGTCGCGCATCGCAAACCACGTCATAGCCAGCGCCAAAAGCGGGCTACGCAGCATGCCACCCCCGGGAAAAGCAGGAACCTTCAGCCCCGCCATCAGATCAAACCGCTCGGCTTGACCGGCCACGGCCTCTGCCATGATCTTGCCCGCCAGCGTCCCCATCGCAACACCATGCCCCGAAAACCCGCTCGCTGAGAGCGCATTTTTCAAGGGCCGCGCGAAATAAGGCATCCGCGAGCGGGTGATCGCAAGCGTGCCGCCCCAAGCATAGTCGATACGGGTATCGGCAAGGCCGGGATAGACCTCAAGCATCGGTTTGCGCACGGTTTTCAGGATATCGGGAAAGCGGTAGCCATAGCTTTCGCCGCCACCAAACAGCAGCCGGTTATCCTCGGACAAGCGCCAGTAATTTACCACGAACTTCGTATCCGCGACGGCCACGTTTTCACGCAAGACCTGTGCCACGCGATCGCCCAAGGGTTCAGTCGCTACAATGAAATTGTTGATCGGCATGACGCGGCTGGCGACGCGCGGTGCAAGCTCTCCCAAGTAACCGTTGCCCGCGAAGATCAAATGATCGGCGTCGATATGGCCATGGCGCGTCTGCACCCGCACCTTCGCGCCGGGGCGGATGTGATGGACATGCGAATTCTCATGGATTTGCACCCCGGCCTTGTCACACGCGAGCGCCAACCCTTGCGCGAAATTCAGCGGATGCAGATGCCCCGCGCCCCGGTCGATATCGCCGCCCAGATAGGCGTCAGAGGGCAGGATCGCGCGCAAGCCGTCGCGATCCAGCGGCTGCACCTGATCATAGTCATACGCGCGCGCCAGCTTTTCGGCCATGTGATGGGAATGGGTCACCTCGGCGGCTGTGCGGCAGGCGTGAACGATACCGGGATGCAGAGTCACGGGGATGTCGTGATCCGCGATCAGATCGCGGATCAACTGCTTGGCTTCTTGCCCCATATCCCACAGCTTGCGCGCCATCTCGGGGCCATGCGCGGCCTCAAGATCGTCTTGCTCAAGGCGCTGGCCCGAGCCGACCTGCCCGCCATTGCGCCCGCTTGCGCCAAAGCCCACGCGATGGGCCTCAAGCAGCGTCACGCCAAAGCCGCGCTGCGCCAGATGCAGCGCCGCCGACAGCCCGGTAAACCCCGCCCCCACAACGCAAACATCGGTGACGTGCTGCCCCTTCACCTCGGGCCAGCGCCGATCCGTCAGCGCGGTCGCGGCATAGTAGCTTGGCGCGTGTTCCCCTTGGCGATCATTGGCGAAAAGCAGATCCATCAGATCACACGTTCAACAGCAGGTGTTCACGCTCCCACGGGCTGATGACTTGCAGGAATTCTTTGTATTCGTTGCGTTTTACAGCCTCGTATACATCACAGAATTCCTCTCCCAACACCTCACGCACCGGGTCGCTTCCACTCATCAGATCCAGCGCATCACCCAAGGTCACCGGTACATCTTCGGCTGACATATAGGCATCGCCCAGACATTCTGGCTTGGGCAATTTCTGTTCCTTGAGCCCAATATAGGCACAGGCAAGCGAGGCCGCGAGCCCCAGATAGGGGTTGCAATCCATCCCCGCCAAGCGGTTCTCGATCCGGCGCGCGGCGGGCCCTGAAATCGGCACGCGCAAGCCGGTGGTGCGGTTGTCGCGCCCCCATTCCAGATTGATCGGCGCCGCGAAATCGGGAACATAGCGGCGATAGCTGTTCACATAAGGAGCAAGCAGCGCGATCACGGCGGGCAGATGGCTTTGCAGCCCCGCGATGCAATGCATGAACGCCTCGGTTTCGCTG
>JAFGWK010000234.1 GCA_016937195.1 Paracoccaceae bacterium | reverse complement strand
TGGAGCCTCTGGCCGAGCATATCGGCAAACTGGTCCGGGCGGGGCCAGCCCTGTTTGCGGACGACACTCCCGTAAAACTGCAGGTGCCGTAGATTTGCGAGCGCGTGAGCTCATGCCGCTGGGCAACTTGCGTAACCGAAGCCCCGCCAGCACCCACTTCCAGCAAGATCTCGAGCTTCTCCTCGTCGCTCCAACGACGGCGCCGTTCGACACCCAGAACTTCACCCAACATAGCGCCTCCCAATAAGACACGTCGCTAAAGACGTCGTTATGCACGTGTCTTATCTCGGTTCGCCTCCATCAGGCAGGCGGCATCAATCGGGCGCTTACGATCATCTTGACTTGAGCGAGAATGGCGCGGCTTGCCAAAAGCCAGCGCATCGCCTTGGCGCCTCCGGCTGTTGAACCGGTACAGCCGCCGACTGCCGTTAAGGCGAAAAACACGGCAACCGCAAACGGCCCCCAAAGCGTATAGTCGGTGGTGGCATAACCCGTGGTCGTAACGACCGAGACTACATTGAAGGCCACCAACCGCAAAGCGTCGAAAAAGTTCAAGTCATTGGTGATAGAAAGCCACATGGCCAGCACGGATATAACCCCCGCCAATGACGATAGCATGGCCTTGACCTGTTCGCTCCTGAACCTGCCCCGATAAATTCCGCGAACATACCAGGCGAATGGCAATGCACCCAGGAGCATAAAAACGGTTGCCGACCATTGCAGGAAAGGGCTCTCAAAATGTCCAAAGGAAGCATCGTAGCCCGAGTATCCTCCCGTCGATAGGGTGGTCATGGCATGCGTCACGGCATCGAATGCATTCATCCCGCCAACCGCATATACGAGTGCGCATACTACTATGAGGCCGAGGTAGATCTGCAGGGTCACAGAGGCGAACATGGTCGCGTTTCGCAGCTCCTTGTCCCCTTTGTCGGAGCTTTCCGTTCGAAAAAGCTGCATACCGCCAACCTTGAGGATCGGCAGAAGAGCGATACCGGTCACGATGAACCCAACGCCGCCAACGGCCTGAAGCATCGCGCGCCAGAAAATGATACCGCGCGGTGTCGCGTCTAGCCCACTCATGACCGTCGAACCCGTCGTCGTAATCCCAGACATGGATTCAAAAAGGGCGTCGACCGGTGATAGGGACCACAAGTAAAGCGGGACGGCCCCTGCTATGGCGGCGACAATCCAGACCGAGGTGGTCAACAAGAAAGTGTGAGTGCGGTGAAGGCCGGCAAAAGACGAGGAGGAGGCCACGGCCAGCAATCCACCCACTAGCCCGACAAGGACTGCAGATATTCCGAAGACTTCGATCGTTTGGCGGAACAGGAGCGCATCGACACCCATCAGGGCAGCAAAGAACATCATGACGATGCCATTGACGAAAGCGACGAAATTCATGCCGCGCCCCTCATCCCAGGTAGACCGTGCCGGAGGGATAGGAGATCCGCTTCGGTTTGCGCGTCGCGAGCAAGAAACCTAACGTCAAAGGTCCCACGCGCCCAACGAACATGATGAACATAAGGACAATGCGTCCAGCGGTATCGAAATCGCCGGTCACACCGCGTGACAAGCCAACGGTTCCGAAGGCTGAAATCGTCTCGAAAGCGACATCAAGAAATTCGCCCTCATGGAATACGAGCATCATGAACAGGGCAAAAAGGATCAGCAGGACACTTACCATCGCGAGGGCGAGCACCTTCATCACCTGATCGGCTCCCAACCTGCGCCCAAAGACGTCAACATGCTGGTGCCGCTTGAAGAACGCGTAAGTTGCGAGCAGCAGCACGATAAATGTTGTGACCTTGATTCCGCCACCGGTCGACGTGCTCCCTGCGCCGATAACCATCAGCGTCATGACCATGAGTGTCGTGCCATCCGTCAGACTGCCGATATCGACCGTGTTGAAACCCGCCGTCCGCGTTGATGCCGCCTGAAACCAGCTGGCCCAAAGCCGGGACACCCAGT
Organism: Paracoccaceae bacterium; assembly: GCA_016937195.1. Lineage (GTDB taxonomy): Bacteria > Pseudomonadota > Alphaproteobacteria > Rhodobacterales > Rhodobacteraceae > Thioclava. The sequence goes on along the minus strand of JAFGWK010000234.1, from coordinate 1,494 downwards.
CGAGTTGCCCCAGAGTGGCCGGATTATTCCACTCCATCACAGCGAATGCCGTTGTCGACCAGATGAGAAGTGAGACGGTCCCGACAAGCATCAGCTTGGTATGGAGCGCGAAACGATGCCATTTTCGGGTTCGCCAGATATCAGCGGCAACCGTGAACCCCAGGCCCCCGAGAATGAAGAGTAAGGGGACCACGATATTGACCACGGGATTGCCAACCCATTGACTCAGGCTGTCGGGGAACAACGCAAAACCCGCGTTATTGAAGGCAGAGATCGAGTGGAAAACGGAGTGCCAGAGCCCCATGCCCCAACCGAATTCTGGAACAAAGACCATCGAGAGCAGTGCCGCGCCGATCAGCTCGCAGAGCAAAACGACACGGAGGATCATTTTGGTCAATGCCAGAAGGTCAGTCGCAGACGTCTGATTGAGATCCTCACGCAGATAGAGATGATGGGTGAACCCCACTGGCATGCCGAGCATGGACAAGATCAGCACCGCGAAAGTCATTAGACCAAGTCCACCGAGCTGGATCAAGAACGCGATCACGGCTTGTCCAAAGAGGGTGAAGTCGCTGCCCGTGTCGAGTACAGCAAGGCCGGTCACGGTTACAGCCGACGTCGCCGTGAACGCCGCATCGGACCAGGTGATGGGGGATGTGGCGGAAAACGGAAGCTTGAGTGCTAAAGCGCCGAGCACGATGAATGCGCCGTAAATCAGCACGAGAACGAGTGGCGGGGGAAGGTGCGAAACCTTCCGTTGTCCATACGTGTGCGACATGGATCACGCCCCGTCGCGGAGATCATCCCCGAAATGACGGAGGGCAACACGCTTGCCGAGCAGTAGAAGCTTGTCGCCTTCCTGGAGTTTCAGATCGCCGCTTTCACAAGACAGGAACTGGCTCTCGCGCATGGCGCCAAGAGCGCGCAGATCGTATTTGGAGAACACCGCTGGATCGTTCACCGGCTTGCCATCAAGCCGTGCCGGAACTTTGAAATCGACAACATGATATCCGTTGCCAAGGCTAACATAGTCCCGGACCAGCGGATTGTGCAGCATCTGGGCGATATGTTGGCCAACCTCTTGCTCGGGCAAGATCACGCGATCCGCACCTAGCTTGGTCAGAATCCGGTGGTGGGTCCGGTTCAGCGCTTTTACCCAGATCGTCTCCACACCAAGCAGTTTGACGTTCATGGTGCAAAGGATATTGGCCTCGAGGTCTTCGCCGATCGCGACGATGGCAACGTCGTAGTTTCCGACCCCTGCTTCCTTGAGGGCCGCTTCATCCTTGCCATCCGCTATGATCGCTTCGGACAATGTATCCGCCAACCGCGTCACATGCCGCTCATCGGTATCAATCCCGAGCACCGGGTTGCCGAACCGGGCGAGTTCACTGGCAACAGTGCTGCCAAAGGTTCCAAGGCCGATCACGGCAAAGCTTCTGGTTTTCAAATGTCCAGCCTTCCGGCAGTTGCTGTTGCGCGCATGTAACGCGC
>JAFGWK010000233.1 GCA_016937195.1 Paracoccaceae bacterium | reverse complement strand
TTGGAGCGGGCGAGGCGATTCGAACGCCCGACCCTAACCTTGGCAAGGTTATGCTCTACCCCTGAGCTACGCCCGCATCCTTGGGTATGTCTGAACTGGAGCGGGCGAGGCGATTCGAACGCCCGACCCTAACCTTGGCAAGGTTATGCTCTACCCCTGAGCTACGCCCGCATACCGGTTCAGTGGTGGCGGATTTAGGGGATCGCGCGCGCCGCCGCAAGAGGAAATTCATTGCCGATGACAATTTTCGGAATTTTCGCAGATCGGCATGGCATGTGCAGGGATATTTCGTTCCCGGGTTGCACTCCCTAAGTTGCGGAACGCTCGGCCCAACCGGCAAAGACCTTTTCCAGCGCGACGACGGCGTAATACAAAACGATCCCAAGGAAGGCGAGCGCGATGAGCACCGCAAACATCAACGGATAATCGCCATTTGTCGCGCCGGATTGAAACAGCGACCCCAAGCCCTTGCCATGGGGAGAGATGATCTCAACCAGATTGGTGCCGATGAAGGCCAGCGTGACCGAGACTTTCAGCGCGCCGAAAAACTCGGGTAGGGTCTTGGGCAGCGCGATCTTGCGGAAAATCGTCAGCTTTGACGCCCCAAGCGCGCCCAGAATGTCGCGATATTCGGGCTCTAGCGTGGACAGGCCGATCCCGACCGACACCGCGATTGGAAAGAACGAAATCAGAAACGCCATCAGCACAGTGTTGAAATCATGCTGCCCGATGAACAGCAGCGACAATACCGGCACCAGCGTCGCCTTGGGGATCGCGTTGAACCCCACCAGCAGCGGATAAAGCGCATCGCGCGCGGTCTTGGAAAATCCCATGACCATGCCCAGCAACGTTCCAAACACCACCGCAAGCGCGAGACCTGCCACCGTGCGCCACAGCGTCTGCCAGCTGTCGACTAAAAACAGTTTCCAGTATTTTACATAAGCAGCGGGCAGGTCCGAGGGCGAGGCCATCACGTAATTGGGCCAGCTATTCACCCAGACGATGAATTCCCAAAACGCCAGAAAGGCGATGATCGACAAAAGTGGCGTGGCAACTTTTTTCCAATCCATCAATGCGCCCCTCCATCACGGCCCTGCGCAATGCGGATCTGGTCGCGCAGATCATGCAGCATGTTGACGGCCTTGGGTTCATAGAGAATGTCGATGCTGCGATCAGCGGGTAGATCGACGTCCAGCACATATTGCGTGCGCGCCGGACGCCCCGAAAGCACGACCACCTGATCGCCCAGAAACACACTTTCGCGCAGGTCATGGGTGATCAGAACGGCGGTAAAGGGTTCGGCTGCGCGCAAGTCGCGCATTGTCTGCCACAGGTCTTCGCGGGTAAAATTATCCAGCGCGCCAAAGGGTTCGTCCATGATCAGCACTTCGGGTTTGTGCACAATAGATCGGCACAGGCTGGCACGCTGGCGCATCCCGCCCGACAGTTCCGAGGGGCGCTTATTCTCAAACCCCTTCAGCCCGACCATCTCCAGCAGATGCTCGGCGCGTGCGACCTTGTCAGTACGCGCCATCCGCGGCGCGACGATCTCCAGTGGCAGCATCACGTTTTCCAGAATGCTACGCCATTCCAGAAGGACCGGATTTTGAAACGCCATGCCCACGGTTTTGCGCGGCCCGGTGATCTTTTCTCCATGTAGAAAAACCTCGCCCTGATCGGGCTTCATCAACCCCGCCACAAGGCGCGTCAGTGTGGACTTGCCGCACCCCGAGGGGCCAACGACGGCACAAAACTCGCCTTCGGGCACCGAGAGGTTGAGGCCCTCCAGCACTGCGAGCGGCCCGTTCTTGGTTTTGTAGGCGTGCGTGACGCCGCGAATGTCGATGAGCGTGTCCATGAGCCTGCCAAACAAAAAAGTGGGGACGAGCGGAGGGAGGAGCCGCCCGCCCCCGGGGAGGATCAGTCGATCTTGAGGCTGCCATCTTTGGGCAGATAGGTGCTGTCGAAATAAAGCGCGGCATCCGGAGTGTGCGTGAACTCATAGACCAGCGTGGTCTGTTCAATCGCAGTGGCCATGCGGGCCGGATCAATGCTTCCCATGCCGTTTTCCTTGACGAAATCGGTCAAGACGTTGGCATCAATTGCCATCTGCAACCGCTCGGTTTCCAGATCCTTATCTGCAGCCGGATTGCGCTTGATCAGGGACTCCACCGCCTTGCCCGGATCGGCGACAGCAGCTTTCCAGCCTTCGGCGGTGGCCTTGATAAAGCCAGTGATTTCGTCGGGATGGGCCTTGGCGTAATCGGTGTTCACGATGATCGCATTACCGTAAAGCGCCACGCCATAATCTGCCATCAGCAGCACCGATTGCTGTTCAAGCGGTACGCCAAGGCGTTTCAGATTGAGCGTCGAGGAGAACGAGAAACCCGTTACCGCATCGACCTTTCCTTGCGCCAGCATCGGCTCGCGCACGGGAAAGCCCACCGGATCGACCTTGACCTTGGACATGTCCAGCCCGGTTTCCTTGGCGAAGATCGGGAATTGCGCCCATGCACCATCCGGGGGCGGCGCGCCCAGCACCTTGCCCTCAAGATCCTTCGGGGTGTTCACGCCCAAATCCTTGCGCCCGACGACCGCGAAGGGCGGCTTGTCATAGACCATCATCACCGCTGTGACCGGCGCTCCGGGGTTCTGATCGAGGAATTTCATTAGCGAGTTGATATCGGCAAACCCCACCGGATAGGCACCCGTTGCCACTTTTGGGATTGCATCAAGCGAGCCTTTGCCCTCGGAAATCTCAACATCAAGCCCCGCATCGCTGTAAAACCCGTCATCTATCGCCAGGAAATAGGGTGCCGACGGCCCTTCAAATTTCCAATCGAGCGCAAAGGGAAACTTGGTTTCAGCCTGCGCGAGCGTGGCGCTAAAGCCGACAATTGCAGCGGCGATCAGGGGGGATTTGGGGGGAAACATCGCGATCCTCATTGTCATCATCCGGGCCGAGCGGGCCGTTTGAAATAATCGTGCGCACAATGGGGCGGGGCGAAAGGCAATAGACGAAGCGCCCCGACGCCATGGTGTCAATCACAGCGGCGTGATGAAACTCTGGGCGAAAAAACAGACGATTGCTAGTTTTTCTTGCACAATCTGAGATCAAAGGGCGATGCGGAGTTGCAAGAACCCCTCCGTGTCTAAACCCAGCGGAGTCGCCTCCAGCCCGGTTTGGCTTAGCGTTGCGAGATGAATGATGGCATCCGGGGCCGTGCGGCACATCACGCTGGTGTCTGCCATCACAGCAAAGCGCCAAACCCGTTGTGCCGCGATCCGCAACGGCTTTGGGCCGCGCGCCTCGTTCATCAGCAGGTCGCGGATTTTCACGCTCGGGCCGGGCAGGGGAATGGGGCGCGCGATCACGCCAAGGCGGGCGCATTGGGCTGCCCGATAGCTGCTCGTGAGCAGCACAAATTTTTGCGTATCTGCAACGGGTTGGCCCTGATAGCACAGCGCATTCACGCGTCCCGGTCCGGCGTGGCGCTTGTTGCCCTCGCCATCATAAAGCGCGGGGCGCGAGATATCGAATTCATATGTCACTCCGAAAATGACGTCGAAATTGTAAATCGGATAGGTATGATCGCGCAGCCAGTGGTCTTGCGAACCCGGCGAAATTTGATGAAAGCTCCGCGCCGAATATTCCAGCCATTTGCGCAGTTCGGCGCCTGATATTTCAATCGCGGTCAGCGTGTTGTTGAACAGATAGAGATCGTCAATATGGTTGATCCGCAGCGGTCCGGGCGCGATAGAGATATAGTTCTCCGGCCCGCGCCGACCGCCAGCCTTGAACGAGGACGTTGCGCATAAAAGCGGCAACTTAGCCTCGGGCAGCCCGGCCAAAACGCGCATGCCATAGCGCATCTGAGCGCGCGCAAACAAGCTCATGCAGGGATCGGCCCCGAGCAATGCGAAATAGCTGTGCAACGGGCTTGCCAGTGTTCCGATTTCTTGCCGAATATGGGCCAAAGTGCTGCGATGCGCGTGCTCGGAGGCTGCGATTACGGCGGGGGACTCGACTGAGCGAGGCTTGCGCAATTCGGCTTGGTGACGCGCGATACGCCAAGGCCCGTCCGCGGACTTTTCAAGCGTCAGGTCAAGCACCCCAAGGTGATCGCCAAAGGCCCCGGCATTGAGCGCGGGCTTGCCATTGAGCGTGGCACGGATCGGATCAACGCCCTTGGTGATAGGGGCCTTTGGGTCAGGAAGGCACTGGTGGTCATGTCCGGCCAAAACCACGTCGATCCCGTCGATGGCGGCAATATCCACTGCGGTGTTCTCGGGCGTATAACAGTGGGCCGCAACATGGGGCAGTGGCGCGACCCCGGTATGGGCCAGCGCGATCACCAGGTCGGGTTTAGCTGCTAGGATCGATCCCATCTGCGCGCGCGCGCAGGCGACGCTGTCACCAAAGCGAAAGCCATCTGCCCCCTCGCTTTGCACGAACGAAGCAGGTTGCTGTGGCAAGAACCCTATTACCGCGATGCGCAATTTGTGACGCGCCCCATCGCTATCATGCATCTCGCGTTCGAGCATCACCCAAGGCGGCAGGACCAGCGCGCGATGGGCGCACCGCGCCCCAACCGAAAGTTCAAGATTGGCGCTGACAATCGGGAAATCTGCCGCCTGCACGGACTGATTGAGTTGCTCAAGGCCGAAATCAAACTCGTGATTGCCCAAGGTGCCCGCGTCATAGCCCACCGCATTCATCGCCGCGATCATGGGATTGATGACTTGCCGATCTGTGCATGAGGCCTCTCCCCAAAGCTGGGTCAAGGGCGTGCCCTGCATGAAGTCGCCATTGTCAAACAGCAGGCAGTTTGGGACGTCTTCGCGCGCCTTTGCGATCTCACTTGCAAGTGCTGCAAGCCCTTCGCCATCGCGGAACTGGTCCGTGAAATAGTCATAGGCGCGCACATGTCCGTGCAGATCTGTGGTCTCAAGAACACGCAGCGCAAGTGTCACCGTCTTCGCGCAGGGGGCATCCTGCGGCGTATGAAATGGCAGCCCTTCCATCTCTATCCCCTCGCCGCTGTGATGCGACTATGTATAGCCGCTCGTTGTCCGAGCTGGCCTATTTCCCTAATTGCAACCTAAGGTAGAGCTCAGTTGATCGCCAGTCAGTAAACTCTCCGTTACAGGATTTCAGAAAGAGACCGTGCCGTCTTGCAACACCTCTGTGACTGGCCAAGCCTGTGGCGATATGGGATGAGCGATGCAAAAAGGAGCCCGGCCATGTCCTTCGCGCACACGAAGATTCCAGCCCGCCAAGACAACCCGCCTGCGTTTAGCGGTGAGAATACGCTGGATCGTACTGCCGAATTGCGCCGCGATCCGCAGGCTTTGAGCGCGTTGCGTGCGAAATCCGACACGCGTATCTTACCGATCTGGCGGGGCCGACCTCTATTGACGCCCGAGGGTTTGGGCCTACTCGCCCCCGATCATGCCTTGTTTGACGTCCCCACTGGCCCCGAGATATTTCTAGGCAGGCTAACGGGCGCACCCGCGGGCGCTTTTTTTGCCCGCGATGTTTCG
>JAFGWK010000232.1 GCA_016937195.1 Paracoccaceae bacterium | reverse complement strand
CCGACGGATTTCACATTGCCCGAGAACGAGCTGAAACCGAAGCCGCCAAGCCCCAGCACCAGCATCCCCAGCAAAATCCAGACGACCACGCTCTTGCCGTGACTGCGCAGCTTCATGGGCTATCCTCCTCGGACGTATCTTTTGGCGGTGTTTAGGGCTTTGACTGCAGGGCTGCAAGCCGTGCCATTAACTCACCGATATCGGTTGTGTCGATATTGGCGAAGGCAATGCGCATTTGGCGGGCCGCCTGCGCGCTGCCTTGCGGCATGAACATCGTCCCCGGCAGCATCAACACTCCTGCTTCGCGCACCAGCGCGCGGGCATAGTCAGGCGAGGGGCGCGGATCGGGATGGGTGGCATAGGCGAAATAGGCACCACAGCCGAGCAAGTTCCAGCCCTCAAGCGCCTCAAGCCCCTGCGCCATTGCCGCGCGGCGCGCAAGAATTTCGCGACGCTCGCCCGCCAGCCAGTCCCCGAGATTGCGCATCCCCCAAAGCGCGGCCATCTGGCCAAGCTGGTTGGGACAGATCGCGACCGTGTCGAGGAACTTCTCCACCTCGGCGAGACGCGTTTCGCTGGCCACGATCGCACCGACGCGGTGGCCTGTCAGACGATACGCCTTGGAAAAGGAGTAGAGCTGGATGAAATAATCCGGCCAGTCGGGATCGGTGAACAGATCATGGGGCGCGCCCTCGCGGCTGTCGAAATCGCGATAGGTTTCATCCACGATCAGCGCGATCCGATGCGCGCGTGCCAGGTCTGCAAAGGCGCGGATCAGAGCGGCGGGGTATTCCACGCCGCCAGGATTGTTCGGGCTGACCAGAACGATGGCGCGGGTGCGCGGCGTGATCTTGGCGCGCGCCTCGTCCGGGTCGGGTAGCAGGCCTGCACCGGGGGCAAGCGGGACCGTGCGCACGCCGGACATGTCCAGCCACATCTTGTGGTTGAAATACCAAGGGGTGGGCAGGATCACCTCGTCGCCCGGTCCCGCCAGCGTTGCCAGAACTGCGCAAAACGCCTGATTGCAGCCCTGCGTAATCGCGACCTGCTCGGGGGCCACACTGCCGCCATACTGGGGCGTCCATTGCGTAGCGATCTGTGCGCGCAATTCGGGCAGGCCGAGAACGGGGCCGTACAGATGGGCTTGCGGGTCGTGCAGCGCGGCCTGCGCAATGGCTTGGCGTAACCCTTCGGGGGGGAGGTCAAGCGGTGCCGCTTGGCTGACATTGATCAACGGACGCTCGGGGGGGAAATTCACCCCATCCAGCCAGCGCCGTGCCTCCATCACCGGGGGGGCGAAGGTGGCGGCGATTGCGGGATTGAGCGGGTGGGGCATTGGCTGTCCTTTGGCTGATCGCGTGAGATCACCAGAGGGCGGCGGAATTGGCAACCCGCAGATGCCTCCGGCGGGAGTATTTTTTGGCCAAATGAAAGGGCTATTCCTGTCGGGGCGGGCGGATTGCAAAGCCGTGGCGCACATACCATTCGCGCAGTGTCAGCGCGATCACCACCAGATCAAGCGCCGTGAGCAGCAGCATCGAGATCGCATGATGCAGGCTCCAGAGATAGAGCTGATAGGTCACGAAGGCGCTGAGCAACACGATGGCACCGGGATAGGCCCAAAGCACACCGCGCATCAGCAAGATCACCACGATCAGTTTCAGCGCGCCGTGGCTGGTGAAGTAAAAGCCATAAAAGCTTTGCGTCTCGATTGAAAAATGCTGCGCCGCGTGCAGCAGCGCATTTGCGATCGCATCCTTGGGATCTTCGGTCAATTCGCGATGGGTCAGCCATTGCGCCAGCCGCAGCACCGCATTGCCGGGCATGCCCAGCAGCGCCAGCCCCGAGAACGTTTCCGCCGCCGCGAACAGTCCCTTGAGCACGAGGCTGATTTCAAACAACCAGTGCAGAAACCGCCCAAGGCGAGTGTTGGGGTCAGTCAGACGCATTTGGGGTGGCTCAATCCGTGCCGCGATAGGGTTGGACGTATTGCAGCGCCATGTCCCAGGGGAAGAAGATCCAGGTGTCCTGGCTGACCTCGGTGATGAAGGTATCGACCAGCGGCTCGCCTTGCGGTTTGGCATAGCAGGTCGCGAAATGCGCCTTGGGGAACAGGTCGCGCACCAGTTGCAGCGTCTTGCCGGTATCGACGAGATCATCGACGATCAGAACGCCTTCGCCGCCATTTTCCATAAACGACGCTTGCGGCGGTTTGATCACCTCGGGGTCACGCTGTTCCTGATGGTTGTAGCTTTTCACCGAGATCGTATCGACCATGCGGATGTCGAGTTCGCGTGCAACCACGGCTGCGGGCACCAGACCGCCCCGCGTGATCCCCAGCACACCGCGCCAGCTGCCGTTATCTGGTCCCTTCCCATCCAGCCGCCAAGCAAGCGCGCGCGCATCGCGATGCAGCTGGTCCCAGCTAACGTGAAAGCCTTTTTCATGGGGCAAAAGGTCGGGCATCGGGGGCTCCTTCGGGCAGCGCGGTTAGGTCAGGATAAGTTTCAAGCCGAGCAAGGCGAGCAACCCGCCAAACACACGCTCGATCACGGATTTCAGGTTTAAATAGACGGTGCGGGTTTTGTGCATGGAGAACACCCGCGCGACGAGGACATTCCACCCCGCATCGTTGAAAAACACGATGCCAAGGATCACGCCATAGGCCCAGAGCGGGGCAGCGGGCGGGATGAAGGTCAGGAAGATCGTGCCGAAAAACACCGCCGGTTTCGGGTTGGCGAGCTGGGTCGAGATGCCCAGCCAGATCAGGCGCAAGGGTGAGCGGTCTTTGGGCAGGCTGGGCAGATCGGCGTCGATCGGATCGTTTGAGTGACGCCACATCTTATAGGCCATGTAAAGCAGATAGGTTGCGCCTGCGAATTTCAGCACCGTCAACAGGGCAGGGGCGACCTTGAACACCAGCGCCAGCCCGAACAGCGCCGCAGCGGCCCAGATGCATGCGCCCAGGCCGATGCCGATCGCCAGCCAGACGCCCCGTATGAACCCCTCGCGCAGGCTGGTGCGCATCGCAAGCAACACCGCAGGCCCCGGCGACATAGCCGCCGCCAGATGCACGAAATACAGCGCTGTAAAGGCCGCGAGGCTCATACCGGTTCTTTCAGATCAGTCTTTGCGGCCGGTGACCACGTCGATATCGGGCGCGTCCACCGCCTTCATACCCACAACGTGATAGCCCGCATCGACATGCAGCGTCTCGCCGGTGGTGCCCGAACCGAGGTCGGAGAGCAGATAGAGCGCCGCCTTGCCGACTTCTTCCTGCGTCACGTTGCGCCGCAGTGGCGAGTTCAGCTCGTTCCACTTCATGATGTAGCGGAAATCGCCGATGCCGCTGGCGGCGAGCGTCTTGATCGGGCCGGCGGAGATCGCGTTGCAGCGGATACCGTCCTTGCCCAGATCCTCGGCGATATATTTCACCGACGCCTCTAGCGCGGCCTTGGCCACGCCCATCACGTTGTAATGCGGCATGACCTGCTCGGCGCCGTAATAGGTCAGCGTCAGCAGCGAGCCGCCATCGCTCATCAGCGCCGAGGCGCGTGCGCACACAGCGGTAAAGGAATAGACTGAGATATCCATCGTCATCGTGAAATTGTCGCGCGACGTGTCAACATAGCGCCCGCGCAGCTCGTTCTTATCCGAGAAGCCGATCGCATGGACCACGAAATCCAGCTTGCCCCATTTTTCCTTGAGCGTGTCAAACAGCGTGTCGATAGACGCCTCATCGGCCACATCACATTCGATCAGCGTGTCGGCGCCAAGCTGCGCGGCCAGCGGTCCCACGCGTTTCTTCAGCGCCTCGCCCTGATAGGAAAACGCCAGCTCTGCGCCCGCTTCGCCCAAAGCCTTGGCAATGCCCCAGGCGATCGATTTATCATTCGCGAGGCCCATAATCAGGCCGCGTTTGCCCACCATCAGGTTGTTCGACATGTCAGGTTTTCCCTCGCTGCGCTCTGGTAAGTCTGATTGCTTTAGGCGAAAGGTGAAGACGCATCAAGGCTGCTGACCCGCGCAAAAGCGTATTCTGAGCGAGGGCGGGGGCGGTCGTCATCGTGATGGAGGGTGATATGAGTGACCGGAGTGGAATTTTCGCGGGTGAAAACCCGTTTGCGATTGCACAGCGCTGGCTGGACGAGGCGCAAGAGACCGAGATCAATGACCCCAACGCAATTGCGCTGGCGAGTGTCGATGAAGACGGGATGCCAAATGCGCGTATGGTCCTGTTGAAAGAAATCGAGGGCGTCGAGATGCCCTCGGGCGGGGCGTTTGTGTTTTATACCAATTATGGCTCGGTCAAAGCGCGTGAGGTCGAGGGCGCGGGCAAGGCGGCCTTCGTGATGCATTGGAAATCTTTACGCCGTCAGATTCGGGTGCGCGGTGTGGTCACGCGGGAAGACGGCGCGCAGGCGGATGCCTATTATGCGTCGCGTTCGCTCAAATCGCGGCTGGGAGCATGGGCCTCGCGACAAAGTGAGCCTTTGTCATCGCGCGCGAGCCTGATGGCCGATGTCGCCAAGATCACCGCGACGCATGGCACGAACCCGAAACGCCCAGACTTCTGGGGAGGGTTCAGAATCAAGCCCTTGGAGATAGAATTCTGGGCGGATGGCGCGTTTCGTCTGCATGATCGGTTTCGCTGGTCGCGCCAGTCGGGTGACGGCGCATGGCAAATCACCCGGCTAAATCCCTGAATTTCACGCTTCGTGAAATGCGAAGCCACTTGAATCACGAGGAATTCTCTTGATGATCTATCCCATGGCGCGACAGACTGTGAGCAGGAAAGACCAGCGAACAGGAAAGCCCGAACATGCAGACGGGATGGAAAATGCTAGGCGAAAGCCCAGAACTATTGAGCGAGATCACCGGCGAGGTGAAGTGGTTCGACCCGGTCAAAGGGTTTGGCTTCATTCTGGATCAAAGCGGCGGGCCGGATATTTTGCTGCATGCGAATGTGTTGCGCAATTTCGGGCAGGGCTCGGTGGCAGATCATGCGCAGATATCGGTCAAAGTGCAGTCCACGCCGCGGGGGGCGCAGGCCGTCGAAGTGCTGACGATAGCGCCGCCTGCGGGCGAAATCGTCGCGCCGATCGAGGATTTGGGCGACAATACCCCCGAGGAGATCATCGCATTGCCGATGGAGCCTGCGCGGGTGAAGTGGTTCGAGAAGGCCAAGGGATTCGGCTTTGCCAACGTGTTCGAGCGCGACGAGGACGTGTTCATTCATATGGAGGTGCTGCGCCGCTCGGGCTTTGCCGATCTGGCACCGGGCGAGGCGGTGTGCCTGCGCGTCATCGAGGGCAAACGGGGGCGCATGGCGGCGCAGGTGTTGGCATGGGACGCAAGTTCGCGCCCGTCGCGTTAGGCGCAGCACGCGCGCTTTTTTCAACAGTCACGGTGGCGCTGCTCTTGGCGCTATTTTTGGGTGTCTCGCCCGTCAGCGCCCAAGCCCAAAGTCTGCCGCAATGTCGCGACGATCTGGCGATCTTGCGTCATGATGGGCAGCTGAGCCAATTCAATGTCGAGATCGCAGCAACACCCGCCGAGCGTGCGCAAGGTCTTATGGGGCGGCATCATCTGCCCAGCAGCGCGGGAATGCTGTTTGTCTACCCCGATGCGCGCGAGGTCTCGTTCTGGATGCATGATACGCCGCTGCCGCTTGATATCCTGTATATTGATTCGACGGGGCGCGTGGCAAAGATCGCGCACAACGCCAAACCTTTCGACGACACGCCGATTCCCTCGGGTTCGCGCGTGCAATATGTTCTCGAGATCAACGGCGGATTGGCTGCGCGTCTGGGCGTCAGCGAGGGCAGTCAGCTTGCTTATCCCCAAATTGATCAGGCGCGCGCTGCATTTCCCTGTCCGTGACCCCTTTCCTTGGCCGCGCGGTGCGGGTATGACACGCCCAGTCGGGGCGTAGCGCAGCCTGGTAGCGCGTCTGTTTTGGGTACAGAAGGTCGTGAGTTCGAATCTCGCCGCCCCGACCATTCTCTCTTGTGTTGGATTTACGCGCGCCACTACATCTTGTGGCGGCCCCAAGCTGTGGCCCTATAGCCACGCCCGGTAACTTCATCAGAAAAACCGTCATCCTCTTGTCATATTGTCCACAAGATATTGTGGTGTGTGGATGAATTGCCCACACTCACGGCTTCGTTACCGCCAAGTCATAAGGATCACAGGCATTTTTCGCTTCGTCGCGATCAAGCTTATCCACAGGAGCCGTGTGGGTGAATCAGGCGGCAGCCGTGAATCCCTGCGGGTCAATATAAAAAACGCTCCCGATTGCCTTAAAGATTCGTTGACGGATCATGCGACCTACGGCAGGTTGTGGTTCGTCAGCGTCGTAAACACCAGATGTAGTGGGGCGAGCGGGCTAAGGGACAGTAATTGGGACGCAACGCCGTAGTGTTGCGGCGACTCGCATTCTAGCAATGGCGAGACCGATCTTCCTTTGCCGTCGGCTAAGTTTCACTCGCGCATTCACATGAGGAATTGGGTAGATGAAGATCGAGCGGAAATTTACCACCGAAGAGACCGGCGCTTATGGCGCACTGGACTTTACGACGACGGCCTCGGAGATTCGCAATCCCGACGGCACGGTGGTCTTTTCCAACGATAGCGTCGAAGTTCCCAAGCGTTGGAGCCAAGTCGCCTCGGACGTGCTGGCCCAAAAGTATTTCCGTAAGGCTGGCGTTCCGGCCGCGCTGAAAAAGGTCAAAGAAAAGGGCGTACCCGAATTCCTGTGGCGCTCGGTTCCTGATGAGGCCGCGCTGGCGAAGTTGCCTGAAGAGGCGCGCTTCACGGGCGAATCCTCGGCCAAGCAGGTGTTTGATCGTCTGGCGGGCGCGTGGTGCTATTGGGGCTGGAAGGGGGGGTATTTCACCTCAGAAGCCGATGCGCAGGCTTATTATGACGAGATGCGCTTCATGCTGGCTGAACAGATGGCCGCGCCGAACTCGCCGCAATGGTTCAATACTGGCCTGCATTGGGCCTATGGTATCGACGGACCGGGCCAAGGTCATTTCTATGTCGATCACGCATCGGGCAAGCTGACGAAATCGGCCTCGGCCTATGAGCACCCCCAACCTCATGCCTGCTTTATCCAGTCGGTCAAAGACGATCTGGTGGGCGATGGCGGCATCATGGATCTGTGGGTGCGTGAGGCGCGTCTGTTCAAATACGGCTCTGGCACCGGTACCAACTTTTCCAGCCTGCGTGCGGCGGGTGAGTCGCTTTCGGGCGGTGGCAAGTCCTCGGGTCTGATGGGGTTCTTGAAAATCGGGGACCGGGCCGCGGGCGCGATCAAATCGGGTGGCACCACGCGGCGCGCCGCCAAGATGGTGATCTGTGACATGGATCACCCCGATATCGAGCAGTTCGTGAACTGGAAGGTGATCGAAGAGCAGAAAGTCGCAAGCCTTGTGGCCGGCTCGAAACTGCACGAGCGCGAGCTGAACAAGATCTTCACCGCGATCCGCGAATGCGATGGCTCGGATGAGACCTCGGTCGATCCCGCCAGCAATCCGGCGTTGAAAGAGGCGATCAAATCCGCCAAGCGCGTGATGATCCCCGAAACCTATATCAACCGCGTGCTGCAATATGCGCGTCAGGGCTATGGCAGCATCGAATTCCCGACCTATGACACCGATTGGGACAGCGAAGCCTATGTCTCGGTCTCGGGTCAGAACTCGAACAACTCGGTGCGCGTGACCAATGCCTTCCTGCAAGCGGTCAAGGACGACGCCCCGTGGGAGCTGCTCCGGCGCACCGATGGCAAGGTTGCCAAAACCATCCGCGCGCGGGAATTGTGGGAGCAAGTCGGTCACGCCGCTTGGGCCTGCGCTGATCCGGGCATCCAGTTCCACGACACCGTGAATGACTGGCACACCTGCCCTGAAGATGGCGCGATCCGTGGCTCCAATCCGTGCTCGGAATACATGTTCCTTGATGACACGGCTTGTAACCTCGCCTCGATGAACCTGCTGACCTTTTACAAGGGCGGAAAGTTCGACGCGCAAGCCTATGTCCACGCGACCCGCCTTTGGACGGTGACGTTGGAAATCTCGGTGCTGATGGCGCAATTCCCGTCCAAAGAGATTGCGCAGCGGTCCTATGATTTCCGCACGCTGGGTCTGGGCTATGCCAATATCGGCGGTCTGCTGATGAATATGGGCTATGGCTATGACAGCACTGAGGGCCGCGCGCTGTGTGGTGCGTTGACCGCCGTGATGACGGGCGTGTCCTACGCGACCTCGGCCGAGATGGCGGGCGAGTTGGGGCCATTCCCCGGCTATGAGAAGAACGCTGCCCACATGCTGCGCGTGATCCGCAATCACCGCACCGCCGCACAAGGCAAGACCGAGGGTTACGAGAAACTCGCCGTTAAACCCGTCGCGCTGGATCATGCGGGCTGCCCCGATCAGGGTCTGATCGAGTTGGCTCAAAAGGCTTGGGACGAGGCGCTCAGCCTTGGCGAGAAACACGGTTATCGCAACGCGCAAGTCTCGGTCATCGCGCCCACTGGCACGATCGGTCTGGTGATGGATTGCGACACCACGGGTATCGAGCCCGACTTTGCGCTGGTGAAGTTCAAGAAACTCGCAGGCGGTGGCTATTTCAAGATCATCAACCGCTCGGTTCCCGCCGCGCTTGAAAAGCTGGGATACGGGTCGGCGCAGATCGAGGAAATGATCGCTCATGCCGTGGGGCATGCAAGCCTTGGCAACTGCCCCGACATCAACACCACCGCGCTGATCGGGCATGGCTTTGGTCCGCGTGAGATCGAAAAGGTCGAGGCCGCGCTGCCCACCGCCTTTGACATCCGCTTTGTGTTCAACCAGTGGACGCTGGGAGAAGAGTTCTGCACCAAGACGCTGGGCATTCCGGCGGACAAGCTCAACGATCCGAGTTTTGACATGCTGCGTCACCTTGGCTTTACCAAGGCGCAGATCGAGGCGGCCAATAACCACGTTTGCGGCACGATGACTTTGGAAGGTGCGCCGCATCTGAAGGATGAGCATCTGGGCGTGTTCGATTGCGCCAATGCCTGCGGCAAGACCGGCAAGCGGTACCTGTCGGTGGAAAGCCACATCACGATGATGGCGGCGGCGCAAAGCTTTATCTCGGGGGCGATCTCGAAGACGATCAACATGCCCAACTCGGCCTCGATTGACGAAACGCTGGCGGCCTATGAACTGAGCTGGTCGCTTGGTATCAAGGCGAATGCGCTTTACCGTGACGGCTCGAAGCTGAGCCAGCCGCTGGCCTCTGCGCTGATCGAGGATGACGAAGAGGCCGAAGAGGTCCTGGCCACCGGCTCGGCTCAGGAAAAGGCCGCCGTGCTGGCCGAGAAGATCATTGAGAAGGTGATCGTCAAGGAAGTCGTGCGCAGTCACCGCGAAAAGCTGCCCTCGCGCCGCAAGGGCTATACGCAAAAGGCCGTGGTCGGTGGCCACAAGGTCTACCTGCGCACCGGCGAGTATGACGATGGCGATCTGGGTGAGATCTTCATCGACATGCATAAAGAAGGTGCGGGCTTCCGCGCGATGATGAACAACTTCGCAATCGCGGTGTCGGTTGGCCTGCAATATGGCGTGCCGCTGGAAGAGTTCGTCGATGCGTTCACCTTCACCAAGTTCGAACCCGCCGGCATGGTGCAGGGCAATGACTCGGTCAAGAATGCAACCTCGATCCTTGACTATGTGTTCCGCGAACTGGCGATCAGCTATCTTGATCGCACCGACCTGGCGCATGTCAAACCGCAAGGCGCGGCGTTTGACGATCTGGGGGGCGGCGAGGCCGAGGGCAAACCCAATGTCGAACCTGTGTCGGAAAAAGCGTCTAAGTCGCTGGAAGTGCTGCGCCAGATCTCCTCGACGGGTTATTTGCGCAAGCGGATGCCGCAAGAGCTGATGGTGCTGCAAGGCGGGGGCGGTCTGAGTGGTCTGTCGGGTGACGCTATCGGCGATATTCTGACCAGCGAGACCGTGCAAGCCAAGGTCACCACGACCACCGCCGTATCGTCGGGCGGTATTCAGATGGATGCGCGCGCCAAGGCCAAGATGCAGGGCTACGAGGGCGAAGCCTGCGGCGATTGCGGCAACTACACGCTCGTGCGCAACGGCACCTGCATGAAGTGCAACACCTGCGGCGCGACCAGCGGCTGTAGCTGATCAAAACAACAGCTCCGGTGCCAGTCGGTGCCGGGGCTTGACGCATACCCCCGCGCAGACGGGACCGGGAAAGGACGCAAGTGGAACTGATCGTTGGAAATAAGCGGGTGACGCCCGAAGCGCTGCGCGAAATCCCTGGCGGGATTGAGGCCGATCTGACCGGTGAGGCGCTGACCTCGCTGATCGACGCGACGTTTCGGGGCTATGCCTCGATCGAGATGCTGGGCGGGGATCTGGACCGCCAGCGTATGGATGTCATCGACATCCGCATGGCGGGCGACGCGACCACGGTCACGCTACGCTGTCACGGCGCGATGGCGCTGCACTGAAAGAAGAATGACATCCGGGGCGGGTGCGCTCGCCCTAGACGCTGAGAAGGCCCAGGCGAAACCAATAACACCTCGGGCGGTGAATCAACGAGCCTGATCAGCGAGACTGGCCCCTTCCGTCCCCTTCGGAAGGGGTCTTTTCATGTCTTGGGGG
>JAFGWK010000231.1 GCA_016937195.1 Paracoccaceae bacterium | reverse complement strand
GTGCGCTCATAGATCGGTTTACACAGATCAAGCGTGTCGCGAATGCCCTTGGGCGTAAGGTCCATGACCGCGCTGACCGCGCGTTCGATTTCCTCGTCAGGCACTTGGCCGGTGCCAAAGGTATCGGCATAAATCGACAGCGGCTTGGCCACACCAATCGCGTAAGACACTTGAATGACGCATTTTTTCGCGAGACCCGAGGCCACCACGTTCTTCGCCAGATAGCGCGCGGCATAGGCGGCCGAGCGGTCCACCTTGGTCGGGTCTTTGCCCGAAAACGCACCGCCGCCATGGGGGGCGGCACCGCCATAGGTATCGACAATGATCTTGCGCCCCGTCAGGCCGGCATCGCCATCCGGCCCGCCGATCACAAACGTCCCCGTCGGGTTCACCCACCATTCAGTCTCGGGCGAGATCCAGCCCTCAGGCAGCACTTCGCGAATGTAAGGTTCGACAATGGCACGGATATCATTCGAGGTCTGGTTAGCGTCGGAATGCTGCGTAGACAGCACGATCGACGTCACGCCCACCGGTTTACCGCCCTCATAGCGCACCGAAAGCTGTGATTTCGCATCAGGGCGCAGCGTCGACTCGGCCCCCGATTTACGTGCCTCTGCCAAGCGGCGCAAAATCGCGTGGCTGTAATGCAGCGGCGCGGGCATGAGGTCGGGGGTCTCATCGGTGGCATAGCCAAACATGATGCCCTGATCGCCCGCCCCGTCCTTATCCACGCCTTGCGAAATATGCGCCGATTGCGCGTGCAGGAAATTTGAGACATTCAGCGTGGCCCAGTGAAACTCATCCTGCTCATAGCCGATATCTTTCACGCAATCGCGCACGATGCCGTCGATCCGGCCCATATATTCGGCCAGTTTTTCTTTGTCCGACAGGCCAACCTCACCGCCGACAACAACTTGATTGGTGGTGGCAAACGTCTCGCAGGCGACGCGGGCATTGGGTTCTTCAGCCAAAAATGTATCAAGAATCGCATCCGAGATCCGATCACAGACCTTATCGGGATGCCCCTCCGAGACGGACTCGGAAGTGAAAATATAGCTATCGCGTGTCATGGGACGTGCTCCGTTGTGAATTACCCCGCACCGTCAGGAAGCCGTTGGAGCGGGTCGCGAGATAGCTAGTGTCGCTTGCCCTTCCGGTCAATGACATTGCGTGAAAACAATAAGGAAACGATGAAAAGTGCGGCAATTAGCGCGATAAACGGCACATCCCCCAGCTTGGCGTAGAGCGTTTTGGGCAACGAGGGCGGCAGGGTCACATCCAGCACCCCCGCGCGGTCCATACCCAGACTGGCCACGATACGCCCCTTGGCATCAATCAGCGCACTCACCCCGGTATTGGCGTCGCGCGCCATCGGCAGACCCTGTTCGATCGTGCGCAACCGGGCTTGGGCGAGATGCTGATACGGGCCGCTGAGCGTGCCAAACCATGCATCATTCGTGACCTGCAATATCCAGTCGGGACGCGACGGGAAATGCATTAGATCTTGGGGAAAGATCGCCTCGTAACAGATCAGTGGGGCAACCTTGCCCAAAGCGCCGAGGTCGAGCAATTTCTCTCCCGTACCAGCGGAATACCCGTTGCCCACCTGCGAAGCGAACGCCGTGATCCCAAAGCGCGCCAGAAAGTCGCCAAAGGGCATGTATTCGCCAAAGGGCACAAGATGGGATTTGTCGTATATATCGCGCACCGCAGCGTCCGGGCCAATCACCGCAAGCGAGTTGTAATAGCGCGTGCCTTGAGCGCGCTGGATGCCCATCGCAATCGGCACACCGCCCGCCGCCTGTGCCGATAGCGCCAAGCCCTGACCGGGACGATTCAGCAAGAACGGCACCGCCGTTTCAGGCCAGATGATCAAATCAGGCTTGGGCGTGCCGGGGTTGGGCGCACGGCTTGTGAGGCGCAGCAGCCGATCAAAGAATTTCATCCGATATTGAGGCAACCATTTGAGGTTTTGCGCCGCGTTGGGCTGCACCAGACGCAGATGGATCGGATCGGCCCGCGGCGCAACCGGGGCGGCCAGCCGTGCCGCCCCCCCCAACCAGATCGCGCCCAGACCGAGCAGCGCCACGCCAAGCAACGCCACCCCGCGCCCCTTGCGCAGCGTCGCCGCCATCGCAGGGGCCGCCGCGATCCCCATCGTGATCAGGCTTAGCCCGAGCGGCCCGACAAAGGCCGCCGCCTGCGCCACAGGCGTGCCGATCCAGATATGGCCGATCAATATCCAGGGAAAACCGGTAAACACATAAGAGCGCAGCGCATCTGACGCCGCCATACCCAGCGCAATGCCAAGGGCACGCCCCCCCGGCCCCGGCCCAATTTGCGCGCCAAGGCCAAAGCCCAGCGCCCAAAATACGCCCATGCCCGCCGCCATAAAAATCAGCGCGAAGGGGGCCATCCAGCCATAAACCTCGGCCTCGACCATGAAAGGCTCAACGATCCAGAACATGCCCGCAAGCGCATAGCCAAAGCCCGCCGCAAACCCGATCCACGCGACCGAGGCCGCCCAGCGCTGCCCCGCCGCCAGCCAAATCACCCCCGCCAAGGCAGGCAGCGCGATCCACCAAAGACTGAGCGGAGCCTGCCCGGCCGCCACAAGCGCACCAAGCACAAGCGCGCCAAGCAAGCTTTGCCAACGCGGTCGCAGCGGCGCGCGAAATCCAGCCCGCAATCCTAGCGTCATTCGGCAGCAGCCACGCCAGGCAAGCGCACCCGAAGCCGCTTGATGCGGCGGGGATCAGCGTCGACCACCTCATATTCAACGCCGTTATCTGTCACCACAACCTCACCGCGCGCGGGAACACGGCCCAAATGCATAAACACCAGCCCGCCCATTGAATCGATCTCGTCATCGGCCTCGGCATCGGCCAGACGAATTCCCGCCACACTCTCGAATTCATTCACAGGCGCGCGGGCAAGGACGATCCACTGGCCCGGCTTTTCCTCGCGCCAATAGCCGTCTTCGGTTTCGTCATGCTCATCCTCAATCTCACCGATGACTTGTTCGATCAGATCCTCAAGCGTGAGCAACCCGTCAACCCCGCCATATTCGTCGATCACCAAGGCCATGTGGATGCGCTGTACCTGCATCTTTTGCAGCAGCACACCGATCGGCATCGAGGGCGGCACGAAAATCAGCGGCCGGATCAGTTTGCGCAGGTTAAACCGCCCATTGCCCGAGCCAAAGCCATATTCCAGTGCCAGATCTTTCAGATGCACAAGTCCCAGAGGCGTATCCAAGGTTTCCTTGAACACCGGCAGGCGCGAATAGCCATGCTGGCGGAATTTTTGCACCAACTCGTCGCGCGTGATCGAGACCGGAACGGCCTCTATCTCGACTTTAGGAATGGCGACATCGCCCACGCGCATCCGGCGCAAATTGCCCAGCCCCGGCGGGGGCGCGGGCGCGGGCGGTTGCGATTGCTCGATCTGATGATCGCCCTCTGAGGAGCGTCCCCCAAACAAGCGGCTAAACAGCCCGCGCGAAGCGGGCTCGCAAGACTGTCCCGGTTCAGAGTTATCCGACCCCTCAGCAGTGTCTTGCGGATTGGCGCGGTGCCCCGCGTCAGTGACCTGTTCCATCGTCCCTTTCCAAAATCGCGACCTTTGCGGCCTTAGTCTTGCCCATATGGGTTAACAATCCCTTGGCTTTCAAGAAGTCGGATTTCGATTTCTTCCATAAGTTGCGCATCTTCGTCACGAATGTGGTCGTAACCGAGCAGATGAAGAATAGCGTGAATAATCAGATGCGTCACATGATTTTCAAGGGATTTGCCCTGATCGGCGGCCTCGCGCGCACATGTTTCATAGGCAATCGCAATATCGCCCAACTCGATTTCGCCGAAAATATCGGGTTGGGGCAGACCCGGCGTGGCACCGGGTTGCTCAGCGCCGCGCTCCTCGGCGGGCCAGCTTAGCACGTTTGTGGCTTGCGCTTTGGCGCGAAAATCTTCGTTCAGCTCGGCAATACGCGCATCATCGCAGGCCAAAATCGACAGCGTGCAAATGTCGGGGTCCAGCCCGCGATCTGTCAGTACCAACCGCGCGGCGCGTTCGGAAAGTAGAGGTAAATCCAACGCGTCCCAGCCCGCAGCCGCAATCTCAAGATCAATGTCCATCCGTAAGCCCCGTGATCGCCAGTTTCGCCCGCTCCTTACCCGCCCCGTCATAGACCAGCACATCGCCCTGATCGCTCACCACCACCGTATAGCCGCGCGCGAAGGTCACCGCCTCGGGATGTGCGCCCGCAGGCAGTGTAATCTGGCTTGGCAGCACAGGCAAAGGGCTAGGTGTTTGCAGACGGATGACAAGCAGCGTCACAATCGCTACAAGCCCCAAAATCATCACGCCCGCCAGCACCGTGACCAGCAGCTTGAGAAAGCGCAGATCGGGGGGCAGCGAGGGCGGGACATCATCTTCAGGCAGGTCAGACATGGTAAAAGACATCCTCAACGTCGAGATCGGGCCGGACATGGGTCCGCGCCTTGATAAGGCACTGGCCGCCGCTGTGCCAGAGGAAGCGGCGCTGTCGCGTTCGCGCCTTGCGCGTTTGATCGCAGAGGGGGCGGTGAGCCGCGAGGGAACGCCGATCACCGATCAAAAGGCTAAGGTCACCGAGGGCGAGATCTACGCCATCGCGCTGGAGCCCCCCAAAGCGGTCGAGACGTTGGCCCAAGACATCCCCCTAGAAGTGCTGTGGGAAGATGCCGATCTGATCGTGGTCAACAAGCCCGCTGGCATGGTCACCCACCCCGCGCCCGGCACCCCCGAGGGCACGCTGGTCAACGCACTGCTGCACCATTTCGGCGGCAATCTGTCAGGCGTGGGCGGACAGGCCCGCCCCGGCATCGTGCACCGCATCGACAAAGACACCTCGGGACTGCTTGTCGTGGCGAAATCGGATCGCGCCCATCACGGGCTGGCCGCGCAATTCGAGGCCCACAGCGTGCATCGCCATTATCTTGCGGTTTGCCACGGTATTCCCGACGCCGCCGATCCGCGCCTGCGCGGCACCCGCGGCGTCAGTTTCGAACAAGGTGGCATTTTGAAAATCGCCACCCAGCTTGCGCGCCACAAGACCGACCGTCAGAAACAGGCCGTGGTGGCCAATGGCGGGCGGCATGCGGTGACGCGGGCACGCGTCGTCGAGGGCTTTCACGGCGCGGCTGCGCTGATTGATTGCTGGCTGGAAACCGGGCGCACGCATCAGATCCGGGTGCATATGTCTTATGCCGGGCACGGATTGCTGGGCGATCCAACCTATGGCGGCAAACGCAAGCTTAGCGAAAAAACCGTGGGCGCGGCTGGGGCAGAGGCTGCGCGCAGCTTTCCCCGCCAAGCGCTGCATGCCGCGACTTTGGGCTTCATCCACCCCGTTACCGAAGAAGA
Source organism: Paracoccaceae bacterium (assembly GCA_016937195.1). Taxonomy (GTDB): domain Bacteria; phylum Pseudomonadota; class Alphaproteobacteria; order Rhodobacterales; family Rhodobacteraceae; genus Thioclava. The sequence continues at coordinate 3,222 of JAFGWK010000231.1, read as the reverse complement.
GCTGTCGTTTGAGGCCCCGCTGCCCGCCGACATGACCGCCCTGATCGAGACCCTGCGCGGAGCAAGCTGATGCTAGAGGCAATCGGCACGCTCAACCTTGCGGTCGCGCTGCATTTTCTAGCGCAGTTGGGGGCTGCCATCCGCGTGCTCGCGCGTCCCGATAGGCCCCCTGCGGTGCGCGCAGGCTGGTTGGTGCTGATCTTTTCCGTGCCCGTGGCCGGGATAATCCTGTATCTGCTGGTGGGCGAAACGCGGCTGAATTTTCGCATCGCCCGGCGGCAGCGCAAGACACTCGACACCCTGCCCCCGCCACGCGAAACCGCGCCCGTAGCAATACCCGACGGTTGGCGTCCAAGCTTTGCTCGCGCCGCCAGCGTCAACGGCTACACCATCAGCCACGCCATGCAGCCGCGCCTTCTGGTGCCCGCCGAGGCGCAAATCGCTGCTCTTCTGGCCGATATCGAGGCCGCGCGCGAAACGATCCATCTGATCAGTTATATCTGGCTGGATGATCCCGTCGGGCGCGCGCTGGCGCAGGCATTAGAGCGCGCAGCGAAACGCGGCATAAAGGTCTGCGTGCTGGTCGACGGGCTAGGAGCGCGCAAATTCATTCGCTCCCCGGTCTGGGCCGCTATGCGCGCGGCAGGCGTGCAAACGGGCGTCGCCTTTCCGTTCCACTGGCCGCTGTTCAAGCTGGCCACCAGCCGGATTGATCTGCGCAACCACCGCAAGCTGGCCGTGATCGATGCGCGCGTGGCCTATATCGGCTCTCGCAACATCGCCGCCCCCGAGTTCGAAATCAAAGCGCGCTTTGCACCGTGGACCGACATCATGCTGCGCCTCGAAGGCCCGGTGGTGGCACAACACGCCCATATCTTTGCCAGCGACTGGCTCACCCATACGGGCCAAGCTCTTGCCTCCGAAAATGCGCCCCCGACCCCGGACCTGCCAGATACGCCCGCGATCTGCTTTGCCAGCGGGCCGATGCTGGATACCCGCGCGATCCCCGATGTGTTTGGCGCAGCGATTGGCGCGGCAAACACCAGCCTGACGCTATCGACCCCCTATTTCGTGCCCGGCGAGGGGCTGGATGCGGCTTTGCGCGCCGCTGCTCGTCGCGGTGTGCGCGTGCGCCTGATCGTCCCGCGCCGCAATGACAGCCGCTTCGTCGGGTTCGCCTCGCGCAGCTATTACCCCGCACTGATCGCCGCCGGGGTCGAGATTTTCGAACATGGCCCCGGCATTTTGCACGCCAAAACGCTGCTGGCGGATGACCAGGCACTGATCCTTGGCTCGGCCAATCTGGACCGACGCAGCTACGAGCTCAATTACGAAGCCTGTATCCTGATGAGCGACCCGGTGCTGGCGCGTGATCTGGCCGCCGCGCAAGAGATGTGGATAGGCCAATCCATTCACGTTGACCGCCAAAGCCTTGCACGCTGGTCGGTCTTGCGCCGCCTGATGAACAACCTGATTTCGATCCTCGCGCCGGTCTTGTAACGTACCTCACAAGCGCGTGATGGCACATTAAACCCGACGGAAACGCCTTCACCCAACGTTTACTCTTTCATGCGACACCGCGTCGCGGCGGTATAACTGAACCAAAACGCCCCGCACTGCGTTGACCTTGAAATACAGTCGTCAGGCCTCAATATTGAGTGGCCGTCACAGGGAGACATGGGACAGAGATGACCAGCTACACGAACCTTCCCGCCCCCAGCCCCGAGCAGGGGCTTAACCGTTACCTGCAAGAGATCCGGAAATTCCCCCTTCTGGAGCCAGAACAGGAATACATGTTGGCCAAACGCTGGGTCGACCATCAGGATACCGAGGCTGCGCATGAGATGGTCACGAGCCACCTGCGCTTGGCTGCCAAAATTGCGATGGGGTATCGCGGCTATGGCCTGCCTCAGGCCGAGGTGATCTCTGAGGCCAATGTCGGACTGATGCAGGCGGTCAAGCGGTTCGATCCTGAAAAAGGGTTCCGTCTGGCGACCTACGCGATGTGGTGGATCCGCGCCGCGATTCAGGAATATATCCTGCGCTCGTGGAGCCTTGTGAAACTGGGCACGACCTCGGCGCAGAAAAAGCTGTTCTTCAATCTGCGCAAGGCGAAGTCGAAAATCGGCGCCTATGAAGAGGGCGATCTGCGCCCCGAAAACGTCGCCCAGATCGCGCATGACCTGAACGTGACCGAGGAAGAAGTGATCTCGATGAACCGCCGCATGGCGGGTGCCGACCCCTCTCTGAATGCGCAGGTCGGGGCGGGCGATGATGGCGGCACCGCGCAATGGCAGGACTGGCTTGAGGATGAAGACGCCAATCAGGCCGAGGCTTACGCCGAAAGCGAAGAGCTGGAAACCCGGCGCGAAATGCTGATGGCGTCGATGGATGTGCTCAACGAGCGCGAAAAAGACATCCTCACCCAGCGCCGCCTGCGCGACGATCCCCTGACACTCGAAGAGCTGTCGGGCCAATATGACGTCTCGCGCGAACGCATCCGCCAGATCGAGGTGCGCGCCTTTGAAAAACTGCAAAAGCGCATGACCGAACTGGCACGCGAAAAAGGCATGTCCGTGCCTGCCTAAACGTCTGGTTTCTCTGCGTGACGAGTTTCACCGCCGCTCCCAGCTAGGGGGCGGCGGTTTTTGTTGAGGGCAGAGTTGATATAGCGTTCCGCCTTTTTTGGAATTTTCCAGCGTTCCCTTCTCTTAAGGGAATATCCATTCCCAGCCCCTTAACGACATTCCTGCAGATGCACAGGAAACTCAAGGATTGGACATGAGGGCGGAGAGCTGCTGTTCGCTGCGTCTTGGATGAACGGCAGCTATGTGCAGGACGCGGACATGGCTGAAGGAACACTTTTACGCCGCCCGCAGCAGGATCATCCCGCCGCTAGCGTGGCCGACTATTGCTCCGCCGTTGACAAGGCCCGGATGCGCGCGATGATCGCCGCCTAGGACAATACCGCCGACACGCTGACCGAGCAGATCCAAACCTCGCGCAGCCTGCGGAGGGAGGAAATCACCGAGGAGATCGTGGAGCTTGCCACCGCAAGCCTGCCGGTTCGCTAATCAAGGAGGAGTCGATGTCGGAGACACTCGAAGAGGAAAGCGCCAAGCCCCAGCCCGCCGATGACGTGGCGCGCGAGGTCGATCTGCCGTGGTGCCAGCCCAAGCCCGGCCACGAGGATGTCCGCGCCCCCGATCTGATCCGCGAGAT
>JAFGWK010000230.1 GCA_016937195.1 Paracoccaceae bacterium | reverse complement strand
GTGTGGCCGAGTGGTTTAAGGCTCTAGTCTTGAAAACTAGCGTGCGGGGAACCGTACCGTGGGTTCGAATCCCACCGCTTCCGCCATTTTACGGCCCGGTTGCTCGTAAGCTGTCCAACACCACAAGACTTGCGACACAAAAAGGCCCCGCGCTGGACGGGGCCTTTGCAACTTTTTGCGTGCGGCTTGCCTTAGCGCGTGGTTTCTCCGCGCCGACGCACAACCACGTCAACTGTGATTGAGGCCAGCAGCACCAATGCGGTGGCCATTAACTGCACCGCAGCCGGCAGACCCAGTAGCGCCATTCCGTTGACGATGGCCGCAATCACGACCCCGCCGAGCACGGCATGCAGCGGGTGGCCGCGCCCGCCAAACAGGGACGTGCCCCCGATCACCGCCGTCGCCACGACATAGAGCACAATCGTGCCGCCATCGAAGCTGGTCGAGATTGAGCGCAGGCGCGAGGCGTAGATGATGCCCCCCATACCCGCCGTGACCGCCGCCAGCGTAAAGGCTGCCGTGCGGATCAGGCTTAGGTTGATCCCGGCACGCCGTGCGGCCTCGGCATTGCCACCGATGGCCAGAACGTAGCGCCCGAACTTTAGCTTGCCGAGCAGGAACGACCACGCGATCAGCACCGCAAACACAATCGGAATCACCCAAGGCATCCCCGAGAGCGGAAAGCGCGAAATTCCGCGGTTCATGTTCGAGATCGTGACCAGCACAACCCCCGCCACAACTGCCAGTGCGATTTTTAGCAGCGTCATGCCCAGCGGCGGGGCCACCAATCCGCTGGCCCGCCGTTTGGCGTCCTTGAGATAGGTGAGGGCGGCAAAGACCAGCACCGCGCCTCCGGTAACGACCCAACCCATCAGCGGGCTGAGCGTACCATTGGCGAAATTGTTGATCGTGTCGGACGCGATTGGCACCGTGCCGCCCGCGCCCAAAAGCTGGATCATCAAACCGTTAAAGCCCAGCAGACCTGCCAGCGTCACCACGAAGGAGGGCAGGCGCAGGCGCGTAATCAACAGGCCTTGCACGATGCCAAGCACAGCCGTCACGCCAAGCGCGACGATCACGGCTGTCCACCATGGCCAGCCCAGTCCCGGCGCGACCAGCAGCGTCGCCACTGTTGCCCCGATACCTGCGACAAAGCCCAGCGACAGGTCGATTTCGCCCAAGAGCAGCACAAACACTTGCCCCATCCCGATCATCATAAAGACCGAGCCTTGCACCAACAGGTTCACGAGGTTGCCCGAGGACAGGAATTTGTCGTTTTGAAACTGAAAGATCGCCGAGATCAGCACGAAGCCAAGGATTACCGGCAGTACGCCGCTTTCGCCGGCTTTGACGCGTGACCAGACGCGGCCCATATAGCTGCCAAAACTCTCGGTCTCGCCATTGGTGACGACTGCAGCCGGGCCGCTTTCGCCAGATGCGGCGCGCGCCTCGGCAACCTCTTTGGCATTTTCGGCGGCGATCGAGGGCGCGGCGCGCCCCTGTCCTGCCGTCACCACATGATCGGATTTGCCCGTGGTCATCAGCTCGACCACGCGCTGCGTATCATATTCGTCCATCGGGCCTTGGCTGACCATCTCGCCCAGCCGCAAAATCGCGATATTGTCGGACACCGCGAACACATCGTTGAGGTTGTGCGAGATCATCACCACCGCCAGCCCCTGATCGGCCAGACGGCGCACCAGTTGCAGCACCTGACCGGTCTGCGCGACACCCAGCGCGGCGGTGGGTTCGTCCAAAATCACCAGCTTGGAATTCCACATCACGGCCCGCGCGACGGCAATCGACTGGCGCTGCCCGCCCGAAAGCGAGGCCACCGGCTGGCGGATCGAGCGCAGCGTCGTCACCCGCAGCCCCGACAGTGTTTCGGCGGCGGCGCGTTCCATCGCGTCTTCATCCAGCACGCTGTTGGTCATAATCTCGCGGCCCAGAAACATGTTCTGCACCACATCGAGATTGTCACACAGCGCAAGGTCTTGATAGACCACCTCGATGCCCAGTTCGGCGCTGTCGCGCGGATTGCGCACCCGCACCGTCTCGCCATCCCATTCGATTGTGCCGCCATCGGCCTCATGGATGCCGGCAATCGTCTTGGTCAGCACGGATTTTCCCGCGCCATTGTCACCCACCAGCGCGGTCACCTCCCCCGGGCGCACGTCGAAATCGACGCCGCTAAGGGCCTGCACCGCGCCGAAACGCTTTTCCAGGCCCCGGATGCGCAAGATCGCATCCTGGGGCCCGGTCCCATTACCCATATCTGTCATCTGTTATCAGTTCCCGATGCCAGCAGCTTTGCACGCATCCGCAGCGTCACCAGTGCACAGCTTGGCGACATCGACGAACTTGTCTTTGACCACGGTGTCAGCAAGGTTTTTCGCAGTCACCCAAATCGGCACCATCAGGATTGAGGGCACTTCTTTGTTTTGCGAGCTGTCCATCGTCTGGCCGTTGATCAGGCTTGTGGGCGGGGTTTCGCCAGCCCGCAGGTAAAGCGCGAGGGCAGCGGCCGCTTGTGCCTCAAGATAAATCGGCTTGTAGACGGTGCCGCACTGATAACCGGTCAGGATGTTTTGCAGCCCTGTTACGGTCGCGTCCTGCCCGGTCGTGGGGAAGTTCTTCGGCGGCACTTTCAGGGTCTTGAGATACGAGATCACCGCGTTGGCGTTGTCATCGTTGGGCGTCACGACCGCGTTGATATTTTCATGCGCAGTGAACTGCTGCTCGAACGTGGTGCGCGCAACGGATGGGTCCCACGTGCCCGCAGGCTCGCCCGCGTTTATATAGGTGCCATTATCGAATTTTGGCTTGAGCACGTCCATGTAGCCCTGCTTGAACAGCGTGGCGTTGTTGTCATCGGGCGAGCCTGCCATCACGAGGATATCGGGATTTGCGACGTTCCAGTCGGCCAGACATTCTTCCATGCCCTTACCGATCAGCTTGCCCACCGAGACGTTGTCAAAGCTGATATAGTAATCGCGCGAACCGCCAACCGTCAGGCGGTCATAGTCAATCACTGCCACGCCCCGTTCCTTGGCGTATTGCTCAACCGCAGCACCGCCACCCGACGAGATCGGGTCAAGCAGCAAAACGGTTGCGCCTTGCGAAATATCGGTCTGGGCTTGGGTGAGCTGATCGGCCTCGGACCCTTGCGCGTTCGAGATGATCAGATCATCGCTCGACAGGCCGGCCATCTCGAAGGCTTTCTTCAGATAGGGCTCGTCAAACGAGGTGTAGCGCGCCGAGCTGGCCGTGTCGGGCAGCAAAACGCCGATTTTGCCCTTACCCTTAGCCGTGACATCTTTCAGCTTGGCCATTGCGGCGAAATCGGCCCCGAAATCGGATGCGCTAACGCCTTCGGCTTGCGCGGCCATGCCACACAGGCCAAGCGCGATTGCGCTGGTGCCTGCAAGCCGGATCAGCGCCGAAGTTGGCGAAATATGGGTGCGTTTGGTCATGAAATTCCTCCAGATGCCGGGTCATCTCCTCCTCTGCCTGAGTCCGTCTCGCGGTCAGGGCTAGTTCTGCGCAGCGCAGCAGGGCGCGTGACCCGGCGGGGCGCGTCCTGTTAGCGTTATCATGGCGCAAATCCGATCCAAGCAAAGGGGGCGTTTGGTTACAAGGGATCACGACTTCGTGTTGCTGCGCTGCGGCGGATCGGGCGTCACTAAATCTGGGGGAGGACGCGGGTCTCAACCACTTGAGGTCGCCGCCCTCTTGCCCCCGCGCCGCCCCTGTCCTAGAAGGCGCAAGACGCCTTTCAGACAGGATGCGGACATGCTCGACCATCTCGAATTCACCTCGCCCCAGCCCAAGGTCATTGCCGGGGCCCAATCGGATTGGGAATTGGTCATCGGGCTAGAGGTACACGCGCAGGTCGCCTCGAACGCCAAGCTGTTCTCAGGTGCCTCGACCACTTTCGGGGCCGAACCCAATTCCAACGTGGCCTTCGTGGATGCCGCGATGCCGGGTATGCTGCCCGTGATCAACGAGTTTTGCGTGGCGCAAGCCGTTCGCACGGGTCTGGGCCTCAAGGCAGAGATCAACCTGCGTTCGGCCTTTGATCGCAAGAACTATTTCTACCCCGATCTGCCGCAGGGCTATCAGATCAGCCAGCTCTACCATCCCATCGTGGGTGAGGGCGAGATCATCGTCGATATGGGGCCGGGTGTGGCGCGCAAAGTTCGCGTGGAGCGTATCCACCTTGAACAAGATGCGGGCAAATCGATCCACGATATGGACCCGAACATGTCGTTTGTGGACCTCAACCGCACCGGCGTGGCGCTGATGGAAATCGTCAGCCGCCCCGACATCCGCGGCCCCGAAGAGGCCGCCGCCTATGTTTCCAAGCTGCGCCAGATCCTGCGGTATTTGGGCACCTGCGATGGCAACATGCAAAACGGCAATCTGCGCGCCGATGTGAACGTGTCGATCTGCAAGCCCGGCGCCTATGAGAAATATCAGGAAACGCAGGATTTCAGCCATCTCGGCACACGTTGCGAAATCAAGAACATGAACTCGATGCGCTTTATCCAAGCCGCGATCGAGTACGAGGCGCGCCGCCAGATCGCGATCGTCGAAGATGGCGGCAAGGTCGTGCAGGAAACGCGTCTTTATGATCCCGACAAGGGCGAGACGCGCTCGATGCGCTCCAAGGAAGAGGCGCATGATTACCGCTACTTCCCGTGCCCCGATCTGTTGCCGCTGGAGATCGAACAGGCTTGGGTAGATGATATCGCCGCCTCAATGCCAGAGCTGCCCGACGGCAAAAAAGCCCGTTTCGTCAAGGATTTCGGCCTTTCGGAATATGACGCCTCGGTGCTGACGGCGGACGTCGAAAACGCCAATTATTTTGAGGCCGTGGTCGCGCAGGCAGGCGACGGCAAGCTTGCCGCCAACTGGGTTATCAACGAGCTATTCGGCCGTTTGAAAAAAGACGACGCCGAAATCACCGCCAGCCCGGTTTCGCCCGTCCAGCTTGGCGCGATCATCAAGCTGATCAAATCGGACAAAATCTCGGGCAAAATCGCCAAAGAACTGTTCGAGATCGTCTATACCGAAGGTGGCGATCCTGAAAAGATCGTCGAGGATCGCGGCATGATCCAAGTCACCGACACCGGCGCGATTGAGGCCGCCGTGGACGCCGTAATCGCCGCCAACCCCGATCAGGTCGAAAAAGCCCGCGCCAACCCGAAACTCGCGGGCTGGTTCGTCGGCCAGGTGATCAAAGCCTCGGGCGGCAAAGCCAACCCCAAGGCGGTCAACGAGAT
>JAFGWK010000229.1 GCA_016937195.1 Paracoccaceae bacterium | reverse complement strand
GAAGACGGCCTGCGCTTTGCAATCCGCGAAGGCGGCCGCACCGTCGGCGCCGGCGTGGTGTCCAAAATCCTCGCTTGATTTTGAGCGGGCCGAGGCCGTGATTGCGGCCCCGGAAACCGACAAGTGAGACGAATTTGAATGGTGCGCCGGAAGGCGCGCCATTCGCTCTTGACAGACTCAGGTGAGCCCCGTAGGGGACGCCTCTGATCTAGCTTAGATTAAAGGTTCGATGCAGGCGCGCATGAGGTGTCGTCTGCCTCTCAATCTTCACGCCATGCGAGAGGCATGACACATGAACGGCCAAAATATCCGTATCCGGCTCAAGGCGTTCGATTTCCGTGTGCTGGACGCCAGCACCCAAGAAATCGTTAACACCGCAAAACGCACGGGTGCTACGGTGCGCGGGCCCATCCCGCTGCCCAATAAAATCGAGAAATTCACGGTTCTTCGTGGTCCGCACATCGACAAGAAGTCGCGCGACCAGTGGGAAATCCGTACGCATAAGCGTCTTCTCGACATTGTCGATCCGACCCCGCAAACCGTGGACGCGCTGATGAAGCTCGACCTGGCGGCTGGTGTCGACGTCGAGATCAAGGTGTAAGGAGGGTCACATGCTTCGCACTGGTATTATTGCCAAGAAGTTGGGTATGACCCGGCTTTTCCTTGAAGATGGCCGCCAGGTTCCGGTGACCGTTCTTCAACTCGACAGCTTGCAGGTTGTTGCACAGCGCACCGCCGACACGGATGGCTACACCGCTGTTCAGCTTGGCGCGGGCGAGGCGAAAGCCAAGCGCACGACGGCTGCAATGCGTGGTCACTTCGCTAAGGCGAATGTGGCGCCCAAGCGCAAAGTCGCGGAATTCCGCGTCGCCGCAGAGAACCTGATCGAAGTGGGTGAAGAAATCACCGCCGATCATTACTTCGAAGGTCAGTTCGTGGATATCGCGGGCACCTCGATCGGTAAGGGTTTTGCGGGCGCCATGAAGCGTCACAACTTCGCCGGTCTTCGCGCTACGCACGGCGTCTCGATCAGCCACCGTTCGCATGGTTCGACCGGTCAGTGTCAAGACCCGGGCAAGGTGTTCAAAGGCAAGAAAATGGCTGGCCACATGGGCGCTGCCCGCGTGACGACCCAGAACCTGCAAGTGGTGAAAACCGATGCAGATCGCGGTCTGATCATGGTCAAAGGTTCGGTTCCCGGTTCCAAAGGTGGTTGGGTGACGGTCAAGGATGCGGTCAAAAAACCGGCATCCGAGAACATCATCTACCCGGCCGCGCTGAAATCGGCTGCCGAGGCTGCGCATAAAGCTGCTGAAGCTGCTGCTGCCGCTGCCGCCGCCGAGGAAGAAGCTGCACGTCAGGCCGCTGAGGCCGAAGCTGCTGCAGCTGAAGCCGCCGCGCTCAAAGACGCCGAAGCATCGATCGAGGCCGATAAGGCCGAAGGTAGCGATGCTGCGCCTGAAGGAGACAAAGAATGAAACTCGATGTGATCAAGCTCGACGCCGGTAAATCCGGTTCGATCGAACTCGCCGACGAGATCTTTGGGCTCGAGCCGCGCGCCGACATCCTGCACCGTGTGGTGCGCTGGCAGCGTGCGAAAGCACAGGCTGGCACCCACTCGACGCTCGGTCGTTCGGACGTGTCCTACTCGACCAAGAAGATCTATCGCCAAAAGGGTACGGGCGGCGCACGCCACGGCTCGCGCAAGGCTCCGATCTTCCGCAAAGGCGGCGTCTATAAAGGCCCGACCCCGCGCAGCCACGCCCACGACCTGCCCAAGAAGTTCCGGGCGCTCGGTCTGAAGCATGCGCTGTCGTCCAAAGCCGCAACCGGCAATCTGATCGTTCTGGAGAACGCAGATATGGCTGGCTCCAAAACCAAGGATCTCGCGAAAGCCGCGAAGGAGTTGGGTTGGAAGCGCGTTCTGGTGATCGACGGGGCCGAGGTGAATGAAAACTTCGCCAAAGCCGCGCGTAACATCGAAGGCATCGATGTGCTGCCCTCGATGGGCGCCAATGTGTATGATATCCTTCTGCGTGACACGCTCGTGATCACGAAGGCGGGTATCGAAGCTCTGGAGGCTCGTCTGAAATGAGTGCGAAACCCGAACATTACGACGTGATCGTCAAGCCGATCATCACCGAGAAAGCCACGATGGCCTCGGAGCACGGTGCGGTAGTTTTCGAAGTGTCGAAAGACAGCTCGAAGCCGCAGATCAAAGAAGCTGTCGAAGTTCTCTTCGGCGTCAAGGTGAAGGCGGTCAACACCACCATCATCAAAGGCAAAACCAAGCGTTTCCGTGGCACCCCTGGTCGCCGCTCGGACGTGAAGAAAGCCTATGTGACGCTTGAAGAAGGCAACACGATCGACGTCTCCACCGGCCTGTAATCTGGTTGGACGGTAGATTTGGAAAGGCCCTCGCATTTGCGGGGGCCTTTTCGCTTGTCGGGGAGGGTAGGGGGCGTCGGGCCAGTCGCCCCGGTGCTCACTTCTCGCGCAGGTAACTTTCCGAGACATAGCCCCTGAGATTGCGTGCGGCCTCTAGCGAGACGTCACACCAGCGCGTATTTCCGATCCGCTCGCAGCTGCGCACATGGACAATCGCCCCGTTGGGCAGGCCCACGATCACCTTATAGCCGACGCCCGGACCTGCACGCAGCTTGAGCATGTCGCCCGCCTTGACGCCGGTCACCTCGTATGTGCCGCGCCAGCTACCGGCAGTCGCAGGGGTGGTGAGGGCAAGCGTGGCGAGGGCCGCCAGCGCGGCGCGTTTGATCGGGGTCATGGGCTCTGCTCCTGTTTCTTGGTTGGGGGCAGTCTATAGGGGCTGGGCGACGGAGGAAACGCCGACCATCCGTCCCGCCCGGGCTCGCGCTCTGGAAGCGAGGTCAATGGCTTTCAAGGAACCATCAGTCTCGTCTTGCGGGTGTGCAGTGTTTCCTGGATATTTCGAATATCGCAAAGGAAAATTATGAAAGCCCATCTTGAGCGGCTTAGGCTACCAATAAGTTCGATTTCATATAGGTTTGACATGTTTCCCAAGCTCACTCTCGCATCTATCCTGATGTGCCTTTCTGTGGCGGCCTGTATGCCCGCCGATCCGATGACTAGCGTTGACATGATGAAGGGCGCTGGCTCGATGTCGATGTCGGCCAATGGAACGAGATCCTTCACATATGTCATTCCGGCGAATGCGTATAATGGCATCGTTGATGGGCCGAGTGACCTGCGAAAACAGCACGAGTGGCTTATTGGGACGTTTTTGGCAGAGGGTCACCATTGCCCCGGTGGCTATCGCATCATTGATGTCGAGCTGAACGAGACCGTCCCGGCATACGTCTATCAGGGTGTGTGTCGGTAGATCGGTTCGCTGATTGCCTGAGCGGTCAGTAATTCCTGACGAATGCCCCGCTTCGCACTTGCCACCTTCCCGCATCCCTGCTAGCTACGCGCCAGTCTCTTGGCCTCGGATTCGTTCCGGGGCCTGTGACTTTTGCATTCGGGGACCTTCGGGGCCCTACACATAAGCAGGCGGGGCAACCCGTCTCAAGCTAACGGAAGACAGAAAGCATGGCACTCAAGTCGTATAAACCGACGACGCCGGGCCAGCGTGGGCTGGTTCTGATCGACCGTTCG
>JAFGWK010000026.1 GCA_016937195.1 Paracoccaceae bacterium | reverse complement strand
CCCGGCGTGACCGACATCGCGAAACCTCCAAGGAAATGGCGGGCGTTTTGCAGCAAACCGGTTGGCAGGCCAAGACGGCGCGCCAGCACATGCCATCGCAGCGCACGCAAGAGGTAATTGGCCAGAGACAGGCCCAGCAGCCCGGCGATTTGCCACAGATGCAGCGCTGAAAGCTGTGCGAGTGTCTCTTGCCAACCGGTGGCTGAGACCAGCCCGATCAGGCCAGCCCCCAGCAGTGCCAGCAGCCCGCCCAAAATCGCGCGGTCCCGCCAGCGGCGGGGCAGGGCGCGCGGGGGCGCTGGGATATGTTGAATGGTGCTGCTCATATGCCCTGCTTTTAGCAACGGATCGGGGCAGGATTAAGGCGTTGTTTCGCAAAACGAGACAAAAGAAATGCGAAAGAGGCCGCGCTGGGCGGCCTCCCCTTTGCGGGTCTGAAAACCATTCACCCCAAGGTGGCTTTCACCGCCTCAACGGTGGCGGCGACAACCTGATCGGCCTCGGCGGTACTCAGGCACAACGGCGGGGCAAAGCCCAGAATGTCGCCCTGCGGCATCGCGCGGGCGATCACGCCGCGTTCGATCATCGCGCCAGCCAGTTTCGCACCGACCTTCTCAGAGGCATCAAAGAACGTGCGCGCGGTGCGATCCTTTACGAACTCGATCGCGCATAGCATCCCCTCGCCGCGTATATCGCCGACATGGGCGTGATCGCCAATCGCATCGCGCATCGCATCATTGAGGTATTTCCCGACCGATCCGGCATTGGCAACCAGCCCTAGCTTGTCGATCAGCTTCAGGTTTGCCACGCCCGCCGCCGCGCCAATCGGATGCGCCGAATAGGTCCAGCCGTGGCCGATCGGGCCGTTCTCATCGGTGCCCTGTTCCAGCACTTTCCACATCTTGTCACCCACGATCGAACCCGACAGCGGCGCATAGGCCGAGGTCAGGCCCTTGGCGATGGTGATCAGGTCAGGCTTCATCCCGTAGTGATCCGAACCAAACATCGTGCCCAGACGACCAAACCCCGTGACCACCTCATCGGCGACCAGCAAGATGTCATGCTTGTCCAACACCGCCTGAATCGCGGGCCAATAGCCTGCGGGCGGGGGCACGATGCCACCCGTGCCCAGAACTGGCTCGCCGATAAAGGCTGCGATGGTGTCGGCACCCTCGCGTTCGATCAGCGCCTCAAGCTCGCTCACGCAATGGGCGGTGAATTCAGCTTCGCTCATGTCGGCCTTGGGGCGGCGGAAGTAATAGGGGGCCTCGGTATGGATCACCTGAGACAGTGGCAGGTCGAACTTCTTGTGAAACAGCTCCAACCCGGTCAATGAGCCGGTCATCAGCCCCGAGCCGTGATAGCCCCGCCAGCGCGAGATGATCTTCTTCTTCTCGGGGCGGCCAAGGATGTTGTTGTAATACCAGATCAGCTTGACGTTGGTCTCGTTCGCGTCCGACCCTGACAGACCAAAATAGACCTTGGACATATGGGCGGGCGCGCGCTCCAACACCATATGGGCGAGCGTGATCGAGGCCTCGGTGCCATGCCCGACATAGGCGTGATAATAGGCAAGCTCCTTGGCCTGCTCGGCAATCGCATCGGCAATCTCGGTGCGGCCATAACCGACATTCACGCAATACAGCCCTGCGAACGCATCTAATAGCTTGTTGCCGTCGCGATCCTCGATGAATACACCATTGCCGCCGGTGATGATCCGCGTCGGCGTCTCGCCACGTGCATGCTGGGCGAGATGGGTCGAGGGATGGAAGAAGTTCTCGCGATCCCATTTGTCGAGTTGGTCATTGGTCAGCATGCTCTCTCCTTTGGTTGTCAGGCGGGGCGCTGTTGCAAACCCCGTTTCGCGCCGAGAGTGCCGGAAATCACCGCAGATAACAGTCCAAAAGGACTGGTAAGGCGCCAGACCTGGACTGATATTGGCGAGATGATTAGTCCGATTGGCCTGCAAGCAGGGCAAAGGGCGGGGCCGAGGGGCCCTTGACCTGCTTCGTCACGATATAGGTGAAATACCGCGCGATCCCGATGCGAGCATCCAGCATCGTGTCGATCAGAGTTTGATAGGCTTCAATGTCGCGGGTGATGATGTGAAGCAGGTAATCAAACCCGCCCCCCAGCGCCCAACAGCCCACGACTTCGTCATGATGATCCAGCGCGCGCTCAAACCGCTGAAAACTGGCTGCAGTGTGATCCGTCAGCTCAGCCGCAACAAATAGCGTGACATGCGGAGCAAGTTTGCGCAGGTTGAATTCGGCGCAATAGCGGGTGATCAGCCCGTGCTTTTCCAGCTTTTTCAGTCGCTCCCACGCAGGCGTGGCCGAGAGATTGATCTTCTCCGCGAGAACCGCCTTTGAGACGCGCCCTTCGCGCGCCAGAACGCACAGAATTTCGATGTCGCGATGGTCAAGCTTGATCATGGCGCGATCATAGGGACTGACTCGCAGCATTCCAAGACAAAGGGCGAACCAATCGGCCCGCCCTTCCTCTTGACCTAAATATCCCGGGGGGAGGGCGTAGCCCGGGGGGCAGCGCCCCTTGCCCGACCGTTGGTTGTCGTTTCACCGGCGACGGCGGCAAGCCGACACTTTCTTTTCCAAAATGGCTAATAGTTCGCTGAATGGCGGGCCTAAATCAGAGGCCGAGAGCGCGGCAGTAAAAATCGCGCTTTGCCGCGCGCAGTTCTTCCGCTCCGGCTGAGTAGCCGCGCGTCGCGCCTTCGAGATACCATTTCGTCTTGTAATATGCTGGATGTGGCAATGCCATGACGCGGCCCCCCTTCAATGACCTCCTCCTTGACCGCAACTCTGTGTAGTTCGTTAGCAGCTGCGCCGCCGAGCGCAACGATACGAACGGGTTGAACCTGCGCAATCTCATCCACGAGGATATCACTACAGAGCTGCCTCCCTCGCTTGTCCTTCAACAGCAAGTTCTCGGGGCCAGCGAAAACCTTCACCGCATCTGTCAGCCAGACATCGTAGTCGGCATCGAGACAAGTGCGGACGACATCCCACATCGCCGGATGGTGTGGTTTGATCTTATCGCCTGGATTGATGTAGTGGCGATATCGCTCGTTGTCGGTTCCAAAGAAAGTTCCGATGGTGACTACGCCAGGTTGTCCTTCCTTTCGAAGCGGATCCTGAGCACAGAACATGATCGTCCCACGCGTGGGACGATCACGAGAGATCGCGCCATCAGATCCGCATTGCGAAGCTCGGCGCGCAGTGCGTCGAAGACACGCGCCTCGATCCGGTCCTGGCGGATCGTGACCTTAT
>JAFGWK010000228.1 GCA_016937195.1 Paracoccaceae bacterium | reverse complement strand
TCCTCAATACAGGTGGGCTTCATCTGGCGCAGGGCCGATTTCATCCCTTCAGATTCTACCTGAAACACCGCGACCGTTTTCGCATCGGAGTATAGCTTGTAGGTCTTTTCGTCATCCAGCGGGATCAAGTTGATCTGGTTCTCGGCCCCTTCGGCGGGCTCATACAACTGGTTCCCAGCGGCATCGACATGCAGCGGACGTCCCGATTTGAAGATCAGGTTCATCGCCGATTGCACGACGGTCAGCGTTTTCAGGCCCAGAAAGTCGAACTTCACCAGCCCGGCCTGTTCGACCCATTTCATGTTGAACTGCGTGGCCGGCATATCGGAGCGCGGATCTTGATACAGCGGCACCAGCTCATCAATCGGACGGTCGCCGATCACCACCCCGGCGGCGTGGGTCGAGGCATTGCGCAACAATCCCTCAATCGCCTTGGCGTAATCAAGCAGGCGCGCCACGACCTCTTCATTGCGCGCGGCCTCGCGCAAACGCGGCTCGTCGGCCAGCGCTTTCTCGATGGAAACGGGCTTGACCCCTTCGACCGGGATCATCTTGGAGAGCTTGTCGACCTGACCATAGCTCATCTGCAAAACACGACCCACATCGCGCACAGCCGCCTTGGACAAAAGCGCGCCGAAGGTGATGATCTGGCCCACCTTGTCGCGGCCGTATTTCTCTTGCACATAGCGGATCACCTCTTCGCGGCGATCCATACAGAAGTCGATGTCGAAATCCGGCATCGAGACACGTTCGGGGTTCAAGAACCGCTCGAACAGCAGGCTATAGCGCAGCGGATCAAGGTCGGTGATTGTCAGCGCATAGGCCACCAGAGACCCCGCCCCCGAGCCCCGCCCCGGCCCCACCGGAATGTCGTGATCCTTGGCCCATTTGATGAAATCGGCCACGATCAGGAAATAGCCGGGAAAGCCCATCTGCTCGATGATGCCCAGTTCGAATTTCAGCCGCGCCTCATACTCTTCGACCGGAACGGCGTGCGGGATCACCGCTAGACGGTCGCGCAAGCCTTCCCAGGCCTGACGGCGCAATTCCTCGACCTCGTCATCGGCAAATTTCGGCAAGATCGGATCGCGGCGATAGGTGGCGAATGCGCAGCGTTTAGCGATCTCGACGGTGTTGCCCACCGCCTCGGGCAGATCGGCAAACAGCGCGACCATCTCACCCTCGGATTTGAAATAGTGCTGCGGAGTCAATCGCCTGCGCGGTTCCGATTGATCGACATAAGCCCCCTCGGCAATGCAGATCATCGCGTCATGCGCCTGATAAATATCAGGCTTGGGGAAATAAACATCATTGGTCGCGACCAGCGGCAAACCGATCTCATAGGCCCATTCGACAAAGGGACGCTCGGTCGCGGTTTCCCCCTCGGTCAGCGCGCCGCCCTCGCCCGGATGGCGCTGTAATTCAACATAAGCCCGAGTCGGATAGATCGCCGCCAGCCGTTCCAGCAATGCGCGTGCCTTGGCGGTTTGACCCGCCTGAATCAACCGACCCACCGGGCCATCCGCGCCGCCAGTCAGACAGATCAGCCCCTCTGAATGGGCCTCCAGCTCCTCAACCGTCACCTGAATTTGCGCGCCATGCTTGTCGAGATACAGGCAGGAATTCAGCTTCATCAGGTTTTCATAGCCGCGCTCGGATTGCGCCAGCAGGACAATCGGCGCGGGCGCGCGCGGGCGCTCGCCGGGCTGAGCGGGATCGTATTCCACCGAGACCTGACAGCCGATAATCGGCTGCAAGCCTGCCCCCAGTGCCGTCACGGAAAATTCCAGTGCGGCGAACATGTTATTGGTGTCGGTGACTGCAACGGCGGGCATTTTCGCCGCGTCGCACAGCTTTACCAGCTTCTTGGCGGGCACCGCACCTTCAAGCAGAGAATACTCGGTATGGACGCGCAGATGAATGAATCGGGGGCTTGTCATTGCGCCACGTTAGAGCGGCAGGCAGGCGACGAAAAGTGCCAAAACCACCTAGCAGCACTTCTGCCCGAGCGCCCAAAATTTGATCGCCAGATCAGTTTTGCGGCGATTGAGGCGTGCGAATCCCTTGCCAAGCCCGCCCCTGATCGGCTTTGCTATGGAAACACCGCCTTCTCTACGCCGCATCGAGCGGGCGCGCTGTGATCGGGACACGGGGTAAGGCGGCGGATTTTTGCATGAATATTACGTTTCTTCTCAACGGAGAAACCCGGCGCGTCGCGGTCACGGACCCCACGCAATCGGTGCTGGACTGGCTTCGCGCAGAATGGTTGAGCGGCACGAAAGAGGGCTGCAACGAGGGTGATTGCGGGGCCTGTTCGGTTTTGCTCACCGATGACAATGGCACCAAGCCGCTCAATGCCTGTCTGATGATGATGCCGCATTTGCAGGGCAAAGCCTTGCGCACGATTGAGGGAATCGCGGGGCCAGATGGCACGCTACACCCGGTGCAGCAGGCGATGATCGACCACCACGGCTCGCAATGCGGTTTTTGCACGCCGGGATTCGTCGTCACGATGGCGGGCGCGCATCTGAATGGGCAAACCGATCATGACGACCAACTGGCGGGCAACCTGTGCCGCTGCACTGGCTACGCCCCAATTATTCGCGCCGCCAAAGCTGCGCAAAGCGCGCCGGCTCCTGACTGGATGCGGGATCGTCCCGTTGATCTGGACACCGTCATGTTGGGCGATGAAGACGCGAACGCCTTTCTGCCTCGTCATTCCGATGACCTCGCCGCTTGGTACCTTACCTATCCCGACGCCACGCTGATCGCAGGCGCCACCGATGTGGGGCTTTGGGTGACCAAGCAGTTGCGTGATCTCGGGAAGGTCGCGTTTCTTGGCCATTGCAGTGATCTGCAACATATCGAAGAGACCTCTGACAGTTTCGTCATCGGCGCGGGCGTCACCATCGCCACCCTGCGCAAGGCGATGACCACCCCGCATCCCAGCTTCGCCGGACTTCTGCGCCGCTTTGCCAGCGAACAGGTGCGCCAAGCCGCCACGATCGGGGGCAATATCGCCAACGGCTCGCCGATTGGCGACAGCGCGCCTGCCTTAATCGCAATGGGGGCTGAATTGACCCTGCGCCGCGGTGACAGCCTGCGCACCATCGCGCTTGAGGATTTTTTCGTCGAGTATGGCAAGCAAGACCGCGCGCCGGGCGAGTTCGTGCACAGCATCACCATACCGAAAACCGCGCCCGGGCTGGCTTGCTACAAACTGTCCAAAAGGTTCGATCAAGACATTTCTGCTGTGTGCGGATGCCTAAATTTGACCCAAGAAGGTGGAAAAACTGCAAGCGCGCGCATCGCCTTTGGCGGTATGGCAGGCATTCCCAAACGCGCATATGCGCTGGAAGCCGCGCTGATCGGCCAGCCGCTAAGCGAGGCTGCGATCACCGCTGCCCTGCCCGCCCTTGAAGACGATTTCCAACCGATGTCGGATATGCGCGCCTCCCGCGCCTACAGGATGCAAGCGGCCAAAGCGATGGTGCTACGCTATGCACGCGAAGCCAGCGGCCAGCCTTCAATCTTGGAGGTGCAGCCATGAGCATCGGCACCACAAAAACCCATGATTCCGCCCATCTGCATGTCACGGGCACGGCGCGCTATGTCGATGACATCCCGGTGCCTGTCGGGACGCTGCATCTGGCCTTCGGGCTGTCAGCGCACGCCCATGCAACGATCACCGATCTGGATTTGTCCGCCGTGCGCGCCGCGCCGGGTGTGGTCAAGGTGCTCGTTCCTGGTGACATGCCTTTCGCCAACAATGCCTCACCTGCGCCCGACCCCGAACCGGTTCTGGCCGAGGGCGTGGTGAATTATATCGGCCAGCCGATTTTCCTCGTCGCCGCGACCACACACCTCGCGGCGCGCAAAGCCGCGCGTTTGGCGAAAATCAACTACGCCCCGCGCACTGCGATCCTGACAGTCGAAGACGCGCTGGCCGCCAACAGCCATTTTGAGGGCGGGCCCGTGACATGGGCGCGCGGCGACGTCGCGGCGGGTTTTGCCCAGGCCACCCATGTGGTTGAGGGCACGCTTGATATTGGCGGGCAAGAGCATTTCTACCTTGAGGGCCAAGCCGCGCTCGCGCTGCCCGACGATCAGGGCATTGTGATCCGCTGCTCTAGCCAGCACCCAACCGAAATTCAACATAAGGTGGCCGACGCCTTGGGCTGCGCGATGCATGATGTACGCGTCGAGATGCGCCGGATGGGGGGCGGCTTTGGTGGTAAGGAAAGTCAAGGCAACCACCTCGCGATTGCTTGCGCAGTCATGGCGCGCGCGACGGCGCGGGCCTGCAAGATGCGCTATGATCGCGACGACGACATGATGATCACCGGCAAACGCCATGATTTCAAAGTGAAATACCGGATAGGCGCTGACAAGTCAGGCAAGATTGTCGCTGCCGAATTCACCCATCTCGCGCGCTGCGGTTGGTCGCCCGATCTCAGCCTGCCGGTTTGTGATCGCGCAATGCTGCATGCGGATAGCGCGTATTTCTTGCCCAATATCCGCATCGAAAGTCATCGGCTGCGCACCAATACGCAATCCGCCACCGCCTTTCGCGGCTTTGGCGGGCCGCAAGGAATGCTCGCGACAGAGGCGGCGATGGATCATCTGGCCTTCGTCATGGGGCTGGACCCGACCGAGCTGCGCAAGCGCAATTATTATGCAGCAGCGCTGGGGGCTGCCTGCCCCCAGACCCCCGGGGATATTTCGATCAAGAGGAAGGTACAGAGCACCCCTTACGGCCAGCCAGTCGAAGATTTCATCCTGCATGAGCTGACGGCAGAATTGCAGAAATCCGCGGATTTTGCCGCCCGCAAGGCGGCTGTGGCCGCGTGGAATAGCACGAATACGACATTAAAGAAGGGCATCGCATTCAGCCCTGTGAAGTTCGGGATTTCGTTCACGCTCACCCATCTCAATCAAGCGGGCGCGCTGGTGCATGTTTACGCGGATGGCTCGATCCAGCTTAGCCATGGCGGCACCGAAATGGGCCAAGGGCTGCATCGCAAGGTTTGCCAAGTCGCCGCGCAAGTCTTTGGGGTCGACGACGGCTCGGTACGTATCACTGCGACCGCCACGGATAAAGTGCCCAACACTTCGGCCACGGCCGCGTCTTCGGGGGCGGATCTGAACGGGATGGCGGTGAAAGCCGCGTGTGAGACGATCAAGGCACGCATGGCCGCTTTCGTTGCCGAGCAGACAGGCTGCGCGCCCCAAGAGGTGCGTTTTGAAGGCGGGAACGTGATCGCAGGCGAGACCGCCCTGCCCTTCGCAAAGGCCGCAAAACTAGCCTATGAGTCGCGCGTCTCGCTATCCTCCACGGGGTTTTACGCCACGCCCGAAATTAGCTGGGACCGGATCAAGGGCCAAGGTCGCCCGTTCTTTTACTTCGCCTACGGCGCCGCGATTACCGAGGTAGTGATCGACACGCTGACGGGCGAAAACCGTATCCTGCGCACCGATATCCTGCATGATGCCGGGGCCTCTCTGAACCCCGGAATCGACATCGGCCAAATTGAGGGCGGCTATGTGCAAGGTGCGGGCTGGCTGACCACAGAAGAGCTTGTTTGGGACGACAATGGCCGTCTGCGCACGCACGCGCCCTCGACCTACAAAATCCCCGCTTGCTCGGATCGGCCGCGCATTTTTAACGTGGCACTTTGGGATCAGCCCAATCGCGTCGAGACAATCTATCGCTCGAAAGCGACGGGTGAGCCACCGTTCATGCTAGCGATTTCGACCTATCTTGCGCTGAGCAATGCCTGCCAAGCCTGCGGTCCAAACTGGCCCGATCTGCAAACTCCGGCAACGCCGGAAGCGGTTCTGGCGGCAGTAAACCGTGCCCGGGGGGCGACATGAGCCTTGATCCGAAATACCTCGCCCGAATGGCCGAGCACGGCGCGTTCACGCGCGTCGTGGTGGCACGCACTCAGGGCTCCACGCCGCGCGAGGAAGGCGCGGCAATGCTGGTATGGCCCGACAAGGTCATTGGCACGATTGGCGGCGGCGCATTAGAATTTTCGGCCATTGAAAACGCGCGCAACAGAATGCAGGGATTGCAAAAAATTCCGCTTGGCCCGGCAATGGGACAGTGTTGCGGCGGGGCTGTCGTTTTGGGATATGAGCTATGGGATAGCGCAAAAATCGCGCAAATCTCGGGGGAGTTTCATGCGCGTCCGCTGGGAAATTGCACAGCTCAACCACTCGCGGTCACCCGCGCGCTGGCGCGGCTGCGCGATCGCGGCGAGGCACCCAAAATGCTGATCGAAGATTGGCTGATTGAACGGGTCACGCCACCCGCCACGCCGATCTGGATCTGGGGGGCGGGCCATGTCGGGCGCGCTCTGATTGGCGTGCTGCATCCGCTTCCGGGCCTTGCGATCACTTGGGCCGATAGTGGCGCTGAGCGCTTTCCCGACGCGATCCCCGAAGACATTACGCCACTGATCGCAGAAAACCCTGCAGATCTGGTCACGCTTGCGCCGTGCGACGCCCATCACATCGTTCTGACCTATTCGCACGCGCTCGATCTGGAACTGTGCCATCGGTTGCTCAATCACGGCGTTGGCGCGCTTGGATTGATCGGATCGCAAACGAAATGGGCGCGGTTTCGCAGCCGCCTTGCTGCACTTGGCTATACAGATGCACAAATTTCAGGCATTGCCTGTCCGATAGGCGATCCAAGCCTTGGCAAGCATCCTCAAGCCATTGCTTTGGGCGTCGCGGGCGCGCTAGTGAAGGGTTTAAGCGCAGGACACGCTGCGCCAAGGGAAAGGGTGCGCGCCGGGTGAGCGAGCTGTTACAGATTGAAGGCCTCACCAAGGCCTATCCTGGGGTCGTGGCCAATGATGGCGTGGCCTTGCGCGTGCGTCCGGGTGAGGTGCATGCGCTGCTGGGCGAAAACGGCGCGGGCAAGTCCACCTTGGTCAAGATGATCTATGGGTTGGTCAAGCCCGATAGCGGTGCGATGATGTTTCAGGGCGCGCCCTACGCCCCCGTTGACCCGCGTGCGGCGCGTGCGGCTGGCGTGGCGATGGTGTTTCAGCATTTTTCGTTGTTTGAGGCGCTGAGCGTCGCCGAAAATGTCGCCCTCGGCATGGAAAACCCACCACCGATGCGTCAGTTGGCGGCAAAGATTCGTTCAATTTCGAACGATTACGGTTTGCCCCTTGATCCCGCGCGTCTGGTTGGTGATCTGTCCGCAGGCGAGCGTCAGCGCGTTGAAATTGTGCGCTGTTTGCTGCAAGACCCCAAGCTGCTGATCATGGATGAGCCGACTTCGGTTCTGACCCCGCAAGAAGTCGATATCCTGTTCAAAACATTGCGCAAACTCTCGTCTGAGGGCACGGCGATTCTGTATATCTCTCACAAGCTCGAAGAGATCCGCGCACTATGTGAGGCAGCCACGATCCTGCGCGGAGGCAAAGTCGTAGATCACTGTGATCCGCGCGAGAAAAGCGCGCGCGAGCTGGCGGAATTGATGGTCGGGGCCGAGTTGAAAGTGACCGACCGTGCCTCGCGCCAACCCGGCGATGTCGTGTTGAACGTCACCAATCTGTCCTTGCCGCCGATGTCGCAATTTGGCCCCGCACTCAAAGAGATCGGCTTTGAATTGCGCGCCGGGGAGGTGCTGGGAATCGGCGGGGTCGCGGGCAACGGGCAGGAAGAATTGCTGGCGACACTGTCGGGCGAGCGCCCCTCGAAACATGGCACGGTCCTGCTATCTGGGGCGGATATTTCCGCGCTTGGCCCCAATGCACGGCGCGCCAAGGGGCTGCTGGCGGCGCCCGAGGAACGGCTCGGCCATGCTGCTGTGCCCGCGATGAGCCTGACGGAAAACGCCATTTTAACTGGGACGACGCGCAAAAACCTTACGCGGAATGGGTTTGTCGATCAGGGCGCGGCACGGCGCTTTGCCCAAGAGGTGATCGCGGCTTTTGACGTGCGCACACCCGGCCCAGAAGTTGCCGCGCGCGCGTTGTCGGGCGGCAATTTGCAGAAATTCGTCATTGGTCGCGAAGTGTTGCAAGCGCCCGAAGTGTTGGTGGTCAATCAACCGACATGGGGCGTCGATGCTGCCGCAGCGGCGGCCATTCACCAAGCGCTGTTGGATCTGGCCGCGCAGGGGGCGGCGGTGATCGCGATCAGCCAAGACCTTGATGAGTTGATGGAAATTGCCGATCGGTTTGCCGCGCTCAATGAGGGGCGCCTAAGTGAGCCACGCCCGACCAAGGGTCTGAGCATCGAAGAGATCGGGCTGATGCTTGGTGGGGCGCATGGCATGCAGGAGGCGCAGATATGATTACGCTGATCCGCCGTCCGAACCCGTCGCAATTCTGGACGTTCGCCACGCCAATTGTCGCTG
Source organism: Paracoccaceae bacterium (assembly GCA_016937195.1). Taxonomy (GTDB): domain Bacteria; phylum Pseudomonadota; class Alphaproteobacteria; order Rhodobacterales; family Rhodobacteraceae; genus Thioclava. The sequence goes on along the minus strand of JAFGWK010000228.1, from coordinate 2,572 downwards.
TTATTGCAACAATGATCGCGGGTGGGTTGCTGTTTGCCATGCTGGGTAAAAACCCGGTCGAGGCAATCCGTGTGATTTTCTGGGAACCGCTTCTGGGTGCGAACGCCAGCTATTTCCGCGGCCAGCTTTTGGTCAAGGCAGGCCCGCTGATCCTGATCGCATCCGGCCTAGCCGTCGGCTTTCGCGCGGGCATCTGGAATATCGGTGCCGAGGGGCAATATATCATGGGTGCGCTGGCCTCTGCTTGGTTAGCGCTGCATGTCTACCCCGCTGAAAGTCATTGGCTTTTCCCGGCGATGATCGTGCTGGGTGCGCTGGGGGGATTGCTTTGGGCCATGATCCCGGCCCTGCTTAAAGTGTGGTTTGGCACCTCGGAAATTCTGGTCTCGTTGATGCTGGTCTATGTGGTCGAAAATCTGCTGGCCTATATGGCATTCGGGCCGCTGAAGAACCCCGACGGGTTCGGCTTTCCTGGCTCGCGCAACTTGCAAGACTATCCCTCGGCCCACAATGTTGACCTGATCGCAGGCACCGGCCTGCACTGGGGCGTCGTCACCGCCTTTGTTGCCGTTATCGCAACCTATATCCTGATGCATCGCCACATCACCGGCTTTCGCATCCGTGTCGCGGGCGAGGCCCCGCGCGCAGCGCGGTTCGCTGGCGTGATCCCGGCGCGGCTGGTGGTGTTTTGCCTTGGCTTGGCGGGCGCGTTCGCGGGGCTTGCGGGCATGTTTGAGGTGTCCGGCCCCTCGGGCCAGATCACTGACAGCTTCAACGTGGGCTACGGGTTCACCGCCATTATCGTGGCATTCTTGGGCCGTCTGCACCCGATCGGGATTCTGCTGGCGGGGCTGTTGATGGCACTGACCTATATCGGCGGCGATATGGCGCAACTGATGCTGGGATTGCCCTCTGCGGCCATTCAGGTTTTTCAGGGGATGCTATTGTTTTTCCTGCTGGGATTTGACGTGCTGACCAATTTTCGCGTGCGTCTGGGCCGGGGGGCAAGCGCGTGAAAAGAAGGTTGCCCTCCCTTCATCTTCCAGTGCTGGCCGTCGCAGGCTTTCTGGCGGGGCTGGGCCTATGGTATTTGCTAGCACTGATGGATGCGCTGTGGGTGATGGTCGTAATCGGGATCGTGCTCCTGCTGGTGCTGGAAATGGTGACACGGCTGACGCGTGCGCTTCTGGGACGCATCGGCGCACGTGGTGATGAGGTCACGCCGCATATGCCCCATCTGCGCAGCCGCGATCGCTATGTCGTCGTGGCCGGGCTTCTCGGGGGGCTGGGATGTGGCTACATCGCATGGGGGCCGATCTTAAATTTTGGGCAATGGGGCAGCGCATGAGCATTGGCGGAATTGATATCGTTACCCTTGCAGCGATGCTGATGGCGGCCTCGACCCCTGTGTTGCTGGCCGCAACGGGCGAGTTGGTGGCGGAAAAATCGGGCGTTCTCAACCTTGGGGTCGAGGGCATGATGATCATGGGCGCTGTGGCCGGTTTCGCCGCTGCGGTGGCCACAGGCAGTCCCGTTCTGGGCATTGTCGCAGGCGCGTTGGCGGGGGCGCTGATGGCCACGCTGTTTGCCTTTCTCACCCAGATTTTCTTGTCCAATCAGGTGGCTACCGGCTTGGCGTTGACGCTGTTCGGGCTGGGTCTAAGCGCACTGATCGGCAAGGGCTATGAGGGCGTGCGTCCGCCCCCCACGGCCAAGCTTGATTTCGGGCCTTTGGCGGATATTCCGGTGATCGGGCCGATCTTTTTTTCCCATGACTGGATCGTTTACGCCTCGTTGCTGCTGGTCGCGGTGGTGTGGTTCGTGCTGCGCTACACCCGCGCTGGCCTCATCCTGCGCGCGGTCGGCGAAAGCCACGATGCCGCCCACGCACTGGGCTACCGCGTGGTGGCCGTGCGCTTTGCCGCACTCGGGTTTGGCGGCGCGCTGGCGGGGCTTGGGGGCGCGTATCTTAGCCTTGTGCGGGTGCCACAATGGACCGAAGGCATGACCGCAGGTGCTGGCTGGATCGCGTTGGCCATCGTCGTCTTCGCCAGTTGGCGGCCGTGGCGCGTGCTGCTGGGGGCCTATATGTTTGGCGGCATCACGGCGTTGCAATTGCAACTTCAGGCGGCAGGTTACGCCATTCCCGTTCACATCCTCTCGATCGCCCCTTATGTGATCACCATCGTCGTGCTGGTGATCCTGTCCGCTCTTCACCGCCACGGCGTGCAGGCCGCCCCTGCCAGTCTTGGCAAATCTTTCCACGCCTCAAGCTGAGGCATGAATCCTCAGGGCCCATCAGAGGCCCATCATCAACTGGGAGTTACACGATGAACCGCAGATCATTCCTGAAAACCACTGCCGCGACGGCTGTCGTCGCCGGTGCCGGCCTGCCCGCATTTGCCGCCGACGAGCCGCTGAAAATCGGCTTTATCTATGTCGGTCCGGTGGGCGATATGGGCTGGTCCTATCAGCACGATCAGGGCCGCAAGGCGATTGAAGAGAAATACGGCGACAAGGTGCAGACCTCGTTTATCGAGAGCGTCCCCGAAGGCCCCGACGCCGAACGCGC
>JAFGWK010000227.1 GCA_016937195.1 Paracoccaceae bacterium | reverse complement strand
GCGGCAGCGAAAATCGTTGCATCATAGCGCTTCATCAAGAGCGGTAGGTTGCGCGGCTCGACGCCCTCTGTCGGGATCAACGCGGTCGCGCCCACGCTCCATGGGTCCATGAGCCCGGTGCCCAACGTATAGGTCCAGTTGAAGGCACCGGCATGCATCAGCCGGTCGGTTTCGCCCAAACCATACCAGCCCTTATACATCATCTGGCGCGCCCAGATCGCGCGATGAGCATGCATCACCGCGCGCGCCTGACCACCGGTCCCCGAAGTGAAAATCATATAGGCCAAGCGGTTTGGATCGCCCATCGCAAAGTCACAAGGCGGGGCGTCGGGCGCATGGTCTAGCGCCTGCGCATCAATCACCTGCGCGCTGTGTTCGGGCAGCGCCACACCTTGTGAAGCAATCACCGCCGCCGGGTCCAGATCGCGCGCAAGTTTGGTGATTTCGGGCGCAGTCAGCTGCGCCGAACTGGGCACGGGTACCAGACCCGCCGCAATCGCACCTAGAAACGCTACCGGAAACTCTGGCCCGTTTCCCAGTCGCAACAGTACCCGATCACCGGGTATCAGGCCCGCCTGCAAGAAAATCGTGCCAGCCCCGCGCACCGCCGCGATCAGGCGCGCATAAGTCCAGCTTTGCGCATCAGACGGGCCGACGATCTGCATCGCCAGCTTGTCAGGCGCACGCGCGCCTGCGGCCAAGACATACGCGGCCATGTTAAACGCAGCCGGAGGCGCTGCCAGAGGCTCAGAGACAACTTCGGATTTCATGAGGTCTTGCTAGGGCGCGCGCCGAAATCAGACAAGCGCCAAAATCGCCCGTTTCACATTTCGCAAATATCCCAAAGGCTGGGGGGCGCGCCCTGCTGATTGCTTTCAGTCGTCACCAAATCGCTTGTCATCATCGGATTCGTCCTCGCCTTCGGGGACGTATTTACCCGAGAGCGAAATCGAATGGCTGTCATGGGCGGGGTCCATCACCACATCCGAAGGCAATTCGCCGCGCAGCCATTCGACAACCTCTTCACGGGCTTCGACCGGCTCTTGTTCGGTCAGCTCAGCGATATAGCGCAGGAAAGCGCGCTGATCGCCGTCGATCTCATCAAGTTCGGATTCTTCGGCCTCGGGCCAGCGATCCATGATCGCCTCATAGAACGCCGCCCAGTTTTCCTCGATGTGGTGCCATTTCATGCTCTGCTCTCCTCATACTCGCGCATCGCCAGACGCGCCTCCTTTATCAAAAAGGATCGCGCGCCCGCAGTTTCAAGGCAAAAGAAATTTCGGGGTGAAAGGGGGACGTCACGGCAATGTCAGATGCTAGGGCGCCTTAGAGCCAGCCCTGTACCTGACGCGCCCCACCGGAAATGTCATCTCCGACGCCTGCGACCGTATTGCAGCCCGCCAATGCCGCTGCCAGAGCGGCCAGAAGGATCAGCTTTTTCATCGTCTTGCTCCTGTTCTCACGACTTGTCGTTATACCACCAGACATCGGGCGCAAAGCCCGGCCATGCCCCGTATAACGGAGTTTTAGCGGGGTAGTGAAGCGCCTTGGTATGGGCGATGCGATCTTTGGGCGCGTACCAGATCGGGATCACGTAGCGGCCTGCGGTGAGGATGCGATCCAGTGCGCGGGTGGCGGCGACGAAGTCCTCGTGGCTGCGTGCGTTAACCATGGTGTTGATCATCGCCTCGGCGGCGGGGGAATTCATACCCATCCAGTTGCGCGTGCCTTGTTCGGTGACGCCCTGATGGCCCCAATAGAGCATCTGCTCATTGCCCGGTGACAGCGACAGCGCGCGCCAATACCACGCCATATCGAAGTCATATGCGTTGGTGCGTTGGGTATATTGCGCATCATCAATCACCGTCACCTTGGCGTCGATCCCCAGCCGCTTGAGTGATTGGGTATAGATATCGACGATGCTTTGCTGTTGCGCCGCGCCCTGTTGCAACACGATTTCAAAGGTGAAGGGCTGCCCGTTTTTTTTGAGCACACCGCTATCATCGACCTGCCAACCCGCCTCATTGAGCAGTTTGGCCGCCGCGCGCATATTCTTGCGGTTGCGCGTGCCGCCATCGCTTTGGGGCAGGGAATAGCCCGCGATCACGCCCGGCAGCAGCGTATCTTTGAAGGGCGCAAGCAGATCCAGCACCTTGCCGCTTGCCGCGTCATGCGTCATGCCCAGTTCGGAATTTGAGAAATAGGAGGAAATGCGCGGCTCAGCACCGCCATTGATCGTTTTGTTGATGAACTCGAAGTTGAACGCATCAATGAGCGCCTGACGCACCCGCCAATCGGCAAACAGCGGGTTGCGGATGTTCATCACCAGCCCCTTGATCCCCGAGGGACGGCCATTCGGGATTTCGGATTTCACCACATCACCCGAACTCACCGCCGGGAAATCATAATTGCGTGCCCAATCGGCGGCGTTATCTTCGATATAGCTATCGGTCGCCCCCCCCTTGAACGCCTCAAAGACTACCCCGCCATCGCCGAAATAGTCATAGCGCAGCGTGTCGAAATTGTTGCGCCCCTTGTTGAAGCCCAGATTGCGGCCCCAATAGTCTGGATTGCGTTTGAGGGTGATGTATTTCCCCTGATCGACCTTTTCGATCACATAAGGACCGGACCCAATCGGTGTGAGATTGGTGGTGTTGGCGAAATCATGCCCCTCCCACTGCTTTTTCTCCAGCACCGGGCGCATCCCCATCAGCAGGGCCAATTCGCGATCGGGTTCTTTGAACGTGAACTTGACCGAGCGCGGCCCGGTCTGTTCCATCTTGGCAATCTTGGACCATGCGTTTTGATAGCGGGGATGGCCCTGCGTGCCGAGCGTCTCATAGCTCCACATCACATCCGCGATGGTCACAGGATTGCCGTCAGAAAATTTCGCCTCGGGGCGCAGGGTGAACTCGACCCAGCTGCGCGCCTCATCGGTTTGGATCGATTGCGCCAGCAGCCCGTAAAGCGTGAAGGGCTCGTCCATCGAGCGACCCATCAGCGATTCGGCGACATAGTTTGCGATTCCCTGTGCGGGGCGACCGTTCAAGATCCAGGGGTTGAGCGAATCAAAACTGCCCGCGACCCCGAATCGGTAGGTGCCGCCCTTGGGCGCGTCGGGGTTGGCATAGGGCAAATGGTCAAATCCCGGCGCAAGGGCAGGCGCGCCATACATCGCTATCGCATCTTGCGACTCAGCAACTGCATTTTGTGCAAGGATTGGGCTGAAGCCCAAGGCTAGCACGCCCAAAGCGCGGAAAAACACCGATCTCGCCATCGCAACAATCCCTCTTCTGCCCGTATTTTATGCCGCCAAGCTAGCGAGGCGATTGAAAGGGCGCAAACTTTTCCCTTGGAGAGCGGCGCGCCATTGCTTATAAGAGACTCACTGCTCGATAGGTTTCTTGCCTGTATGAAACCTGCCTCATGACTTGACGCCCGCCTTGTGCGGGCGTTTTTTTTATCATTCTCCGAAATAGCGCAATGCCATCTGGCCAAGTCTCACGGCAATTTGCGCCTGCGGCATGGTGTTCGCACGTGCAGCGCGCCATGATCACGGCAAGGTTTTCAGAATCACCACATAGGAGGGGATATGTCGCTTCAGGGAAAAACCGCTGTGATCACCGGCTCGAATTCGGGAATCGGGCTCGGCGTCGCGCGAGAATTGGCACGTGCGGGGGCCGATGTTGTGCTCAACTCGTTCACCGATCGTGAGGAGGATCACAAACTCGCCGCGGATCTGGGTGCAGAGTTTGGCGTGACAGCCCGCTACATTCAGGCAGATCTGTCCAATGGCGAGCAGGCGCGCGCGCTGATCGAGCAGGCGGGTCGTTGCGATATTCTGGTCAATAATGCGGGCATACAGCACGTTGCTCCGATTGAAGACTTCCCCGTCGCGACTTGGGATCGCATCATTGCGATTATGCTGACTTCGGTCTTTCACACCACCGCCGTCGCGCTGCCGATGATGCGCAAGGCGGGCTGGGGGCGTGTGGTGAATATCTCATCTGCGCATGGCCTGACCGCCTCGCCGTATAAATCGGCCTATGTGTCAGCCAAGCACGGCGTTGTCGGCTTTACCAAGGTCACGGCACTGGAAACGGCCAAGGAAGACATCACCGCCAATGCGATCTGTCCGGGCTATGTGAAAACCCCCTTGGTCGAGGCGCAGATCCCCGACACGGCCAAGGAATACAATATGACCGAGCAGGAGGTGATCGAACAGGTGATCCTCGCGCGCCAACCCTCCAAGCAGTTCGCAACGACCGAACAGGTGGGCGGCACGGCGGTGTTCCTGTGTTCCGATGCGGCGGCACAGATCACAGGCACCACGATTTCGGTCGATGGCGGCTGGACTGCACTGTAGGACGACGACGCGGGCTGGGGGGCGATGCCCCCCATTCCCGGCGCGTTATTCGGGCTTGATGGCCTTGGTTTTCTTCGCCTCTTTAGGCTGGGGGTAGACCAGACCGGCCGAAATGATCAGCTTGGCCGCATCCTCAATCGACATATCGAGATAGGTCAATTGCGACTGTGGCACCAATAGCAAGAACCCCGATGTCGGGTTCGGCGTTGTGGGCAAAAAGACCGAAACCAGCGGATCATCGGGCGCACCGAGCGCCGCAATCTCTCCCTTGGCGGTCGAAGACACAAAGGCAATCGCCTTGAGGCCCGGACGTGGATACTCGATCACGCAAGCGCGGTCGAATTTCGCCTCAGATTGGCTGAGCACCGTTTCGGCGATCTGTTTCAGCCCGCTATAAACCGTGCGCACAAACGGCAGGCGGTTGACCACGCTTTCGCCCAACCGCAGGAAGGTGCGTCCGAAAAACCCCTTGGCGAGCCAGCCGACGATCACAGTGAAAATCAGGAAGATCAGCACGCCGATGCCGCGCACATTCACGCCGATATAATGTTCGGGGCGCATTTCCTGAGGCACCAGCGGCAAAACCCAGCCATCGACCCAGCCCGCCATTGTCCACATCAACCAGATCGTGAGACCAATCGGCGCGACCACGATCAGGCCGGTGAAGAACGACCCGCGCAGGGCCGCGAACCGCGACTTGCGGCGCGGGTGATGGGTCTCCTCGGGTCTGCTCATAAACGGCCTCTCGCGCCAGATTGTCTCACGCTATCTACGCGTGTGCGCAGAGCAGAACAATGGGCGCCCGCGTCAGCCGACCTTGGATTGCGCTATTTCACGTGCAATTTGCGCACCCAAACGCGCATTGTTCAAAACTAGGGCGATATTAGCGTCTAGTGAGCGTCCCTTAGTCAGCTCAAAAATCCGCGACAGCAGGAAGGGCGTAACGGATTTCGCCGCGATCCCTTGGACGCTGGCCTCAGTCAGCGCGGCTTCGATCACCGGCACGATGTCTTCGCGCGCGATCTCGGCCTCGGGGGGGATCGGATTGGCGATGAGCTGTCCGCCGGGCAGCCCAAGACGCGCGCGCATCAGATGAGCGGCGGCGATTTCGGCTGCACTATCGGCGCGCAAAGGCGCAGGCAGGCCTGAGCTGCGCGACCAGAAGGCGGGGAAATCGTCCTGGCCAAAGGCAATGACGGGCACGCCATGGGTTTCCAGCACTTCCAGCGTTTTCGGAATGTCCAGAATGGCCTTGGCACCGGCCGCCACCACGCTCACCGGGGTTGCGCCCAGTTCGAGCAGATCGGCAGAGATGTCAAAGCTGTCCTCAGCGCCGCGATGCACGCCACCAATACCTCCCGTGGCGAAGACCGAAATCCCGGCCAGATCGGCGCAGATCATTGTCGCAGCGACCGTGGTCGCCCCCGTGGCGCGCTTGGCTAGGCAAACGGCCAGATCGGCACGGCTGACCTTCATCGCGTCGCTGGTCCGCGCGAGGCGCTCCAGAACATCCGCTTCCAGCCCGATGTGAATAGCGCCATCGAGTAGTGCGATCGTTGCGGGCGTGGCTCCGGCTGCGCGCACCTCGGCCTCAACCGCCTGCGCGGTGTGCAGGTTTTGCGGATAGGGCATGCCGTGGGTGATGATCGTGGATTCCAGCGCCACAACGGGGTGTCCGGCATCCAGTGCGGCGCGTACCTCGGGGGCGAAAATCAGCGGCAGGGTCATGTGGCAAGTTCTCCGGAAACATAGCGGGCAGCGGCGATCAGCGCATGTTCCAGCGCCTTGTCGCGCGCACTGCCGCGCCGTTCAGCCACCAGATGGGCGGCCATGAAAGTGTCGCCTGCACCCGTCACCCGGGTTACAAGCACGGCAGGCGGGGCCGAGGCAATCACATCGCCCGCAGTGGCGCAGCCATCAGCGGCCGCGCGCCCGCCATCGGTCACCAGAACGCGGCGCGCTCCGCGTGCCAACAACCCTTGTGCGGCCTCATGCGCGCTTTTGAAGTTGCGCTGGCACAGAATGCCTGCCTCTTCGAGATTGACGTAAAGCGTGGCGCGGGGATGGGCCAAAAGCGGCGTCAGGCGTTCGGCCTTGCCGGGGCTGGCAGGCGCGACGCGCAGGTCGGATTTCGCAAATAGCGGCGAGCTTGCAATTTGCGACAACAGCGCCTCGGTGAGGTTGCCATCAAGCGCTACCGGACCCTCCCACGGGGCCTCAGCCGAGCCAAGGCGACTATCCGAAAGCGGCGTCAAAATCTTGTCGCCAGCGGCCTCTAGGCTATGGGCATCCGCAATCGCCGCGATCAGCCCGTTCGCCCCCTCAATCGCCATATAGCGGTCGGTGGGCAGGTCATCAGAGCGGTAAAGATAGTTGCAATCGACGCCGAGAACCCGCGACGTTTCGATCAGATCATTACCTTGGCTGTCACGCCCCAGCGCGGTCAAAATCGCCGGGCGCAGACCAAAGCGGCGCAGCGTCATCGCGATGTTCATCGCAACACCACCGGGCAGACGCTCGATCCGTCCGGGCACGTCCGATCCCAAATGCATATGAACAGAGCTGCGCCCGATTATGTCCCATAGGACCGAGCCGATACACAAGATGTCAGGGGGTGATTCACGCATGCCCCTTGGTGGCCCGAGATGGGGCAGGGCGCAAGGGGGCGCTTTTGCAAACGCCCCCGATTTTCAGCTTTCCAGCCATGCGGCAGCATTCGGCCCCAGCGTCAGTTTGCCACCCGTTAGCGTGGCCGCCTGCGATGGCCCAGTCAGCTTTCCTGCGGGGGCGTCAATCGTGACCGGATCTGGGCCGAGATTGAACAGGCAGGTAAGGCTTTGCTCGGGTGCTATGCGCGTGAAGCCAAGGATCGGCTCGGGCAGGTCAAGAAAGACGCTGCGCCCGTGTGACAGCGCCGCCGAGCCTTTGCGAAATGCGATAGCGCTGCGGTAATGGGCCAGCACACTGTCGGGCGCTCCCTCTTGCAGGCTTACGGCGCGGGCGGCTTGCGGCGGCTTCACGGGCAACCAAGGCTTGACGGTAGAAAACCCGGCATGGGCGCTTTCGTCCCACACCATCGGCGTGCGACACCCGTCGCGGCCCTTATTTTCGGGCCAGAACCGAAGACCGGGCGGGTCGGTCAACTCGCTATACTCTAGATCCGTTTCGGTCTGACCAAGCTCCTCACCCTGATAGATTCCGATCGTGCCTTGGAACGACACCAGCATCGAGATCGCCAGTTTCGCAACCGCATCCTGCGTGCCGAATTTCGCCCAACGAGTCACATGGCGCTGCACGTCATGGTTGGAAAACGACCAGCTTGGCCAGCCATCGGGCGCGCCGTTAAAGAACCCCTCGATTTTGGAGCGGAAATGCTCGGGCGTGAATTTCGGCCCCAGCATGTCGAAGCTATAGGCCATGTGCAAACGGGACGTGCCAGAGGTATATTCCTCCATGATCCCAAGCGCGCGATGGGGGGCCTCGCCAACCTCACCGACTAGGGTGCGCGCTTCGAACTCATTCATTAGCGCGCGCATCCGTTCCAGAAACGCCAGATTTTCGGGGCGGTTCTTATCGAACGCGTGGTCTTGCATGTCATAGGTCGAAAGCGGCGGCCAACGGTCAGGGTCGGGGGGCATCGCGGGGTTGTCACGCAGTTCGGGGTCATGGAAATAGTAGTTCACCGTATCAAGGCGGAACCCGTCGACGCCACGCTCAAGCCAAAAGCGCAGAACATCCAGCAGCTCATCCTGTACCGCTGGATTGTGCAAGTTGAAATCGGGTTGCGAAATCAAGAAGTTATGCAGGTAATATTGCCCGCGCTCGGGCGCATATTCCCAAGCCGAACCGCCAAAGACAGACTGCCAATTATTGGGCGGGGAGCCATCGGGTTTCGGATCGGCCCAGACATACCAATCCTTTGTCGCGCCGCCTTTCTTTGCTTCCTTGAACCACGGATGCTGGTCCGAGCTATGCGAAATCACCTGATCGATGATCACCTTTAGACCCAAATCATGGGCACGCACCACCAGCGCGTCGAAATCGGCCAAAGTGCCGAATTGCGGATCAACATCTCGGTAATCGGCCACATCATAGCCCATATCGGCCATCGGTGAGGTAAAGAATGGCGACAGCCAGATCGCATCGACGCCAAGGCTGGCCACATGATCGAGCCGGCGCGTGATGCCTGCCAGATCGCCAATGCCATCACCGGAATCGTCTTGAAAGCTGCGGGGGTAAATCTGATAGATCACCGCGCCGCGCCACCATTCCTCGTTCATATTGCGCTCCTGTTTGATAGGTTTTGCCTGTTCTTGCGCCAAGTTTAGATTTGTTAGCGCAAACGGCAACCGCTATAGCGTCGTTTTATTGCGCTCGCTTGACCTTATTGGGGGCAATGCCCATCAATCAATCGAGATCACAGCCTTCGGAGACTGCGCCCGTGAATGACAGCCAAATGCCCAGCGTTGAGACAATCCGCGAAGAGATTTTGCATCACGTTACCTATTCGATGGGCAAGGATGCCAAACACGCCTCGGTCTATGACTGGCGCATGGCGTTAAGTCTGGCGCTGCGTGACCGGGTGGTCGAGCCTTGGTTTGCCGCGACCCGCAAGACTTGGGAGCAGGGGCGCAAGCGGGTCTATTACCTGTCGATGGAATTCCTGATCGGGCGGATGCTGGAAGATGCCGCGATCAATCTGGGACTGCGCGCGACCTGTCGCAGCGCGATCGAGGGCTTGGGTCTGGATTGGTATGAGGTCATCGAAAACGAACCCGATGCGGCCCTTGGCAATGGCGGGCTGGGGCGGCTTGCGGCGTGTTATATGGAAAGCATGGCGAGCCTTGGCTGTCCGGGCTACGGCTATGGCATCCGCTACGAGCACGGGTTGTTCAAGCAACGCTTTGAGGGTGGCCAGCAGGTTGAGACGCCTGAGGATTGGCTGAAACAACGCCACCCTTGGGAATTTGAGCGCCCCGAAAGCGCATATGAAATCGGTTTCAAGGGCCATGTCGAAACAGTGGATGGCAAGCCCCATTGGGTGCCCGGCGAAACCGTGCTGGCTGAGGCATATGACATGCCGGTGATCGGCTGGGAGGGCAAATGGGCCAACACGTTGCGGCTGTGGTCGGCCAAGCCCACCGAGATGTTCGATTTGGCGCGCTTTAACCACGGCGATTACGCTGCAGCGGCTGAACCAGAGGCTTTGGCACGCACGCTGAGCCGCGTTCTTTATCCCGATGACACGACCTATGCGGGCAAGGAGTTGCGTCTCAAGCAAGAGTATTTCCTGACCGCTGCGGCACTGCAAGACATCCTGCGCCGCCATCTTGCCGCGGGCCTGTCGCTGGAACAACTCCCCGAACATGTCGCGATCCAGATGAACGACACCCATCCCGCGATTGCGGGGCCGGAACTGATCCGTCTGCTGAGCGATGCGCATGGGATGGAGTTCGAGCACGCCATTGAAATCGCGGTGCAATGTCTGGGCTACACCAACCACACCTTGCTGCCCGAGGCGTTAGAACATTGGGCGACCTATCTGATGGGCACGGTGCTGCCGCGCCATATGCAGATTATCGAAAAGATTGATAGCTGGCATCGGCGCAACCATCCCAATCGCCCGCATTTCGTGGGCATCGTCAAACACCAAGAGGTGCGGATGGGCGAGCTGGCCTTTATCACCTCGCATAAGGTGAACGGGGTGTCGGCGCTGCACACCGAGCTGATCAAGAAAAACCTGTTTCCCGAGCTCAACAAGCTGCATCCCGGGCGCATCATCAACCAAACCAACGGGATCACACCGCGCCGTTGGCTGCGTATGGCCAACCCCGCGCTGTCACATCTGATCATCGACACGATTGGCGAGGGCTGGGAGGGCGATCTGGACCGGTTGCGCGAGTTGGAACCGCATGTTGAGGACTCCGCGTTTCTGGATAAATTTATGGCCGCCAAACGCACCAATAAGGAACATCTGGCCGCGTGGATCGCGCAAAGCGAAGGGATAACGCTAAACCCCGATGCCATTTTTGACATTCAGGTCAAGCGCTTGCACGAATATAAACGGCAGTTGATGAACATCTTGCAGACCATTGGCGAATGGCACGAGATGCGCGAAAATCCGCAGGCCGATTACCAACCCCGCGTCAAGATTTTCGGCGGCAAAGCGGCGCCGGGCTATTACGCGGCCAAGCAGATTATCCGTCTGATCAAGGACGCGGCCGAGGTGATCAACAACGACCCGCTGATCGGGGATCGCCTGAAAATCGTCTACCCCGCGAATTACAACGTCTCGATGGCCGAACGTCTGATTCCGGCAGCGGATCTGTCGGAACAGATCTCGACGGCGGGCAAGGAAGCCTCGGGGACGGGGAATATGAAATTTGCGCTCAACGGCGCGTTGACGATTGGCACGCTGGATGGCGCGAATGTTGAAATTCGTGAACAGGTGGGGGCCGAGAATTTCTTTCTGTTCGGCCTGACCGCAGATGAGGTGATGGAGCGTCGCCGCGACCCCGAACATGCCCGCCACGCCATTTTGGATAGCCCGCTTTTGCAGGATGTTTTGCAGATGATTGCCGAGGGGCGCTTTTCGCCAGACGAGCCCGAGCGCTATCACGATCTGATCCATAATATGTGGAATAGCGACTATTTCCTCGTCGCCTCGGATTTTGAGTCCTACCGATCGTCTCAGAAAGAGGTGGACGCGGCCTTTGGTGATCGCGCAAGCTGGGCAAAGATGGCGGCCCTCAATACGGCGCGAATGGGATTTTTCTCATCGGACCGGGCAATTGCGGGTTATATGACAGATATCTGGGACACGACATCTGCCCTCTAGGCAGGTGTGCGTATCCCGGTTGAAGGAGCGACATGGTACTGATCGATCGTGCAAGTGCCGAGGCATTGACCGAAGGGCTTCACCCCGATCCGTTCTCGGTTTTGGGGGTGCACGAGGGGCGATTGGTGGCCTTTGTGCCGGGAGCGAAACGGGTCTGGGCCTTGGGCAAGCGTGACGAGGAACTGACCGAGATCATTCCCGGTCTGTTTGCCGCAAAATGGGACGACGGACCCTATAGGCTGCGCGCCAGCAATGACGACGCGATCTGGGATTTCGACGATCCCTACAGTTTTCCGCCTGTCCTCGGCGAGATGGACGAATATCTGATCGGTGAGGGCACGCATAAGCGGCTTTGGGAAAAACTTGGCGCGCATGTGATTATTCATTGCGGTGTGCAAGGCGTGCATTTCGCCGTCTGGGCGCCCAATGCGCGGCGCGTGTCCGTCGTGGGTGACTTCAATTTCTGGGATGGTCGACGCCATCAGATGCGTCGTTTGGGTAAGACCGGCGTTTGGGAAATCTTCGTTCCCGGTCTGCATGAAGGCGCGATCTACAAATACGAATTGCTGGATGAGGGGGGGCGGTTGCTGCCGCTCAAAGCCGACCCGCTGGGCTTTGGCTCGGAACATCCGCCCGCACAGGCTTCGGTCGTGCGCAAGCTGGGGCTGCACCCTTTTGGTGATGGGGCGTGGCTAAAACACCGCGCGGCGCGTCAGGAACGTCACGCGCCGATCTCGATTTATGAGGTGCATCTGGGCAGTTGGGTGCGCGTCTGGGATGAGGGTGGACGCCCGCTAAGCTATCACGAGCTGGCCGAAAAGCTGATTGATTACGTCTGCGAAATGGGCTTCACCCATATTGAGCTACTGCCAATCACTGAATTCCCCTTTGACGGGTCTTGGGGCTATCAGCCGATCGGGCTTTATGCGCCCACGATCCGCCATGGCCGCCCTGAAGAATTTGCTGAACTCGTGGACGCCGCGCATCGCCGGGGCGTGGGCGTGATCCTCGATTGGGTGCCCGGGCATTTCCCGACCGACGCGCATGGCTTGCAGAAATTCGATGGCACGGCGTTGTATGAACATGCCGATCCCAAAGAGGGGTTCCATCAGGATTGGAACACCTTGATCTATAATTACGGACGGCGCGAGGTATGTAATTATCTGCTCGCTAACGCCTTGTACTGGCTTGAGGAATATCACCTCGATGGGCTGCGCGTGGATGCGGTAGCTTCGATGCTGTATCGAGATTACTCGCGTGAGCCGGGCGAATGGGTGCCCAACAAGGAGGGCGGGCGCGAAAATCTTGAGGCGATTGAGTTCCTCAAGGCGATGAATGCGGCGTCTTATGGCGGGGCTGAGGGGATCATGACCGTGGC
>JAFGWK010000226.1 GCA_016937195.1 Paracoccaceae bacterium | reverse complement strand
GCATCCAGCGCTTTGCCGACGATTTTTTCGGCGTCCACGAACCACTGATCTGTCAGCATCGGCTCGATCACCACTTTCGAGCGGTCGCCGAAGGGCTGCATGATCGGCTTGGCCTCGACCAGAGGAACCATGCCGCCGTCAAAGCAAACCTTGCCATCGGAATCGTCAGGCTCACCGGGGATCATCACCGCCTGCCCTTCATCGGTGATCTGCTGCACGACCGCCTTGCGCGCCTCGAACCGGTCAAGGCCACGCAGCGCATCGGGCACAAGGTTGAGGCTGTCGATTTCGGTCTCGGTAAAGCCGGCGCCTTGCGAGATTTCCATCGCGCGCGCGGCACATTCCTCGTAGGACAACCCGTCATCGCGCATCGCGCCCTTGGTATCCATCAGGCGATACATCGGGATGCCGTTTCGCTTGGCGACTTGGTAGTCGTTGAAATCATGCGCGCCAGTGATTTTCACCGCGCCCGAGCCAAAATCCTTGTCGGGGTATTGATCGGTGATGATCGGAATCAGACGGCGGTGTTCCTTGGGTCCGACCGGAATTTCACACAGCTTGCCCACAATCGGCGCATAGCGCGTGTCTGACGGATGAACCGCCACCGCGCCGTCGCCCAGCATCGTTTCGGGGCGCGTGGTCGCGATGGAAATATAGTCGCGCTCTTCCTGCACAACGATATTCCCGTCCTCGTCTTTTTCGACGTAAGTATAGGTCTCACCGCCCGCGAGCGGATATTTGAAGTGCCACATATGGCCCGCAACTTCGATATTCTCGACCTCAAGATCAGAGATTGCGGTTTCGAAATGGGGGTCCCAGTTGACCAATCGCTTGCCGCGATAGATCAGGCCCTTTTCATACATATCCACGAAGACCTTGATAACGGCATCATGGAAATTGGCGCTGTTTTCGTGGCCGGTGCGCGGATCGCCCGGCGCGCCTGCCATCGTGAACGCATTGCGCGACCAATCCGCGCTAGAGCCAAGCCGCTTGAGCTGATTGACGATGGTCGAGCCGTATTCGCCCTTCCAATCCCAGACCTTCTCAAGGAATTTTTCACGCCCCAACTCAACCCGCTTGGGCTGGCCGGTCTTGGCCAGTTCCTTTTCAACCATCAGCTGCGTGGCGATGCCCGCATGGTCCTGACCCGGCTGCCAAAGCGTGTCAAAGCCGCGCATCCGGTGCCAGCGCACAAGAATATCTTGCACGGTGTTGTTAAAGGCATGGCCCACATGCAAAGCGCCCGTGACATTGGGCGGCGGGATCATCACGCAGAATGTTTCCTCGCGTGAGGCATTGGCGCCCGCTTTGAACGCCCCCGCCTGTTCCCATTTCTCATAGATCCGCGGCTCAGCGGCGGCGGCGTCGAAAGTTTTATCCATTGTCATGTCATGGCATCCTTACTGGCTTGAGCGTTGTGTAGCGCGCGCGAGAGACAAGGAAAACCCTTCACCACATCAGGGATGCAGGATCGCACGATCTACGCGCGGAGTTTTAGCAGCGGCGCCGTAACCGGCACGGCTGCTCGAACAAGCAAGTTGACGTATCCAAGCCAGCGGGTATCCTTTCTCTCCAGCGCGTTTCAAAGCGCGCCGCGGCAATCGGATCTATGGGAGGAGAGACGATATGTGCCATGTATTCGCCGGTCAGCACCCGGAACGCTATTCCAGCGAAACGCGTCGGCTTCGACTCAACGGTCAAAGCACGAGTATCCGGCTTGAAAATGCGTTTTGGGATATTTTGGATGAAATCGCCGCGCGGGATGGGGTGTCCACACCGACTTTCATTTCGACGCTGCATGCCGAGGTTCTTGAACAGCGCGGGGAACCATCGAATTTCACCTCGCTGCTGCGCTGTGCCTGTTTGAAATTCCTTGAAATCGCGGCCGAGCCTGAACCGATGGCGATGGCCGCGGAATAAAAAACACACCTGCCGCCGAAGAAAATTCGGCGGTAGTATGGACGTACTACCCGCCCCTCGTAACCCCGCTGCTACGCTTTCATAGGTAAGTGATAGCAATGTAGCGGGAGCAAACGGTGGCAAAAACCATCCATTCCATGATCCGAGTCCTTGATGAGGATCGGTCGGTTTCGTTTTACGATAAGGCATTTGGTCTCAAGGTCGCGGACCGTCTCGATTTCCCCGATTTCACGCTGCTTTATCTCAGCAACGGCGAAAGCGGGTTCGAATTGGAGCTAACTGTCAACAAGGGCCAGACCGAGCCCTATGACCTTGGCAATGGCTACGGCCATCTTGCCGTTTCGGTCGAAGATATCGACGCCGAACATCAGCGCTTTGAGGCGCAGGGGCTTGCGCCTCGCAAACTTGTGGAATTCGCGCCGGCTGGGGAGGTCATCGCGAAGTTCTTTTTCGTGGCCGATCCCGATGGGTATCAGATCGAAGTGCTGCAGCGGGGCGGTCGCTACAAATAGGCCCGTTTTATGGGAGACAACAGGGAGGAGACGACAATGGCAACCAAGGTAAGCCCAAAGGGGCTGACCCGGCGGCAACTGCTTTCACGGGCAACCGTCGCGGGCGCGAGCTTCGTCGTGGGAACGGGGTTCATGGCGGCACGCAATGCAGCTTGGGCAACCGAACTTACGGCGCTCAAACCCACCACATTTGCAACCCTCGTGCAGATGGCGCGCGACATTTACCCCCACGACAAGATTGACGACCAATATTACGTCAAGGCCGTCAAAGGGTATGACACCGCTGATATGGCCGAGGAAATCGAGGCTGGTATCGCCGCGCTCGATGCGGCCGCGCGTGGCAAGGGCAATGCGAGCTATCTCGATATCGGCTGGGAAAAGGATCGCGTGACGATCCTGCGAGGGATGGAGGAAAGCCCCTTTTTCCAGAAGGTGCGGGGCGGTCTCGTGACGGGTCTCTACAACCAGAAAGCGGTCTGGCCGGTCTTTGGATATGAGGGCGAGTCCTATTCCAAAGGCGGCTATATCGACCGCGGTTTTGACGACATCGACTGGCTGTGAGGAGGCAGACATGGTTGCGAAATTTGATCTGAACGACGACAGCATCGTCGTTATCATCGGCACTGGCGCTGGCGGCGGTGTGCTTGCAAACGAACTGGCGCAAAAGGGCGTCAAAGTGGTCGCGCTTGAAGCGGGCGGGCGCTATCTGCCCGAGGATTACATCAACGACGAGTGGGACAGCTTCGGCCAGCTGGCCTGGACCGAACCGCGCACGACCTCGGGCGATTGGCGCGTGGCCAAGGACTTCTCGGGCCTACCAGCCTGGATCGTCAAGGCGGTCGGGGGCACCTCGATTCACTGGGCGGGGGCCAGCTTGCGCTTTCACGAGCATGAGTGGAAAGCCAAGACCCATTATGGCGCGGTCGACGGGGCGAACCTGCTGGACTGGCCGATCGACCCCGCTGAAATGGAGCCCTTTTACGAAAAGGCCGAGGCCAAGCTGGGTGTGACGCGCACCGGAGATCGTCCGGGCCTGCCGGGCAGCAACAACTACAAGGTGTTCGAGAAGGGCGCACTGGCGCTGGGCTACAAGGATGTATCGACGGGCCGCATGGCGATCAACTCGGTCGAATATGACGGGCGCAATGCGTGCCAGCAGACAGGCTTTTGTTTCCAGGGTTGCAAATGGGGCGCGAAGTGGTCCTCGGCCTATACCGACATTCCGCGCGGCGAGGCGACGGGCAATCTGGAAGTGCGCGATCACGTCCATGCTGCGCGCATCCTGCATGACGACAAGGGGCGGGCCTCGGGTGTCGAATATTTCGACAAGGACGGCAATTTGCAGATGCAGAAGGCCAAGATCGTCTGTGTCGCAGGCAACTCGATCGAAAGTCCGCGGATCTTGCTGAATTCGCATTCGGCGATGTTCCCCGATGGGCTGGCCAATTCCTCGGGTCAGGTCGGGCGCAACTATATGCGTCACATGACGGGCTCGGTTTATGGCGTGTTCGACAAGCCGGTGAGAATGTGGCGCGGCACGACGATGGCGGGCATCATTCGCGATGAATCGCGCCATGATCCGTCGCGCGGCTTCGTGGGCGGCTATGAATTCGAGACGCTCAGCCTTGGCTTGCCCTTCATGGCGGCCTTCCTTGATCCGGGCAGTTGGGGACGTGAGTTCACCTCGGCGCTTGATAGCTATGAGAACATGGCGGGGATGTGGATTGTCGGCGAGGACATGCCGCAGGAAACCAACCGCGTCACGCTTAACCACGCGGTCACGGATGCTTACGGGCTGCCGGTCGCGAATGTGAACTACACCGATCACCCCAATGACGTAGCGATGCGCAACCACGCCTATGCGCAGGGGGCGGCGGTGTATGACGCGGTGGGCGCGACCCGGACACTTCCGACGCCGCCCTACCCGTCAACGCATAACCTCGGCTCCAACCGGATGTCAGAGAACCCGCGCGATGGCGTGGTGAACAAGCATGGGCGCGCCCATGACGTGCCCAACCTGTTCATCTCGGACGGCTCGCAATTCACGACCAGCGCGGCGGAAAACCCGACGCTGACCATCGTGGCGCTTGCGATCCGTCAGGCCGATCACATTGCTGGCGAGATATCGAAGGGCAATATGTAAGGCCGCTTTGCGCCTTTCAGCGAAGATATGAAACAGGGCTGCCTACGGGTGGCCCTGTTTCATTGCGCAGGGCAGGCCAGTGTCTCTCAAAGGTTATCCTCCACGCGAAACCCTTCGGGGATCGCGTCATGCCCATCGAGCACCAGATCCACCATCACCTGCGCGACTTTCGGGGCCATGCCAAATCCGATCTTGAACCCGCCATTGGCGATGAAATGGCCGGGCCGGTCGGGCCAAGCACCCAGCATCGGCGCGCGCGTCTTGGCACGGGGGCGCACGCCCGCCCAGCGGTCGATCACCGCGGCATTAGCCAGCGTGGGGCAAAGGCGGCGGGCCTTCTCGATGAGCGCGTCAAGCTGGGCGTCGGTCGTGTCGGGGGCATCAAAGTCGCGCTCAGACGTCGAGCCAATTGCGACCGTGCCATCGGCGTGGGGTACAAGATGCAGGCTATCGGCATAGATTTGCGGTGCTGCACCTGCGTCATGGCGCAGCAGCGCGGATTGCCCTTTGACGCCATTGCCCACGGGCTTGTCAAACGCCGCGCTTAGCTTGGCCAAGCCGGGGGCACCAGTGGCGTGGATTACCGGGCCGATCTCGGCGGCATCGCCGATCACGATATCGGCCCCCATCGCCTGCAAAGTCGCCACAAGAGCAGCCCCAGCGGCGCGTGGCGCGGCCCGCGCGCTGAGCGTGTCATAGATCACCACCCCGGTGGGCGAGGGCGGCGCAAAGGGCGCAAACCGTGCCGCCTCGACAACCTGCCAAACCGCGCGCCCCTGCCACAGTTCAGCGGCGCTGGCCGCGCGGTCTTGCGCGCGGGCAATCTGCGTCTCGTCCATCAATGGCTGGATGCGCCCGATGCGACCATAACCCGGATCGCGCCCGCCGATCTGCGCGACCTCGGCCCAGAAGGTTTCGGCCATCATCAGGCTTTCGAACTGAAACTGCTTCTTGGCGTTCCAGTTTTCGGGCACATGCGGGGCGAGCGCGCCGACATGCCCGCCAGAGCTGCCAGCGCCGATCCGCACGGCCTCAATCAGCCTCACCTTCGCACCTCGACGTGCCGCTTGATAGGCGATGGCGAGGCCAAAGATACCGCCGCCGCGCACTGTCAGATCGGGCTGCCCGCTTGTCATTGTCCGCCCCTTGCGTCACTGCTGCGATAAAAGCAACGGACTACCCCTGATGACCCTGCCTGACCAGAGCAAAGCCGATCTCGATTGGCGTGACGGCGTGTTGCCTGTATCGCGCCGCTTTGACGACCCGTATTTCAGCCTTGGCGGGGGGCTCGATGAGACGCGCCATGTGTTCTTGGCGGGCAATGATCTGCCAGAGCGGCTGGTGGCGGGGTTCCAAGTGGCCGAACTGGGCTTTGGCACCGGCTTGAATCTGTTGGCGTTGCGGCTGATCTGCCCCGAGGATTGCGCGATCCGTTTTACCTCGTTTGAGGCCTACCCGATGAGCGCGGACGAGATCGCGCGCGCGTTGGAGGCGTTTCCGCAGGCTCAGGCGATTGCTGCGCCGTTTCTGGACGCGTGGGCGCAAGGCGCACGGGCGTTTCAGTTTGGCCCCATCGCGGTCGAGGTGATCGAGGGCGATGCGCGTGAGAGCCTGCCGCATTGGCAGGGGCAAGCGGATGCGTGGTTTCTCGATGGGTTTTCGCCCGCCAAGAACCCCGAGCTCTGGGGCGATGATTTGATGTCGCAGGTCGGCGCGCATACGGCCAAGGACGGCACCTTCGCCACCTACACCGCCGCTGGATTTGTGCGCCGCGCCTTGGCGCAGGCCGGGTTCGAGGTCACGCGCAGCCCCGGTTTCGGCCACAAGCGGCATATGTCGAAAGGCGTGTTTCATGGTTGAGCAGGATAACCGCCGAGGCATCTTTCTGATGGTCATGGTGACCTTCATCTTTGCGATGCAGGACGGGATTTCGCGCCATATCGCTGAGACCTACAATGTCTATATGGCGTTGATGGTGCGGTTCTGGTTCTTCGCAGGGTTTGTGCTGGTGATCGCGGCGCGCAGCCCCGGCGGGTTGCGGCGCGCCAGCCGCTCGGGCCTGCCTTGGGCGCAGCTTTTCCGCTCGGTGGTGCTGATCGTCGAAGTAATCGTTATGGTGCAAAGCTTTGTCTATCTGGGGCTAGTGCATAGCCACGCGGTTTTTGCCTGCTATCCGCTGCTGGTGGCGGGGCTGTCGGGGCCCGTGCTGGGCGAGAAAGTCGGCTGGCGCAGGCTTGTGGCGATTGCGATCGGCTTTGTCGGGGTGCTGATCATCCTCGAGCCGGGCTTTGGCGTATTCTCGCCCTATGCGCTGATCCCGTTGGCGGCCGCGACGCTGTTTGCGCTGTATTCGCTGATGACGCGCTATGTCGGGCGGGTTGATCCGGCCTCGGTGTCGTTCTTTTATACTGGCGTTGTCGGGGCGCTGATTGTGACCGTGGTGGGCATCTGGCATTGGCAGAACATGACGCTGGCCGATTGGGGCTGGATGGCGGTGCTGTGTGTGACGGCGGCGACAGGGCATTTTCTGCTGATCAAGGCGTATGAGGTGGCCGAGGCGTCAGCGATCCAGCCCTTCGCCTATCTGCAACTGGTGTTCGCAGCGACGCTGGGCGTTGTGGTGTTTCACGAACCACTTGAGATGAACGTGGTGACCGGCGCGGGCGTTGTGGTCTGCGCGGGGCTGTTCACGCTGTGGCGCGCGCGGGTTGCGGCGGCGTCCTAGCGCGATTACCCCGCTGTTCCGCGCAGAATGTCGGTGAATTTCAGCTCTCGCTCGCGCAGCCGCGCGCGGTAGGGCGGGATCGCCTCGGCCACGCGCATCGCGTAATTGCGGGTTTCGGTGAACGGGATCATCTCGACCCAATCGACGACATCCACCGTGCCCACGCGCGGATCGCCCTGCTCTTCAATCCAGCGGCGCGGGCGGCCCGGCCCTGCATTGTAGCCCGTTGCCACAAGCACCGTTGACGCGCCAAACTCATCGCGCAACTGCTGGAGGTATGCCCCGCCAAGGCGCAGGTTATAAGTGGCGTCACTGGTCAGGCGCGACAGCGAGTAACTTAAACCCGCTTTGGCCGCCATCATCTTGGCCGTGCCCGGCATAAGTTGCATCAAGCCTTGCGCGCCCACGCCGCTGGCCACGCCCACGGCGAACTGGCTTTCGCGGCGCGCCACGGCGAGAACCAGCGCCTCAGGCACGCCCAGATCGTGGCTCGTCAGCGCCGGGATCGGCCAGAGCGCTTGGGGAATGATCTCGCCCTTCGCGGCGGCGCGCTTGCCGATAATCAGCGCCAGATAGGCGTCTTGCTGTTCCAGCGCATATTGCGCCAAAGCACCGAAATTTCCGGGGCCAAGGCTTTCTTCGAGATGCAGAATAAACCGCGCCGCCAGTTCGTTTTCATCGGCCTGATAGAGCAGCTGTGCGACCTTGAAGATATCGCTGTGGCGAAACTTATATTCATGCCAATTGGGCAGTGCCGGGGTGGTGGCGTAACTGGCGGGCAGGGGCTGAGCAAGGCGCTCTGCCGACAGCAGCCCGTAATAGGCGCTTTGCTCGGTCGCACCCTTTTGCCAAGCCGCTTTGGCCGCGTCGGACTTACCCATCACCTCAAGCGCACGGCCCTGCCAATAATAGGCGCGCGCCGAGGAAATCGGGCCGTCCACGGCCTGCTCCAACGCCTTGAGGTGGGTTAGCGCGCTTTGCATATCCCCCAGTTTCAGCGCGGCATATCCCGCTACCCATTCCAGATCGGCGTAATCCGCGCTGCCCGGTTTTAGGTGATGCGACGCAGACAGATCATAGGCGCGTTTTGTGTTGCCATTGCGCAAATCCCAGCGCGCCTGCGCGCCACGCAGATCGGCCCAAAGAATCGGGTCTTCAAGGTCACGAGCCGAACTGGACCGTTCAAGGATTAACTCTGCCGCGCCATCTTCAAGCCCCTTGCGCCAACGCCACCATGCGCGATCACGCGCCAACCCTGCCGAGCGTTTGACCATGTAATCGGGCACTGCCGCGACCAGATCATCGACCCCGTCTTCGCGGGCCTGCAGGGCGATGCGCGCGCGTGCAACGGCTTGGGTGCCGGGGCTGACCAGATCCAGCATCCGGCGCGCCTGTGTCAGCTCTCCGGTATCAAGCATGTTCTGCATGCGCCCACCATGATGGGGCGCAATCAGAGCGGAGTATTGCGCAAGAAAGCTGTCTTGTTCGTCAGCGCTTAACGAAAGGTGACGCCATGCTGTCTCGGCCTCTTTGGCGGCGGCGCTTTTCTGCCCCAACGCCAGATGCGCGCCGATCAGCGCCAGCGCCCCTGTGCCGGTTTGCGGCGCGCCAAGCTTGAAATAGGCCAGAACCTGCGTCGGCGGGATCGCCTTTAGCGTAGCCTCGCCTTTTTCACGCAACAGGGCCATGCCCGGCCAATCCGCGCGCCGGGATGCAAAAGCGAAATAATCTGCAAAAGCGCCATCGCCTGCGCGCAGCCGTTGCCATTGGATAAGATCGCCGCCCAGCGGACCGTCGCGGCGCGCCAAAGCCTCGGCGCGGCTCCAATCGCCGGATTTTGCAGCGGCCAATGCCTGCCCCAACGCGCTGGTCGCCGCGTGCAAGACAGCGGGAGCGAGAACGGCGGTCGATGCGGCAAGCGCCGCGAGGAACTGGCGTCGGATCATCATAGCTGCTCTTTTTTCATGGGGTTTTCCCCTTTGACGTCACCTCTCATAGATGGGGACGATTCACAAGTTGGCAACGGCGTGGCAAAAGCTTATAACCCCGCCGAATTTCGCCGCGCCGCCTCGTGCGCCGGCTTTGAGAAAACCCAAGTCTAAAACCAAGGAGCGTGTCATGTTCAAAGGGTCTCTTCCCGCACTGGTCACGCCGTTTAAGAACGGCGCACTGGATCTGGACGCGCTGAAAAAGCTGGTCGAATGGCACATCGAACAAGGCAGCCACGGGCTGGTGCCTGTGGGCACGACCGGCGAAAGCCCGACGGTGAGCCATGACGAGCACATGATCGTGATCACCGAGGTCGTGAAAGCCGCCAAAGGCCGCATTCCCGTGATTGCAGGGGCCGGGTCGAATTCGACTGCCGAGGGTGTGCGCCTGATCCAGCACGCCGCTAAAACCGGCGCGGATGCGGCGCTTGTGGTTACGCCCTATTACAACAAGCCGACCCAACGCGGGATGATCGCGCATTTCACCGCTTTGCATGATGCCTGCGATCTGCCGATCATCATCTACAATATTCCGGGGCGCTCAGTGATCGACATGGCCCCCGAGACGATGGGCGAACTGGCCAAGCTAGAGCGGATCATCGGCGTCAAAGACGCGACCGGCAAGCTGGAGCGTGTGTCGATGCAGCGCCTGACCTGCGGCGCCGATTTCATCCAGCTTTCGGGCGAGGATGCGACGGCGCTCGGCTTTAACGCACATGGTGGGGTGGGGTGTATCTCGGTCACCGCGAACGTTGCGCCGAAACTGTGCGCGCTGTTCCAAGAGGCGACGCTTGCGGGCGATTACGCCAAAGCGCTTGCGTATCAGGACAAGCTGATGCCACTGCATATGGCGATCTTCCTTGAACCCGGCGTGGCAGGCGCGAAATACGCAATGTCAAAACTGGGGCTGATATCGCCCGAGGTGCGCTTGCCGCTGACTGAATTGCTGGATGGCACGAAAGCGGCGATTGACTCGGCGATGGAATATGCTGGTCTGATCTGAAGGGCAGGGGGCGCTGCCCCCTCTGGCCTATGGCCATTCACCCCCGGGATATTTATATCAAGAGGAAGGATAGGCGGAGTCCGGCTTCCAAGTGTTGGAAATATCCCGGGGGAGGCTGCAGGCCGGGGGCGGAGCCCCCTACTGGTTTGACGTAAGCGAAACGAAGACCTCTTCGAGGCCGGGTTGCTCCGTTGCGACATCGCG
>JAFGWK010000225.1 GCA_016937195.1 Paracoccaceae bacterium | reverse complement strand
GTTTGCCCGCCAAAGCGTTCAGAATGATCACCGGAATCAGTTTTTCCGGGAAGTGGAATGGCCCGTAATTATTCGAGCAATTGCTCAGAACAACCGGCAGCCCATATGTCTCATGCCAAGCACGCACCAGATGATCGGAACTCGCCTTTGAGGCAGAGTAGGGCGAGCGTGGATCATAGGATGTGGTTTCTGTGAATTTAACACGTGGGTCATTTGGCAGTGAGCCAAACACCTCATCGGTTGAAATATGATGGAAACGGAACGCAGCGGGCTTGCCGCGCGCGGTCCAATATCTCCGCGCCGCTTCCAGCATGTTGTAAGTGCCGGTGATATTTGTCTCGATGAAATCGCCCGGCCCGTCAATCGAGCGATCAACATGGCTTTCCGCGGCCAAATGCATCACCGCGTCGGGCTGGTGGCGATCAAACACAGGGTCAAGAGCGGCACGGTCGCGAATGTCGACTTGTTCAAAGGCGTAGTTTGCACTGTTTGAGACGCTGGCAACGTTCGCTAGGCAAGCGGCATAGGTCAGCGCGTCTAAATTGACGACCTCATGCCCGCGCGAAATCGCTAGACGCACGACTGCTGATCCGATAAATCCCGCGCCTCCGGTAACCAAGATTTTCATCTGCCGGTCTCCCAGACGAATGGACTGTTAAGATCCGCAAGGCTGCCTGCCGTGGCATCTTTGGACGAAAGTGCGGGATCGACCCCTTCGGGAAGTTCCCAGTCAATCGCGAGATCGGGATCGTCCCAACGGATCGCGCCCTCTGTTTCGGGGGCGTAATAGTCGCTACATTTATAGATAATCTCGGTGTCCGGTTCACGCGTTACAAAGCCATGCGCAAAACCGGCTGGTATGAGGAGTTGGCGCCCGTTCTCAAAGCTAAGTTCGGTCCCGAACCACTGTCCATAAGTCGGACTCCCTTTGCGAATGTCGACCGCGACATCCCACAGTCGCCCTCTGCCACACCGCACCAATTTGTCTTGCGCGTGGGGCGGTGACTGAAAGTGTAGACCACGAATGGTGCCGTTTGCCTGTGACAGCGAATGATTGTCTTGCACAAAATCATACTCGAGTTGGTTTTGCGCAAACGCCTTGGCGCTAAAGCTTTCGCAGAAAAATCCACGGCTATCGCCAAAGCGTTTGGGGGTTATGATCAGGACGCCGACGAGGGGCGTTTGTTCTATATGCACGCGGGGCTCTCATGGCGGTGAAACTACACACGCCAAAATGGTCCAGAACGGATCGGATTGCCAGCGTGGAAGCGCATTGTGATCGCCGCTGAGGCGCAGACGGGGCCTAAGTCTTAATGAGATTTCGCTTCGTTGACTGAGGAGGGGTGTGGCCCTTGCAAAGAGATTATCCTTCTCATTGTCCAAGATGTTATGACCAGCTCCCTTAACCGTCCGCGATTTGGGTTTGGCCTGTTCTTCGATAGAGAAGACGGACGATCAAGAGAGGTCGTTTCAGCAAAGAACAGATCATTGATATTTGAAGACATACTGGGCTGGGCGTGGCGCGAAGGGGGCCTCACGGTGCAAGAACGTCCTGACAGGAAGCCGCGTTGGTCGCAAGTTGGGCTGGAACGCCAAGGTACAAATGCATGGTGGTCTCAGATGATGGCATGAAGATCACCTCACACACGATCCTGAAATGGCAGGCGGGCGGCAAGCTGGAGTGGCATTAATCTGTACGGGCTAAGCACAAGCAAAACGAGCCCTCAATGACCGAATGCACCGTTTTTATGCATCTGCTAAATACGCTGTGAGCCACGCATGAACTGCTTAGCGAACTTTCTTCGATGCCCTGTGTCACGCCCGAAATCCGGTTGTGACTTGGCACGACGACCTCAAGTATCGCTCGCTAGGCTCGCCAGCCTGGCATCATGGGAACACGCTCATCGGCCACAGGAAGACCAAAACCTGAGTATAGCCAACTCCTAAACGAGGACTTTCCAGAGGATGTGTCACCTGCCAGCCTAATTTACCAAAAATTCGGCATGCAATGCGCCTGCGGCATTAATGCTTTTTAGGATATCGATCATGTCGCGAGGACTTACCCCAAGCGCATTCAGACCAGCAACGACTTCAGACAATGTGCTACCCTCGGTCACCTCCGCCATACGAATACCAGATTCTTCTGTGATCGACGCTTGCGAGCGCGGCACCACGACGGTTTCGCCCTCGGAAAAAGGGTTTGGCTGCACGACCAGCGGGCGTTCTTCGACTTTGAGTGTCAGATTTCCTTGGCTAACTGCCACGCGTGAGATGCGCACATCTTGCCCCATGACGATCGTTCCTGAGCGTTGGTCAACGACCACACGCGCACGCTGTTCGGGTTCGACACCAAGATTTTCGACTCGTCCGATAGCATGCGCGACTGATCGTGCGTGCGTGGATTTGATATCAAGCGCAACTGTGCCTCCATCCAGCATTTCAGCGACGCGCCGGCCGTATTCGCGATTGATCGCCGTTTCAATTCGACTTGCTGTCGTGAAATCCGGGGTGCGCAAAGCAAGGCGCACTACATTCAAGTCATTGATCGCGAAATCTATTTCACGCTCTACGCGTCCACCAGCCGGGATATTTCCTGATGTCGGGACACCCTGAGTGACGGTCGCGCCCGCGCCTTCGGCGATGGCCCCCCCGGCTATGATTGTGCCTTGTGAGACGACATAAATTTCGCCATCAGCCGCTTTAAGCGGGGTGATCACCAAAGTGCCCCCCAGTAGACTTTTTGCATCGCCAATCGCCGAGACGGTGACATCAATTTGACTTCCGGCGCGCGAAAACGGGGGCAATGATGCTGTCACCATCACGGCAGCCACGTTTTTTGGCCGAAATTGCTCACCGGTAACGTTAACGCCGAGTCGTTCAAGCATGTTTGACATTATTTCTTCGGTGAAGGGCGCATTGCGCAAGCCATCGCCCGTTCCATTGAGGCCGACGACAAGGCCATATCCCACGAGATCATTGCCGCGCACCCCGTCAAACTCGACCAGATCTTTGATCCGGATCGGAGCGGCTGCGGACAGGCAAGGTATGAGCAACAAGCAGAGGGCGAGAAAGGTTTTCAGCATTAGAGGTAATCCGCCAACGAGAGCCGCGAGAGCCGCGATGTTAGTGTGTAGAGCGTTTCGAGTTGGGTGCTGACGGCTTCAAGCGCGGTTGCGCTCTCATAGGGATCAGCAGAGATCAGCTCGGTTCTGGCTAGTTTCAGTGAGGTGCTCTCGGCTTGGTTTCGTGTTTGGGCATCGGCGATTTCCCCTTGTTTTGAGCCGATTTCCGCTGCTAGCCCTGTAAGACTAGAGTTGCCCGTGAGGATACGCTCCCCTGCCGCCGCAGAGAGCATCGAGCGCGCCCCTTGATCCCCTTCATAAAGCCCGTCAGCGATCAGTGACGCGATCGCAAATCCTTTGATCACGTCTCGAAGACGCGGATCGGATGCGGAGCTGTTTATCGATGTGGTTTCACCATCCGCGATACGAAAACTGAGCCCTAGGCTGTCATCGCCACGATAGGATGTGTCGACGAAGCCACCGGCTCCAGCGGGTGCAGAAAACCAGCTATCAATTAAGGCAATCGCGTCTTCTACCGATGGCGCACCAGAAATTTCCGTTTTGAGCGCTGACAAGATATCTTCGGGATCGGCTAATGGCGCGGTGTCGGTTGCTGCACCAGAGAAGACAT
>JAFGWK010000224.1 GCA_016937195.1 Paracoccaceae bacterium | reverse complement strand
TCGGGAGGGTACTCAAAAGTAAAATACCAAGCATTCATCGCGTATTTTCCAACATTCTCGTATCCGAGGAGTCGTGTTTCATTCCGGGGGGCCCGAACATCGTCCCTGATGAGGTTCGCCTCGCCGGTCTGCCTCTAGGATCGTGAAATTGCTGCCCTAAGATGGAGGCTAGGCAGAATTGGTTAACAATTTATTTAAAGATGACCACATTCACGCAGTGTCTGGCTCGTAGGCACAGGACTTTGGTGCTGAGGAATCGGCGCGTTTGGATGCTGTACGCGGCGCTTCGGTGAGAGGCTTGGCCCGCTAAGGAACACGTGACCTCAATGCGCCCGGATGCTGACGCCTAGGTCAAGCGCGTTCCCCCTTGCTCGCGATGTGTAGAACCCATTCATGAGTGAATTCAACGCGTTCAGCATTCAGCCCATGGCAATCCCTACGTCCTCACCTAAAGCAGCGCGCTCACATCAATGTTATCCATGCGCGGTCAGGCTTGCCCTTGGCATCTTGATCGCGCTTGATTGCGCATCAACAAGAGATTTGAGCAACCACAGGTTGTGATGCTAGCATGACGCCTGATGTATCAGATCCCACCAAATGGAGGTATTCCTTGAAGCCAACCCTCGCGATTTCCGCTTTTGCCCTGATGATGGGCGGCGCCGCACCCGTATTCGCGCTATCCGATCACGTCCCCGCTGGCACCAAGTTGGCGGCCAACCAAACCTATACCTATTGGTTGCAGGACGACATCAAGACGCTCGACCCTGATCTCAACCAGAGCGTCGAAGGCAACGAAATGCTGTTGCAGCTGTTCGAAGGTCTCTACACGCAAGACAATACCGGTGAACTCGTCCCGGCGCTGGCCACCAGCTACGAGCTGTCGGATGACCAGATGACCTACACGTTCCACCTGCGCAAGGATGCGAAATGGTCCAATGGCGACCCGGTCACCGCGCATGATTTCGTTTTCGCCTGGAGCCGTCTGGCTGATCCAAAAACCGCCTCGGAATATGCTTGGTATCTGCAACTGATGAACGTGGCCAATGCCGATTCTGTCGTCGATGGCAAAAAGCCGGTGAGCGATCTGGGCGTCAAGGCGTTGGATGATTACACCTTCCAAGTTACTTTGAACAAACCGACACCGTATTTCCGCCAAATGCTGACCAACGCGTCGTCGTTCCCGGTGCCCGAAAAGGTTGTCGAGAAATTTGGCGATCAGTGGACACGCCCGGAAAACATGGTCACCGATGGGGCCTACACGCTGGAAAGCTGGGATGTCGGCTCGAAAATCGTGCTGAAGAAATCCGACACCTATTGGGATGCGGCCAACACCACACTGACCGAGGTCACCGCGATTCCGATTCAGGATAACGATCAAGCGCTACGCCGCTATGAGGCGGGCGAATTGGACCGCGTGCAGATTCCGGCTGGGCAATATCCGCGCCTGAAGGCGGACTACCCCGATCAGGCCGTCAGCCGACCATATTCCTGCACCTATGCCTATCGCTTCAACGTCGGCCCCAAGGGACCCGAGGCACTGAAAGACGTGCGCGTGCGTCAGGCGCTGTCTTATGCGATCAACCGCGACATCATCGTCGACAAGATCCTCAAAGGCGGCCAAAAACCGGCCTACACTTGGACCCATTGGGCGACCGCTGCCTTTACGACGCCCGACATCACTTATGCGCATTGGACCGACAAAGAGCGCATGGAGAAGGCCAAGGAATTGCTGAAAGAGGCAGGCTATGGCCCCGATCATCCGCTCAAGCTGCGGATTATGTATAACACTTCGTCTGATCACAAAAAGATCGCGATCGCGGTGCAGCAGTTCTGGAAGGCAATCGGTGTCGATGCGACGCTCGATAATTTCGAGTGGAAGGTCTATCTCGACAAGCTCAACCAGCAGCATGATTTTGACGTAGCGCGCACTGGCTGGTGTGCGGATTACAACGAGGCTTCGACCTATCTGGATGTGAACACCTCGTGGTCGGATCAGAACTCGGGCGAGTGGCACAACGCGGAATTCGACGCGGTCATGAAAGATTCCAAGACCGCTGCCGATCCGCAGGCCGATTACACCAAGGCTGAACAGATCATGGCCGATCAGATGCCGCTGGCTCCGATCTATCACTACGCCAAGGCAGACATGATCAATTCCCATATCAAGGGCATCTTCGATAAGAACGTGATGAACTACTGGTATGCGAAGGACATGTATCGCACCGCGAAATAAGCTTTGACGTGATCTTGTGGCGCGGGTCGTGATCGGCCCGCGCCCGCATTTCGGGATATCCCCATGATAGTTTACATTCTCAAGCGGCTCGCCACGGCGATTCCGACGCTGCTGGCATTGGTGATTGCTTCGTATCTGCTCATGCATATCGCGCCGGGCAGCCCATTCTCGAGCGAACGTGGTATTCCGCCCGAGGTGCTTGCCAATCTTAACGCGAAATACGGGCTTGATCAGCCGCTTTGGAAACAGATCACCACTTATCTCTGGAACGTGGCGGTGCATTTCGATTTCGGCCCGTCCTTTGTCTATAAGGACCGCTCGGTTAATGACATTATTGCGCAGGGCTTTCCGGTCACGCTGACCTATGGCGCGCTAAGCTTTATCGCTGCCGTTCTGGTGGGCGTCACGCTGGGCGTCACAGCCGCGATCAAGCGCAACTCGTGGCTCGACTACCTCGCCGTGGGGGTCTCGATTGGCGCGCAGGTGCTGCCCAATTTCGTGATGGCACCAATTCTGATGCTGGTCTTTACGCTGACGCTGCATTGGCTGCCCGGCGGCGGTTGGAGCTTTTCTGACCCGCGTTTCTGGATCATGCCGGTGATTGCGCTGTCCACGTCCTATATGGCGTCCATCGCGCGGATCACGCGGTCTTCAATGCTGGAGGTGCTGGGCTCGAACCATATCCGCACCGCCCGCGCAAAAGGTTTGCCCAACCGCAAGATCATCATCCGTCATGCGCTCAAACCCGCACTGCTGCCCGTGATCTCGTATCTTGGGCCGGCTTTCGTTTCGATGATCACCGGCTCGGTCATTATCGACGTGTATTTCACCACCGGCGGGATCGGCAAAAGCTTTGTCGATAGCGCGCTTAATCGGGACTACGCGGTGATGATGGGAGTGACGATCCTGCTGGGCACGCTGACCATCCTGTTCAACCTTGTCGTCGATATCATCTACGGATGGATCGACCCGAAAATCCGGTATTGATATGGTCATAGATCAAACCAAGATGGCCTCGCTGGCCAAGGCCACATCGCGCGAAGACGTCGTTGGGCGTTCACTTTGGGCGGACGCGCGGCGGCGGTTCTTTCGCAACCGGGCGGCGCTGCTGGGGCTGGGGCTGCTCATTTTTGTCGTGGCGTTTGCGCTGTTTGGCAATCTCATTGCCGCATGGAACAATTCCGACATTGATTACAATGTGATGGGCGATGCGGCCGCATCTGCCCCCTCAATCGCGGATGGCCATTATTTTGGCGCGGATACGCTGGGGCGCGATCTGTTCGCGCGCACCGTGCAGGGCACGCAAATTTCATTGCTGGTGGGCGTTATCGGCTCGCTCATCGCCGTGATCGTGGGCACCGTTTATGGCGCGGTCTCGGGCTATTTCGGGGGCCGTATCGATGGGTTCATGATGCGTCTTGTCGATATCTTGTTGGCGATCCCTTACATGTTCGTGCTGATCCTGCTGCTGGTGATTTATGGTCGCTCCATCGGGA
This sequence comes from Paracoccaceae bacterium, assembly GCA_016937195.1. Classification (GTDB taxonomy): domain Bacteria; phylum Pseudomonadota; class Alphaproteobacteria; order Rhodobacterales; family Rhodobacteraceae; genus Thioclava. Next base: position 5,788 of record JAFGWK010000224.1, on the reverse strand, counting down.
TGCTGTTTGTGGGCGTCGGGTTGATTTCATGGTTGGAAATGTCGCGCATCGTGCGGGGCCAGACCTTAACGCTGAAGAACCGCGAATATGTCGAGGCTGCGCGTGCCATTGGCGTGCCCGCCCTGACCATCATTCGCCGCCATATCCTGCCTAATCTTGTGGGCGTGGTGGTGGTGTTTGCGACGCTGCTGGTGCCGCTGATGATCTTGACCGAGAGCTTTATCTCGTTCCTCGGGCTGGGCGTGCAAGAACCGCAAACCTCACTTGGGGCGCTGATCTCGGAAGGGGCGGGGACGATGAGTTACGGCACGTTGTGGCAGCTCGCCTTCCCGCTATTTTTCTTCATCATCACCCTGTTTGGTTTCTATTTCGTGGGGGACGGGCTGCGTGATGCGCTGGACCCGAAGGAGCGCTGATATGGCATTGTTGGACGTGAAAGATCTGAACGTGCGCTTTGCCACGCAAGAGGGCGAAGTGCATGCCGTCAACGGGGTGAGCTTCGCGCTGGAAAAAGGCGAGGCGCTGGGCATCGTGGGCGAAAGTGGGTCAGGCAAATCGCAGCTCGCCTTTTCGATCCTCGGGCTCTTGGCGGCCAATGGGCGCGCCTCTGGGTCCATCACCTTCGATGGCGGCGAGATTTTGAACCTGCCCGAGGCGCAGCTCAACAAAATCCGCGCCGACCGGATCGCGATGGTGTTTCAAGACCCGATGACCGCGCTGAACCCCTATATGCGGATCTCCGATCAGATGGCCGAAACGCTGATCCAGCACAAAGGGGTGTCCAAGCGCGATGCAGTGGCACAGGCGGTTGAGATGCTGGATGCGGTGAAAATCCCCGATGCGAAAAACCGGGTACGGCTGTTTCCGCATGAGTTTTCGGGTGGGATGCGCCAGCGCGTGATGATCGCGATGGCGCTGCTGTGCAAACCCGACGTGCTGATCGCGGATGAACCCACGACCGCGCTGGATGTGACGGTGCAGGCGCAGATCATGGATCTGCTGGGCGAGCTGCGGCGGGACCTTGGCATGGCGACGGTGTTGATCACCCACGATCTGGGCGTCGTCGCGGGCTTTTGTGAGCGCGCGATCGTCATGTATGGTGGCCAAGTGATGGAGCAATCCGAGATTGATCCGCTGTTTGCGCAGCCCACACATCCCTACACCAAGGGGCTGTTGGCGGCGCTCCCGCGGCTGGATGCCGATAGCACGATGATCCCGATCCGGGGCAATCCGCCCAACATGACGGGCGCGCCAACCGGTTGCCCGTTCTGCCCGCGTTGTGATTTCGTTGAGGATATCTGCGCGACGCACATGCCGCCGCTTATCAGCTTCGCGGAAGGGCGCGCGCGTGCCTGCCATCGCGTTATCGAGGAGGTTGCGGCATGAGTGCTCCGCTGATTGAGGCCCGCGATCTTCGGGTGACGTTCGACATTCACCGTGCTTCGGACCTGCCTTGGACCACGCCACCAAAGCTGCGCGCGGTCAACGGTGTCAGCTTTACGCTAGAGGAAGGCAAAACACTGGGCATCGTGGGCGAAAGCGGCTGTGGCAAGTCCACTCTGGCGCGCGCGTTGATCCGAATGTTGCCCTCTGAGGGGCAGGTGATCTGGCAAGGCGAGACCGATCTTGTACCGCTTGGCCCGCGTGCGATGCTGAAACATCGCGCCGATATTCAGATGATCTTTCAAGACCCGCTGGCCTCGCTTGATCCGCGTATGACGGTGGGCGAGATCATTGCCGAGCCGCTGCGCACGCATCGCCCGAAGATGGGGCGGAATGAGCGGCGCGAAAAGGTGCGCGCGGTGATGGAAAAGGTCGGGCTGCTGCCCAACCAGATCAACCGCTACCCGCACGAATTCTCGGGCGGTCAGTGTCAGCGCATCGGGATTGCCCGCGCGCTGGTGGTCGAGCCGAAACTGCTGATCTGTGACGAACCCGTCTCGGCATTGGATGTGTCGATTCAGGCGCAGGTTATCGCGCTGCTCGAGGATCTGCGCCGCGATCTGGGGCTGACGATCATCTTCATTGCCCATGATCTGTCGGTGGTGCGCCATGTCTGTGACGAGGTGATGGTGCTGTATCTGGGCCAGATGATGGAAGCCGGGCCAACCGAAAAACTGTTCACCGCGCCCCAGCATCCCTACACGCAGGCGCTGCTATCTGCGGTGCCGATCCCTGATCCGGCGGTAGAGCGTGCCAAGAAACTGATCCATCTCGAGGGTGATTTGCCAAGCCCGCTGAACCCGCCTTCGGGGTGTCCGCTGCGCACCCGGTGTCCGCGCGCGACCGAGATCTGCGTCACCACGCCGCCCACCGCGACGATTGAGGGGCGCGAGGTGTTTTGCCATCATCCCGGCCCCGCGCCAGAGGTGCAGGCGATTTTGGCAACGCGCTGAAAAAACGACGCGGGCGGTCTGAGCACCGCCCGCTCACGCGGTTTTGTGTGCCGCATGGCAACAGGGTTTGTCCGAACGGTCAAAACGCTGTTACGATCCTTCTATAGAGCGCTTCGACAAGAAGCCATTTACCGGAGGTTCCCCCAATGTCTTTGCTTTCACGCCGCCAGTTTCTGCTCACCAGCACCGCTGCGGGTGGCTTGGTCATGGTGCACCCGTTCACCGCTGCGGCGGCGTCGGGTCAGGCGCATCTGCGCTTGCTGTGCACGACCGATATTCACTGCCACATCCGCCCCTATGACTACTACGCCGACAAGCCCGTGGACACGGTCGGCCTGTCTCGCACCGCAAGCCTGATTGAGGGCGTGCGCGCCGAGGCCGCCAACACGATGACATTCGACAATGGCGACTATATGCAGGGCAACCCGATGGCCGATTACATCGCCTATTCCAAGGGGATGAAAGAGGGCGATACGCATCCTGTGATCGCGGCGATGAACGTGCTGGGCTATGATTGTGGCACGTTGGGTAATCACGAATTCAACTACGGCATGGAGTTTCTGGGCAAGGTGAATGCCAAGGCGGGTTTCCCGCAGGTCTGCGCGAACTTTGCCCATAAGCTGGGTGCAAGCCCGCGCGAGGATGATCTTTATCTACCGCCCTATATTATTCTGGATCGAGAGTTGACCGATGGCGCGGGTAACAAGCTGCCGATCAAGGTCGGTGTGATCGGCTTTGTGCCACCCCAGATCATGCAATGGGACCGCAGCCATCTTGAGGGCAATTACAACACCCGCGACATCGTGCAAGCGGGTGCGGCGTGGGTGCCGCAAATGCGCGAAGAGGGCGCCGATATCGTTGTAGCACTTGCCCACACCGGCATTGATGCCAGTGCGCAAAGCGAGGGGATGGAGAACGCCGCGCTCTATGTGGCAGGGATCGAGGGGATCGATGTGGTGATCACCGGGCACCAGCACCTAAACTTTCCCGGCAAGGACTTTGAAGGCCCCGGTATCGACAATGACAAGGGCACCTTGCAAGGCAAACCCGCGGTGCAGGCCGGGTTCTGGGGCAACCATATGGGGCTGATCGACCTGATGCTGGAACAAGACGGCGGGACGTGGAAGATCGCGACACATACGAGCGAAATCCGCCCGATTTTCAAACGTGGAGAGGATCGCTCGATCACGCCGCTGACCGAAGATTACGGCCCCGTTCTACACAGCTCGGATAAGGTGCATGAGGCGACGTTGAAATATGTGCGCGCGAAAGTCGGGGAAACCACCGCGCCACTGTATTCTTATTTCGCGCTGGTGGCGGATGATCCGTCGGTGCAGATCGTGTCCAACGCGCAGCTTTGGTATGTCAAACAGCTGCTCGAAGGCACGCCCGAAGGCGAGCTGCCGCTGCTGTCGGCGGCGGCCCCGTTCAAGGCCGGCGGACGTGGCGGACCGGATTACTACACCGACGTGCCCGCAGGCCCGGTCGCGATCAAGAACGTGGCCGATCTGTATCTCTATCCCAACACGTTGCAGGCCGTGAAGGTGACGGGCGCGCAGGTCAAGGACTGGCTTGAACGCTCGGCGGGGATGTTCAATCAGGTTGAGGCTGGCGCGAAAGACGCGATGCTGCTCAATCCCGAATTCCCAAGCTACAACTTCGACGTGATCGACGGGGTGACCTATCAGATCGACATCACGCAGCCGTCGAAATTCGGCAAGGACGGCGATGTGGTGAACCCCGATACGAACCGCATCGTGGATCTGCAATTTGACGGAAAGCCGATTGATCCCGAGGCCGAATTCGTGATCGCGACGAACAATTATCGCGCCTCGGGGGGCGGGCAATTCCCCGGTGCCGACGGCTCGACGGTGATCTACCGCGCGCCTGACACCAATCGCGATGTGATCGTGCGCTACATCCATGACAAGGGCACGATCAGCCCGCGGGCCGATGCCAACTGGTCCTTTGTGCCTGCAGGCGGGGCGACGGTCTTGTTCGAAACCGGACCCAAGGCGCAGAGCTATCTCGAAGATGTGAAGTCCCGCGGCCTAAAGATCGAACCGGCTGATGGCGGCGAGGGCGGCTTTGCGCGCTACCGCATCACGCTGTAAATTCATTAAAATCAGTCATTTGAAAGGGGCGCGCGGCGCCCCTTTCTGCATTTTGGCGCTTATCGCTGGGGCGCATGAAATTGCATAAATCGAGGGGCGGAAATCACACACCTTCGCGTATGAAGACATTGCACAGCCGATGGCAAATCGGCGGGCATAGGCTAGCAGGGAGTTTGGCTGAATGTTGAGCGGCATGAAGCAGGTGGGTGGGTTCGCGCTTATCACGGCGGTTGCGATGATGGCCACGCAAGCCGTCGCGCAGGGGATGCCGCGCGCCAGTGGTCCGACCGAAGTGGGCGTGATGACGCTCAAGACGCAAGAGGTCCCCTATATCGTCACCCTGCCGGGGCGCGCTGTCGCTTATGAGCAAACCGATATTCGCCCGCGCGTGAGCGGTCAGATCAAATCCATCGACTATGATGCGGGACACAAGGTCTCAACGGGCGATGCGCTGTTTCATATCGACGACGATACCTATCAAGCCGCACTGACCGCCGCGCAGGCCGAACTGGCCAGTGCGGCAGCCAATGTGCAAGCGGCCCAAGCGCAGGTGGATCGCTATACCAAACTGGAAAAGACCTCGATTTCCGTGAGTGATCTGGAAACTGCGCAAGTCGCACTTGCTCAAGCCAAGGCCGCGCAGTTGCAGGCCAAGGCCGATCTGCAGACCGCGCAGCTTGATCTCGATCGCACGATCATCCGCTCGCCCATTGATGGAATTCCGGATGTGGCGGCGGTTTCGGTTGGCTCGCTGGTGACAGCCAATCAGACGACCGCACTGAGCACGGTGACGCGGCTCGATCCGATCTATGTCGATGTGTCCGAAAGCTCGGCGCGCATCATGCGGGTGCGCCAGCGTATTGCCTCTGGGTCGCTGACGCGTGGCGCGCAGCTTAAAGTGTCGTTGCTGCTGGAAACGGGCGAGGATTATGATGGAACTGGCACGCTGATCAGTCCTGGTGCGACTGTCTCGGCGACGACCGGAACTGTCGATTTCCGCTTTAGGTTTGACAATCCCAACCGTCAGATTCTGCCCGGCCAGTTCCTGCGCGCCAAGATTACACTGGGCGAGACGCGAGCTATTTTGGTGCCGCAAGGCGCGACGACACGTGAAGGGGACGGCTCGCTGTCGGCATTTGTTGCAAGCGATGGCAAAGCTAAGAAAGTGACATTGACGACTTCTGGCAGCTATCAAAACGCCTGGATCGTGACGGATGGCATCCAAAGTGGCGATGCGGTGATTTTGGATGGGCTCAAAAACCTGCGCGATGGCGGCGC
>JAFGWK010000223.1 GCA_016937195.1 Paracoccaceae bacterium | reverse complement strand
GGGCGCGGCAATCCAGTAGCCATCCATCGCCGAGGCCGAAAACGGCGGTTGGGTCAGTTGCGCGGTCGCAGGCGCGGCCATCACCCGGCCCCGCGCGTCGCGTAACGCCACGGTTTCGCACCCCAATGGGGTGACCAATGCCAGAACCTTCTCCAGCGCCTCTTCGACTGACAGCATGTGTTACGCCTCGTATCGTCCGGATTTACCGCCATCTTTGAGCACTACGCGGATGCCCTCGATGGTCATCGACTTTTCCACCGCCTTGAGCATGTCATAGACAGTCAGCGCCGCGACCGACACGGCCGTAAGCGCCTCCATCTCGACGCCGGTTTGCCCCGAGGTCTTGACCGTGGCCGCGATGCGCACGCCGGGCAGATCCGCATCGGGCGTCAGCTCCAGCGTCACTTTGGTGATCGGCAGCGGATGGCACAGCGGGATCAGATCGGCGGTTTTCTTGGCCGCCATGATCCCCGCGATCCGCGCTATGCCCAGAACGTCGCCCTTTTTCGCACTGCCTTTGAGAACGTAATCCAAGGTTTCGGGGTGCATCTTCACGCAGCCCTCGGCCACGGCGATGCGGTCGGTTACCTCTTTATCCGACACATCGACCATATGGGCCTGCCCGGCTTCGTCGAAATGGCTCAGGCTCATGCGACCTCCAGCAATTTGGCGGTAGCTGCGGCCACATCGTCCTGGCGCATCAGGCTTTCCCCGATCAGGAAGCGGCGCGCGCCGACTTGCGCCATTGCGGCGAGGTCGTCGCGGGTGAAAATACCGCTTTCGCAGACCAGATCACGCCCGGCATTCAGGATCTCGGGGGCGAGTTGGCGGGTCACATCCAGTGTGACCTCGAAGGTTTTGAGATTGCGGTTGTTTACGCCCAGCAGGGGCGATTTCAGATGTTTGAGGGCGCGGTCCAGTTCAGCAGCGTCATGCACCTCAATCAGCACATCCATGCCCCAGCCCATCGCAGCGTCTTCCAGCTCGACCGCCAGCGCATCCTCAACCGAGGCCATGATGATCAAGATGCAATCAGCACCCCATGCGCGCGCCTCGGCAACCTGATAGGTGTCGTAAAGGAAATCTTTGCGCAAAGCGGGCAGGGCGCAGGCGCCGCGGGCAGCTTTCAGAAACTCCGGTGCGCCTTGGAACGAGGGCGTATCGGTCAGGACCGACAGGCAGGCCGCGCCCCCCGCCTCATAGGCTTTCGCCAATGCGGGTGGGTCGAAATCGGGGCGGATGAGGCCCTTGGAGGGCGAGGCTTTCTTGATCTCCGCGATCAGCCCGTAGCCAGTGGCGGCCTTGGCACTCAGCGCTTGGGCAAAGCCGCGCGTAGCCGATTGAGCGCGTGCTTCGGCCTCGACCGCGCCAAGCGGGCGAGCGGCTTTGGCAGCGACGATTTCGTCCAGCTTATAGGCTTTGATCTTGTCGAGGATCGTGCTCATGCGCGCACCTCTTGCGTGATGCGGGCCAGCGTTTCCAGCGCGGTTTTCGCACGCCCGGAATCGATACTTTCGGCAGCCATTTCCGCACCCGATTTCAAATCGCTCACCTTGTCAGCGACCACCAGCGCGGCGGCGGCATTCAGGATCACCGCATCACGATAGGCCGACGGCTCTCCCGCCATGACTGCGCGCAAAGCGGTCGCATTTTCGGCAGGGGTGCCGCCCAGCAAATCGCGGAACGGATGCACCGGCAGGCCCGCATCGTCGGGGTGGATTTGCATCCCGCGCACTTTGCCATTTTCCAGTGCGGCCACCTCGGTCACACCGGTGATCGTGATCTCATCGGTGCCGTCCGAGCCATGCACTAGCCACGCCTTTTCAGAGCCCAGCATCTGCAGCGTCTCGGCCATCGGCCAGATCAGATCGGGCGCGAAGGCCCCGGTCAACTGACGCTTGACGCCTGCGGGGTTGGTCAGCGCTCCGAGAATGTTGAAGATCGTTTTACAGCCAAGTTCCAGACGCACCGGCATCACATGTTTCATCGCCGGATGATGGATTTGCGCCATCATGAAACCGATATTGGCCTCGGCCAAGCCGCGCTCGGTCGCTGCCGGTCCCGCCATCACGTCGATGCCCAACTCGCTTTGCACATCTGCGGTGCCGGACCGCGAGCTGGCCGCGCGGTTGCCGTGCTTGGCCACGGGCACGCCCGCACCCGCCACGACAAAGGCCGCGGCGGTTGAGATGTTGAGCGTGTGCATCCCGTCCCCGCCCGTGCCGACGATATCAATCGCACCTTCGGGCGCGGTGACGGGCACGCATTTGGCGCGCATCGCGGCGGCGGCGGCGGCATATTCCGACACGCTTTCGCCGCGCGCCCGCATCGCCATTAACAGCCCGCCGATCTGGGCCGGGGTGGCCTCGCCGTTGAACAGAATTTCAAACGCGGCTTCGGCCTGTGCACGGCTCAGAGGGCCTTCGGAGGCCGCGAAGATCAGCGGTTTCATTGCGTCACTCATGCGGGCACCTTCAGGCTGACGCCCGCCTCTGTCAGGAAGTTTTTCAACATCGCATGGCCGTGTTCCGACGCGATGGATTCGGGATGGAATTGCACACCCTCAATGAGCTTTTCGCGGTGGCGCAGCCCCATGATCGTGCCATCACCCAGTTCGGCCGTGATTTCCAGACACTCCGGCAGGCTCTCGCGCTCGACCACCAGCGAGTGATAGCGCGTCGCGTGCAGTGGCGAGGGCAGGCCAGCAAACACGCCTTTGCCCTGATGCAGGATCTCGCCCATCTTGCCATGTACGATCTCGGAATGGCGCACGACCTTACCGCCAAAGGCCTGACCGATGGTCTGATGCCCAAGACAGACGCCCAACAGCGGCAGATCCGCCTCGGCGGCGGCCAGCGTGAGCGGCAGGCAAATGCCCGCAGCCGCCGGATCGCACGGACCGGGCGACAGCACGATTGCCTCAGCGCCCATAGCCATCGCTTGGCTTACATCCAGTGCATCGTTGCGCCAAACCTGAACATCTGCGCCCAACTCGCCAAAATAATGCACCAGATTATAGGTGAAGCTGTCATAATTATCGATGAGCAGCAGCATGGCCGGGCCTCTCGTTTTTATGTCCCTTAGCGTGCCCCGAGAAGATGCGCGCAAATTTGCGCCTGACATCAAAAGAGGGGTGAACCGGGGAACGGGTCGGGCTATAGATGCAATTAGCGGTGGGGTAGGGTCAAGGCCCCGTGCGATATGAAGAGCGCAAAGCGACGCGTGTGGGGCAGTGGAGGCAGGCAGATGATGGCATCGGTGCTCAAAGGTGTGGCGTTGGGAACCGGGGTGAGCGTGCTTGCCTTGGGCGCGGCCTCGGTCATCGCGCCTTTGCCAAGTCCAACCCAAACGATGCCTGCAACGTCCGACGTGCCAACACAGAAAGCGGGGCAAGATGGCGTCCCCGTCGCCAGCCCTGTCGATGTGCCAGCGGGATCAGATTTTGCGCGTGGCCCGTCTGACCGGGTGCCCGACATGCCCAATCCGGCGGGCGCGCCGCTGAGTGCGCCCAATGCCGCGCCGCGCGCCCCTGTTAGCCAATCCGATAGCGATCAGTTGAGCACGCAGATTGCAGGCACCGATCCGGGTGTGCGCCCCGTTGCAGATCCACAGGCCCCGATGCCGCAGCCGTCCGAGCCGTTGGCCGCCGAGGCACTTGCCCAAGCGCCCGCGCCCGAGCAGCCAATCCCCTTGCCCTCGTCTGGCGACGTTAAAACCCCAGAGCTTGGTGAGAATGAGGCGATGACGGGGACGCAGGCCGAGATCGCGCAGGCCGAGCCTGATGAAAAAGCGCCCGCGCCGGTTTCAACGGCCCGCGCGCCCGCCCCTTTGCCGGATGCAGGGGAGCAGATAGCGCAAAAACCGCAGCCTGCGCGGGCAAAGGGGGCAGGCTCTGCAATGTCAGTGGCGACTGGTTTGCCGCCGCTGCCTGATGTGCAAGATTTCGGTACGGCTGACACCACGACGCCCGATATGGCCCCGCCGCCCCAGGTTCGCCCCACGATTTCCTCCCCGCCCGCCGCCCAACCCGAGCCTGGGCCAGTTGCACCTGATTTGCCCAATGGAGTGCAGGCCGGGATACCAGCGCCTGCGCCCGCTGCACCCGCAACGGCGGGGCAAGACCGGCCAAACCCTGACATGCGCCACGCAGAACCGCGCCCGCCGGAAATGGCTGCACCTGCTTTGGAACAGGGCGCGCCCGCCAAGCCACGCGTCATCACCTTGGGGGATGAGCCGCGCCGTTTGCCGGGCCAGCCAGTTCAGGGCTTTCGCAATGCGCCAAATGTGGTTGTTGATCGCCTGCCCCAGATCGGGGCGTCAAGCGAGGCTGCGCCCGACGCTGCGCCAGAGAGTGAAACCGGTGATGGTGGCGCAGATCAAACCTCTGCTGCCAATAATCCCGATTTGCCACCGATTGAGCGTTACGCGCTGCCC
>JAFGWK010000222.1 GCA_016937195.1 Paracoccaceae bacterium | reverse complement strand
GGTTCTCAGCGTGCACCGGAAATTCGTCCACCCGCAAGAGCGAGTCTGACGCCAGTGGTGCGTTTTCCTGTGCGCATTTTCGGGTTTGTCCTTGTGCCGCGGCACGGCTATAAGCGCCTTCGAATAAGAAAACCACGTTTTGGAGGATCAGATGGGCAAGGGTTGGAGCAAATCGGACTGGCGCGCAAAACCGCGGGTTCAGATGCCTGACTATCCCGATGCCGCGGCTCTAAGCGCGGTTGAAGGCACCCTGTCGCGCATGCCGCCGCTGGTTTTTGCCGGCGAGGCGCGTCGGCTCAAGGCGGATCTGGCAAAAGCCGCGCGTGGTGAGGCGTTCTTGCTGCAAGGGGGCGATTGCGCCGAGAGCTTTGGCGAGTTTTCCGCCGACAATATTCGCGACACGTTCAAGGTCATGCTGCAAATGGCTGTTGTGCTGACTTGGGGTGCGAAAGTGCCGGTGATCAAGGTCGGCCGGATGGCGGGTCAGTTTGCCAAGCCGCGCTCGGCCCCGACCGAGATGATCGGCGGCGTGGAATATCCCAGCTATCGGGGCGATATCATCAACGGCTTCGAGGCCACGATGGACTCGCGCCAGCCCGATCCGAACAGGATGTTGCAGGCTTACACGCAGGCCGCAGCCTCGCTCAACCTGCTGCGGGCCTTCTCAACGGGGGGATTCGCCGATATCCACCGCGTTCAAAGCTGGATCGCGGGCTTCACCGATGCCGATGAGGCCGAGAAATACCGCAAGGTCGCCGATCAGATCTCTGAGGCGATGGATTTCATGCGCGCCGCTGGCGTGACCTCGGAAACCGCCCATGAACTTGGCGCGGTCGAGTTCTACACCAGCCACGAGGCGCTGTTGCTGGAATATGAAGAGGCGCTCTGCCGCATCGATTCCACGACCGGTTTGCCGGTTGCAGGTACCGGCCACATGCTGTGGATCGGCGATCGCACCCGTCAGCCCGACGGCGCGCATGTCGAGTTCTGTCGTGGCGTGCAAAACCCGATCGGTCTGAAATGCGGGCCCAGCACCACCGAGGACGACCTCAAGGTGTTGATGGCCAAGCTGAACCCCGAAAACGAGGCAGGTCGCCTGACCCTGATCGCGCGCTTTGGTGCGGGCAAGGTGGGCGATCATCTGCCCCGTCTCATTCGCACGGTTGAATCCGAGGGCGCCAATGTCGTCTGGTCCTGCGATGCAATGCATGGCAACACGATCAAATCGGCGAGCGGATTCAAAACGCGTCCCTTCGATTCTGTGCTGCGCGAAGTGCGCGAGTTCTTCGCGATTCACAAGGCTGAGGGCACGATCCCCGGCGGTGTGCATTTCGAAATGACGGGCAAGGACGTGACAGAATGCACCGGCGGCGTGCGCGCTGTGACCGACGAGGATCTGTCCTCGCGCTACCACACCGCTTGCGATCCGCGCCTCAACGCCTCGCAATCGCTGGAACTGGCGTTTTTGGTGGCCGAGGAATTGCAGGACCGCCGCAAGCTGGCGAAAGCTGCCTCGCAGTAAAACGCCGCGATCAACATCTCAAAAAGGCCCCGGCGATTGTCTCCGGGGCCTTTTGCTTTAGGGCTGGGGGTGCGCGGAGTGCAACTGAGCACGTTTTGCAAACTCGGCCCGGTCATCAGGGGCGGCTATCCTGCAAGAGCCAGAAACCTTACACAAAGGCATAAGTCTTGAACTGGTTTTTTTTTGGGGGGGGGGCAGCAAACGAGGAGGTTTGCGCAGGCTTCAAAAGCGAGGGCTTATAACCCGATCCTAAGACCCGGTGTCGGTCAAAGCGGCCTTTCCCAACCCCAATCGCTTCAGCGCTTCCTCCCGCGCACCGTTTTCGGACCGCAGACCCCCAAGCCACCTATGGCTTGGGGGTCTGCGGGATCAAATGCGTCGTGCCCACTGCCGCCGCGCGCGCGAGTGCCGGGTCCAGAGACATCGGGATATAATCACCCGAGCGCCAGAGTTCGGACAGATCGTCGTAATGGCTGCTCAGCGGATGGCCCGATTGTCCGGTTGAGATGATAAACACCGAGGAATCGGGATCGGCGAAATCAAGCACCTCGCGATAGCCCGCTGCATGGACATTGGCGAAGGCATCCGGCCCGTCGCCGCCCCGAGTCTCGCCGCGCATCAAGGTGAAATCCCCGCCAGAAGTCGATTGGCGGATATTGACGAACCATTTCAACCCCGGAACCTTGCCTAAGACCGGGTGATCCTGCTCGGCAATATGCACATCGCCCCAGCGCCAGCTTTCCACATTCGGCCCGTATTTCTTGCTCAGATCCAGCAGCGCGGCGTCCAGCGACTGGCGCGCGATATCGGTGCAGGTCTCTTTCGGAGCGGATTGGAGAATGTCGCACCAGCGGCTTGCCCCATCGGTATTGCGAAACACCCGTTCGATGAAATCCGGCTCGAGATGGGTGAATTGCTTGGCCAGCGGCCCCAGCTCGTCGCGGATCAGCCGGTTTTGCAACTCACGCATCCAAGCGGCGTAGATCAGCGGCTCGGGCAGATGCTCGCTCATCTCGCCATCCCAGCTTGCCAGCAGTTCCAGCGCGCGCTGGCGCTGGCGTTCGGGCGTTCCATCGGGGGCGGGATCTCCGGTGAACCACAGGTTCGCGCCCACCAGCGGCAGCAACCCACGCGCGGCGGGGCTGACGGTATCGAGCTGGGCGGCGATAAAGCTGTCGCGCGAATGCACTTCACGTTCACCCATCAGCTTGCTCAGGCGCTGAATGCGTTGCGTGTCGCCCCAATGAAAGCTGACATTATAGGGGAAGGGGCGATCCACCGTCTTGTTATTGGTGTTCAGCACGATCCCCCCTTTGGGATCGATGAATTGCGGATTGTCCTTGAACGGCAGATAGCCCTTCCAGCGGTTTTTTTCCTCCCAACCGGGGCTGGGCATGCGGCCTTGTGTGACATTGGCTGGATCGCGCAACGGAATGCGCCCCGCCGTGACAAGTGCAACGCCTGTCTTGTAGGCCATGGTGATATTTTGCGCAGGCGCCACGACCTCGGCCGCCGCCTTGAGCGCCTCTGTGATCGAATGCGACCGCATCAACCCCATCGCGCCTGACATCGTGGTGTCTTGCGGGTCAAACGCCGTCCACGACAGCGAGACCACGGAATTGGGGGGCGTGACCGTGGCAAGGTCGAAATGGCTGCCCGGCAGCACCGGCCCGTTATCGGTCCAGCGCAGGGTGATCGTGACGGGCTTTGCGTCTTTGACGTTGATGATCACGCGCTTGGAGCGGAATTTCTTGAATCCGTCGGGCGTGCGATATTGCGTGGGGTCTTTGGGATCGAGCTGCTCGATATGGAGATCCTGATCATCGACATAGGCCGTGGTCAGTCCCCAGCCCAGATCCTTGTTGCGCCCCGAGAGCACCAGCGGCATCCCCGGTATAGTGCCCCCGATCACGCCGCCACCTTGTAATTGCAACCGTGCCAGATACCAGATTGAGGGTGCTGTCAGCCCTAAATGCGGATCATTGGCCAAGAGCGAGCCCCCCGCCGCCGAGCGATCAGGCGCCGCCGCCCAGGCATTCGAGGCCCCCGCCATGCCGCGTTCGGGGAAGGGCGAGAACGGGCCTTCGCTGGCATTGCTGGCGGTCTGGATGCCGCGTGGCATCGTCGGGAACAGGCTGGCATAGCTGGGCAGGGTGGCTACGGCCTGCTGGGGATCGTCGGGCATGATATCATTCACCCAGCCTTGCCCCAGCATCGAGACGCGCGCGCGCAGCACCTCGTCTTGCAACTGGTTCGACATTTGCACCGCCATCAGCTTCATGATCGCCAGCGAATCCGCAGGCGTCCAATAGCTGATCTTGGCGTCAAACAGAAAAAACTCGGGCGCACCACGCCCCATCGCGCCTTTGTTGACGATCTCGATCCACTGATTGATGCCACGCGCATAGGCCTCTAGTGCGGCCTTGGTGTAGGCATCTTGCGTCGAGACCGAGGATACGGCAGCATCATAAAGCCCCAGCCGCCGCATCAGCTCATCGGTCTTGAGCGTCTTTGTGCCAAACATTTCCGACAAACGCCCCTGCACAGTGCGACGCAGCAGCAACATCTGCCACAGACGGTCCTGCGCATGGGCCAATCCGAGGGCAAAAAACGCATCCGGGTCGTTCTGGCCAAAGATATGGGGCACGTCCTCGGTGTTGCGCACGATTTCAACGGGCGCTTGCAGCCCCTGGACTTTATAGGTGGCGTTATAATCAGGCAGTGAGCGCGATGCGAAGAACCACGCAAGTGCTCCCATCAGGAATACACCCACGATTGCCGCAAGTACCAGCCGCACACCCCATCGAAATGCCTTATACATCGCGCCTCACGTTCCCTTGATTAGGCGCTTTGGTTGACGCCCCCGTTGCGCGCGTTACTAGATGAGCACGACATCACAATCAACGCATGAGCGCCATTCAACGCACTTGTGCACAATCACGCAAGGGAGAGCATGATGGCAAAACTGGCATTTCTAGGTCTTGGGGTTATGGGCTATCCGATGGCGGGCCATTTGCAAGCTGCGGGCCATCAGGTCACAGTTTACAACCGCACGGCGGCGAAATCGGACGCTTGGGTTGCGCAGCATGGCGGCGCAAGTGCCTCAACCCCGCGCGAGGCGGCGCAAGGTGCGGATTTCGTGATGTCCTGCGTGGGCAATGACGATGATCTGCGCGCAGTGTGTCTGGGCAAGGATGGCGCGTTCAAGGGCATGAAAACGGGTGCGATTTTCGTTGATCACACGACGGTTTCCGCTGCGGTAACGCGCGAATTGTTCGGCGAGGCCAAGGGGCATGGTGTCTCTTTCGTCGACGCGCCAATCTCGGGCGGTCAGGCGGGGGCGGAAAACGGTCAGCTTTCCGTCATGTGCGGCGGCGAGCAAGCCGCCTATGACAAGGCAGAGCCGGTGATTGCCGCCTATGCCAAGATTTGCCGCCGTCTGGGTGATAGCGGCGCGGGTCAGGTCACCAAGATGTGCAACCAGATCGCGATTGCGGGTCTGGTTCAGGGGCTTTCGGAAAGCCTGAACTTTGCGGAAAAAGCCGGGCTGGATATTGCCGCCGTGGTCGAGGTGATCAGCCAAGGGGCTGCCGGGTCTTGGCAAATGTCCAACCGTTACCAAACGATGGCGGATGACAAGTTCGAACATGGTTTCGCCGTGGATTGGATGCGCAAGGATCTCAAAATCTGTCTGCAAACGGGCGACGAAATCGGCGCGAGCCTGCCCGTGACAGCGCTCGTCGATCAGTTCTACAAAGAGGTTCAAGCGATGGGCGGGGCGCGTTGGGATACGTCCGCGCTGATCGCGCGGCTACGCAAACTGGGCTGATCAACCGCTGCGCAAGATGGGCTAATAAACCAATGAAAACGGCCGCTTAGATATTCG
>JAFGWK010000025.1 GCA_016937195.1 Paracoccaceae bacterium | reverse complement strand
CGCAATGAATATCGCAACGGTGAGGCCGAATATGACACGCCCTCCAATTATCGCGAGCGCGCCCGCGAAGCGAACCAGATTCGCAGCCAATGGAAAAATATGGACGAGGTCACGAACGGTCTTCGCTCAGAGGGCTACCAGATCCGCAAGATCGAGATGGAGCGCTACGGCTATGAGGCGGAGGTGCTTAATCGCGACGGCCGCAAACTCAAACTTCGTCTCGACCCGACGTCGGGCAAGGTGATCGGCTCGGAGCTCGATTGATGGCCGAGGCGTCGACCATAAAGGTCTGGGACCCTCTTGTTCGGGTCGCTCATTGGGGGCTGGTGGCGGCATTCGCCACCGCCTACCTGACAGAGGGTGAGCCTGAGTGGCTCCACGTCTGGGCCGGATATGGCGTAGCAGGGATCGTTGTGGTGCGAGTGTTTTGGGGGCTAATTGGTCCTCAAAATGCTCGTTTCTCGAAGTTCGTGACCGGGCCGATCTGCGCATCGCGGTATTTTTTCGCTCTGATTGGCAGAAGAGCGGAGCGCCATGTCGGTCACAGTCCGGCAGGAGGGTTGATGGTCGTTGCGCTAATCCTCGCGCTTTCAGTGACGGCTTTTTCTGGCATGGCTCTTTATGCCGCTGAGGAAGGGCGCGGCCCGCTAAGTTCGGTCATTTCGATGCAAACCCGCGCGGGTCAAAATATATCTGACGACGAAGACGAGGAGCATGGCGATAGTCTTTGGAAAGAGGTCCACGAAACGGCGGCCAACGTTACCCTTGCGCTTGTTATCTTGCATATCGGGGGTGTGCTTCTTGCAAGCATCGCCCACCGCGAAAACCTCGCACGAGCCATGATCACTGGGCGCAAACGCGTCTGATCATTGCACCGCGAGGTCGGGCGAGCCTGCCGTGCCCCCAAGGCTCGCCCGGACGGCAATTTCCCAGCGGCAAAGTATATACACCATGACCATCTGCGCCTGCATGCGCAGCGCGGCTTCCTGCCTAACCTGCCCCCCCCTTTTGCAGAGGGGCCGTCGCGCCCCACCGATCAGGATCAGTCTGCGCCGCCTCGCAGGTGAACCGCGCCGGGTTTTCTTCAAAGCCCCGCGCGATCCGAAAGCCGCTATGGGTCAATGCGCTTAGCCAAATGGTCATAGAAAGTGGCTGAGACAATCGGCAGAACATGGCAGATTGGCTGGCCCCAATGATCAGTGCCGTAATCCTCTGTGAACCGGATCGTCGTTTGAGCGGACAGTCGGGCTGCGCAGGGGCGGAATATGCAGACGCCTTGCGAAGGATCTCATTAGCCTGCTTCAACTCGCGCCCTTCATGTTCCAAACGCTAAGCGCGTCATGTTGAACGCCAGAACCTGCGCCATCATCATGCGACCACATGTATGCTATGGCGCGCATGAACGGCAAAACTGGGCTTATACTCTTGGAAAGCTCAGCTTGATTGGCTGGCAGATCGCTGATTCATTTTTTAAAGGATGGGCGGAACTGGACGGCGATGATGGCCTCGGTGGAAAAGAGGATGTCACCTCTCAACCGTGCGTCCTGCAAAAATGCCGTTGCTGATCCCAAAAAACGCATACGTCTTGTAGTTGATTTGGCGTGTTAGACCCAAAGTTGCAGAGCCATTATTCCGGCTGAAAATCCTACAAAACTATTTATTTTCAACATTTTAGAAGCCATCCTAAAATTTGTGAAATGAATGTCACGCAAGCGAGATTTGCGGGCGGCTGGTTTACCTCTGACAGTCAACTTATCTGCTTCATGCCTTTGCAAAAGGCGTCGCACACAGAAAAATCCAAGAGGTTAAAATGCAACCCACGATCACCGTTCGCGCTCTTGCAGCCACTGCACTTGTCCTGATCTGGAGCGCTAGCAGCGCATCTGCGGGCCAGTTCTGGTCGCACGCGGCCCCCACAAAAACATCAAGCAGCGCGCTGCATTACCACGATGGCACCTATCGCGGCCCCTCGGTGCGCCAATATTACGGATATGTTCAGGCGCAAGCCCAGATCAAAAACGGAAAGATTGTCGCAATCGACATCCTGCGTTCGCCAACGGATCGGCGGACAAGCCGATACATCAATTCGATCGCTCTTCCGCGTCTGAAATCGGAAATTGTTCAGGCGCAAAACACGCATGTCTCGAATGTCTCGGGGGCGACCTTAACGAGTGATGCCTTCCTCGCCTCAACGCACGCTGCCCTGCTGCAATCTCTGAACTGATCTGAGCGAATATGACCAAAATCACCCGGCTCATGATGGGAATGCCGATTTCCATAGATCTACCTGATCTTGAAGAGACCGACCTTATCGATGAGGTCTTTTCCGAGTTCGCCAATGTGGATGCACGCTTTAGCCCCTATCGCGATGACAGCGAATTGAGTCGTCTCAATGCGGGGGCTTTGCATGCCGAAGAGATCAGTGCGCAAATGCGCGAAGTTCTGGAGATTGCCCGCGACATATCTGCTGCGACGGGCGGCTACTTCGACCCGCTGCGCCCGGATGGAAACCTCGACCCATCCGGCGTGGTCAAAGGATGGGCGATCTTGCGTGCCGCACGCCAGATTGCGGCGGCAGGACAGAGGAATTTCTGCGTGGACGCAGGTGGTGATATCCAATGTGCTGGCACGGATGCGCATGGCGCGGCCTGGCGGATAGGCATTCAAAGTCCGTTCAATCCAGATCACGTCGTCAAGGTTGTGACGCCGAAAGGAGGCGGCATGGCGACTTCCGGCAACTATGTTCGTGGGGATCACATCTATAACCCGCATCAACCGTCCGAGCCTGTAACCGAAATCGTCTCATTGACGGTTATTGCTCCAGACGTCCTCACCGCCGACCTGCATGCGACCGCCGGTTTCGCAATGGGCGCGCGCGGCATCTATCACATAGAGGCCACGGCTGGCCTCGAAGGCTACGCGATTGCCCCCGACGGCACTGCGCTGGCAACAACCGGATTCAAGGAGTTTGTAGCCTGATGATGACCCTGATTTCACGCGTGCTGAACGGCACGACCATGTATCGCTTGATGATCTACTATCTGGGCGCATTGTTTGTCGCAGGTCTGGGCCTTGCTGCGGCCGGTGCCACGTTCATGAACCCATCGTCCTTGCTATTCTCACTGGCCGTCATCTTTGCCAGTGCTTGGGGAACCAATCGTCTTTTCGGCTATGCCCTCAGGCTGCCGCTTAACGCGGAGTCGGTGCATATCACGGCGCTGATCCTAGTGTTGATCATGCCTCCGGCGGTGCCAAACGACCCGATGTCCATCCTCGGGGTTGTTGTGGCCTCAGTTGTGGCGATCGGGTCGAAATTCGTGCTAACCATCGGGCATAAGCATATCTTCAACCCGGTTGCGATCGGGGCTGTGGCGGCGGGCCTTTTGGTCAATCAGCCGGCGGTCTGGTGGGTTGGCGGCAGTCCGACCTTGCTGCCTTTGGTCGTCATCGGGGGGCTCCTAGTAACCCATAAGGTCCAGCGCATCGGTATGATCGCCAGCTACCTTTTGGCAAATCTCGCAGCCGTTGTGCTGACGACCCCGCCAGAGATGCTGGGCATGGGTATCCAGCAAGGCCTGATCTACTCGCCGCTGTTCTTTGCCGGTTTTGCGATGTTGACCGAGCCGCTGACCGCCGCACATGGGCGCTGGTCGCGCCATATCTACGCAATCCTCGTTGGCGCGTTGTCCTCGCCCAATATTCACATTGCCAGCTTTTACTTCTCGCCCGAGCTCGCCTTCCTTGTGGCCAATCTCTACGCTTGGATGGCCAGCCCCAAGGGCAGGTTCCGCCTTGAGCTTCTTCATGTCGAACGTGTCGCGGCCGATTGCTACGATTACGTCTTTCGGTCAGATCGACGTTTGAACTTCCGTGCCGGGCAATATCTGGACTGGACGCTGGGCGTGCGTAAACCCGACAGTCGCGGCAATCGGCGGACCTTCACCATTGCGTCGTCCCCGTCAGAAGATCACGTCCGTCTGGGAGTAAAGTTCTACTCCGCTCCCAGTGCCTTCAAGCAGCACCTGCTCAACATGTCACCTGGGGATGCGATTTACGGGTCACAGATCGCGGGAACATTCACTTTGCCGCGCGACCCGAAACACAAGATCCTTCTGGTCGCCGGAGGGATCGGGATCACCCCGTTCCGCAGCATGATTCAGGATTTGCTGGATCGGGGAGAGCGGCGGGACATCGTCTTGCTGTATGGCAATCG
>JAFGWK010000221.1 GCA_016937195.1 Paracoccaceae bacterium | reverse complement strand
TTCGATCACGACCCCGTGATTCGTTCGGAGTTTACGTGAGAACTGCGTGATTCAGTCGAATCTAAGCCGCGAACCCCCGTCACGGGATAGGAACGGCCACGTGATGCCTTACAATGTGTACCATGAATTCCCGTAACGTACCTAGACGGGGTCGTAATAGTAAAACGGCGCCCCTTGGGACGCCGCTTCACGCTCTTTATGACAGAGGCGAGATGCGTTCAGATCAGCCCTTGCGCAATCAGCCCCTGCGCCAATGCCGCGTAGCCCTGCGCCGCCCCCCCCTGCCCCGAGGCAATTGGCGTGCCGGAATCTCCGGCCAGTCGCACCTCAAGATCCAGCGGCAACGCGCCCAAGAACGGCAGATCTAGCCGTGCCGCCTCGGCAGCAACCCCGCCATGGCCAAATAGATGCGCCTCATGCCCGCAATTTGGACAGATATACGTCGACATGTTTTCGATCAGCCCGACGATGGGGGCTTTGAGGCGGCGGAACATGTCGATGGCTTTTTTGGCATCCAACAGCGCCACATCCTGCGGAGTAGAGACAATGATCGCCCCGTCCAGCGTGGTTTTCTGACACAAGCTAAGCTGAACATCGCCAGTTCCGGGCGGCAGGTCGATGAGCAGCACATCCAGCGGGCCATATTCATCCCATTTCACCTGAAACAGCATCTGTTGCAGCGCGCCCATCAACATCGGACCACGCCAGATCACTGCCTCATCCTCTTTCAGCATCAAACCGATCGACATCAAGGTGACGCCATGGGCTTGCAGCGGCAGGATCGTTTGCCCATCGGGAGAGGCAGGACGCTTCGTGGCCCCCATCATGCGCGGCTGCGAAGGACCATATATATCCGCATCCAGCAGCCCAACCTTTTTGCCCGCGCGCGCAAGCGCCACGGCAAGGTTCGAGGAAACAGTGGATTTCCCCACGCCCCCCTTACCCGAGCCAATTGCTAGGATCGTTTTGACGCCGGGCACCTTTTGGGGCCCTGCTTGAGGCTTCGCATGGCCGCCAATCGCGGGACCTTTGGCCTGTTGCGCGGTGCCGCCCAAGCCACGCGGCGGGCCTGCGGGCACCACCACGGTTACACTCTTTATGCCCGGCAGTGCGCGCACGGCAGCCTCAAGCGCGGGGCGCGCGGCCTCCAGCTCGGCGCCGGGCGCGCCCTCAAGCACAAAGCGCACAACCCCATCCTGCACCGCCAAAGCGCGTACCAGATCGCGACTCACCGCATCGCCACCGCCTGCAAGCACCACTGAACCCAATGCTGACAGCACGTCTTCCTTGCCCGAACCCATGCAAATCTCTCCTTGCTCACTTTTCAGGCATATCTGCGACATGGCCCGTTTGGCGCTGACTGTGGCGTTTTTGTCGCGAGGTTCAAGAGCTGCCCTGTCCAAAAGGTCAAGTAATCCTTAATCGGGATGATGGGCGCGCACATATCTTTCGCGGACGTAAGGGAATTAGGTCAGAATCGGTTATGCGCTTTCTGCATGGCAGCATTGACCATCCGCACCATTGTGCATTCGCAGCATTCCTCTCATCTTAGCTTCAACGCGATAGAAAACGCATCGTATCCAACACGGGCCAACAGACGGATAATCCGCAGCAGGCCCAGTAAAAAGTTTAGAGGCTGAAGCAATGGCACTCGTACAGAATATCCGCACGACCGAAACCGGCCTGAGCGCCGTGGTGACGAAAATTTCCGAGGCGCTGGCACGTCGCAAGGTGTATCGCCAGACGTTGAACGAACTGCGTTCGCTGAACGGACGCGAACTGGACGATCTGGGGCTGCATGCCTCGATGATCACCCGCGTGGCCTATGAGGCTGCATACGGCAAGTAATTGAATTCCTGAGCCTCTCCTCCTCCTCCCTGAGGCTCGGAAATCGGCGGCATCCTCTCTCCTCCTCCCTGAGGATGCCGCCACAAAAATACCGGCCCGACTTGGCGTGATGCCTGGATGCCGGAACGTGCTGCTCGGTTCCCTCTCCTCCTCCCTGGGAACCGCGCTGAGAAGGCGGCGACCTCTCTCCTCCTCCCTGAGGTCGCCGCCCATTCTTCAGCGGGCAACCTGCGACAGGCTGTCGCATGCCGCAGCGCAGCGCTTGAACACCGGAGCAAATGCTCCAATCTAATACGAAAGGCCCTCTCCTCCTCCCTGGGCCGATCGTTTTGGCGGCACTCTCTCTCCTCCTCCCTGAGGGTGCCGCCACAAAGAATACCGAGGGTCCTCTCCTCCTCCCTGGACCCGAGGCTGTGATGCCACTCCTCTCCTCCTCCCTGGAGTGGCGTCAAACATACCGAAGGGTCTCCTCCTCCTCCCTGAGACCCGAGGTAGATAAAGACGGCGGCACCCCTCCTCCTCTCTGGGTGCCGCCGTTTTTTTTGTGTCTGGAGCTGCACTCGTCGGCGCTGCCACCCTCACCGCCCAAAGCCCCCCCTCGCCAAAAGGGGCTCTGCCCCCGGCCTGCGGCCTCCCCCGGAGTATTTCTGGCCAAATGAAGAGGGGCTTGCACGCAAGCGGCGAGACGGGCAGGAAGGCGGCAAGGAGTGCGCCAATGCTGTCTTATCAACACGCCTATCACGCAGGAAATCTGGCCGATGTGCACAAGCATGCGCTGTTGGCTTGCGCGCTCGACTATCTCACGCGCAAGGACAAGCCGCTGAGCTATATCGAAACCCATGCCGGGCGCGGGTTGTATGCGCTGGACGCGGTGGAAGCGGTGAAAACTGGCGAGGCGGCGGCGGGGATTGCACGGATTGCCGATCTGGGCTGGTTCGCCCCCGATCACCCTTATGCGCGGGCCTTGGAAACAGTGCGCGAGGCGCATGGCGCGCAGGCTTATCCCGGCTCGCCTTTGATTGCGCAGGCGCTATTGCGGCGCACGGACACGTTGCAACTGTGCGAGTTGCATCCTCAGGAATATGAGGCGCTGCGCGAGGCCATCGGACGCAGGCGCGCAATTTTGCACAAGGCGGATGGGTTAGAGATGGCGATTTCACTAAGTCCGCCAACGCCTCGACGCGGGATGATGCTGATTGATCCGTCGTACGAGGTAAAATCGGATTATGACGCGATCCCGAGGGCGATCACGCAGATCCAGAAAAAGTGGAACGTTGGGATAATCGCGCTTTGGTATCCGCGCCTGCTTTCTGGAATGCAGAACGCAATGGTCGCGCGTTTGCGCGCCGATTTTCCCGATGCCTTGAGCCACGAGGTCGATTTTCCGCCCGCGCGAGAAGGGCATGGCATGATTGGCTCGGGGATGTTCGTGATCAATCCACCTTGGGGTTTGACCGATGAGGCCTCGCGGCTTTCAAAGCTGTTTGACGCGCTTTAGACCCAACGTATCGCGGCGAAATGAAAGCTATGCGCCTAGCGCATAGCAGGCAGGACATGGACAATCGCTGTTTGGCGCGCAATTTTCTCGCAAAACGGCTGTATGCAATAGCATACCACCACAAGGTCAGAAGGAGAACTTACCTTGTCCAGCAACCTGCGCCTGAGCCACCCGAAATTTCGCAAAAAGCTTATGAGTGCGGAGGATGCTGCGATGCTGATCGCGCCCGGTGCTGTAATCGGCATGAGCGGGTTTACCGGTTCGGGCTATCCCAAAGCCGTGCCGCAAGCGCTGGCCAAACGGATTGAGGGCGAACACGCCGCTGGTCGCCCGTTCAAAGTGTCGATCTGGACGGGGGCCTCGACGGGACCGGAGCTGGACGGCGCGCTGGCCAAGGCAGATGGCATCGAATTCCGCCTGCCCTACAACTCTGACCCGATAGCGCGCGAACGTATCAATAGCGGTCAAATGCAATATTTCGATATGCATCTCAGTCAGGTAGCGCCGATGGCGTGGATGGGTTTCCTTGGCAAGCTTGATACGGCGGTGATCGAGATTTCGGGCGTGACCGAAGACGGTGCGCTGATTCCGTCGTCGTCGATTGGCAATAACAAGACGTGGCTGGAGCAGGCCGACAAGATCATCCTTGAGGTCAATCGCTGGCAATCGCCCGCGCTCGACGGGATGCACGATATCTATTACGGCACTGCCCTGCCGCCACATCGCGTGCCGATCCCGCTGATCAAGCCCGATGACCGGATCGGTCAGGCGCATTTCAATGTCGATCCCGACAAGATCGTGGCGGTGGTGGAAACCGACGGGCCAGACCGCAACGCCCCCTTCAACCCGCCCGATGCGGTGGCCGAAGCGATTGCGGCCCATATCATCGACTTCCTCGCCAATGAGGTGAAACAGGGGCGTATTCCGCGCGGCTTGCTACCGCTGCAATCGGGTGTCGGTAACGTGCCCAATGCGGTGATGGCCGGGTTGATTGAGGCACCCTTTGATCAGATGACCGCCTTTACCGAGGTCATTCAGGACGGCATGCTGGATATGATCGAGGCGGGCAGTTTGCGCATGGCTTCGGCCACGGCGTTCTCGCTTTCGCCCGAGAAAGCGCAATATTTCAATGACAACGCGCAGTTCTTCCGCGACAAGCTGATTCTGCGCCCGCAAGAGATCAGCAACCATCCCGAACTGGTGCGTCGATTGGGCTGCATCGCGATGAACGGGCTGATCGAAGCAGATATCTATGGCAATGTGAACTCGACGCAGGTCATGGGGTCGCGCATCCAGAACGGCATTGGCGGCTCGGGTGATTTCGCGCGCAACGGCTATGTGTCGATCTTCATGACGCCCTCGGTGGCAAAGGGCGGCAAGATTTCCGCGATCGTGCCGATGGCTGCGCATGTCGATCATATCGCGCAAGACGTGCAGGTGATCGTGACCGAACAGGGGCTGGCCGATCTGCGCGGGCTCTCACCGCGTCAGCGCGCTGAAAAGATCATCGCCAACTGCGCCCATCCGGCCTATCGCGACATGTTGCGTGACTATTACGAGCGCGCCAAGAAAGGTTCGTTCGGTGGGCACGCCCCCAATCTGCTGGGCGAGGCGCTTAGCTGGCACGAACGATTCGTCCAAAGCGGTTCAATGCGGCCCGATTAATCCGTTTTGCGCGTTAGATAGGCTTCAAACGCCGCCAAAGTACGGCTGGACACATGGTGCTCAATGCCCTCGGCGTCGAGCTCCGCTACTTCTTTGGGTACGCCCACTGCGCACAGCAATGCCACCACAACCCGGTGGCGCGCACGCACGGTTTCGGCCAGTGCCTCGCCCTTTTCGGTCAGAAACACCCCGCGATAGGGACGCGAAATCGCCAGCCCCTCGCGCTTGAGCCGCGCCACCGCCTTGGTTGCGGTCGGATGCGCCACGCCCAGACGCGCCGCCAGATCGGTGATGCGCGCCTCGCCAAATTCCGCCGCCAAATCCGAAATCATTTCGACGTAATCTTCGGTCAGCGCGCGCGAAGCCGCCTGTCGGGCACGGTCAAAGCCCTTGATCTGTGTCGGGTCGGTTTCGGTCATCAGCCTGCCTTTCGGGGCTTGTTTCCTAGCGCGCTGGCTCTGCCCTGCCAAGGAAAACTTGCGCATAGCGTCCCAAAGGTCACGCCTCGAAATTAGCCCCTTGCCAAATTTATAGCCGAGGCTACATTTCGCGCAAACGCAAAGATGTCAAACCGTTTCAGAAAGACCACGATGAGCACGCCAGGTATGTCAGACCGCACCCGCCTCAAGATGTCAGACGTTCTGGCCGGACGCAGACGGGGTGGTTTTCTGTTGTTCTTCGGGCCTGCGGTGATCGCTTCGGTCGCCTATATGGACCCGGGCAATTACGCGACCAAT
>JAFGWK010000220.1 GCA_016937195.1 Paracoccaceae bacterium | reverse complement strand
GATTCGACTTCGGCGGTGCCCATCCGGTGCCCCGAGACGTTGATCACGTCATCGACGCGCCCGGTGATCCAGTAATAGCCATCCTTGTCACGACGACAGCCATCGCCGGTGAAATAGTAGCCCCGATACTGGCTGAAATAGGCTTCCTGAAAGCGCTCGTGATCGCCCCAGAGGGTGCGCATCTGGCCCGGCCAGCTATCCGAGATACACAGCACGCCCTCGGCCTCGGTTTCATCCTGACGCTGCGCGGTTTGCGCATCCAGAATGACAGGTTTGACGCCAAAGAAGGGTCGCGTTGCCGAGCCCGGTTTGGTTGGGATCGCACCGGGCAGCGGGGTCAGCATGTGACCACCGGTTTCGGTCTGCCAGAACGTATCGACGATCGGGCATTTGCCCTTTCCGATATGCTTGTCATACCAAGCCCAAGCCTCGGGGTTGATCGGCTCGCCGACAGAGCCCAGCAGTTTGATCGAGGACAGGTCGTATTTCTCGACCCATTCCGTACCCTGCCCCATCAGCGAACGGATCGCGGTGGGCGCGGTGTAGAACTGGCTGACCTTGTGCTTTTCACATACGGCCCAGAACCGACCCGCATCAGGATAGGTCGGCACGCCTTCAAACATGATCGTGGTCGCGCCATTGGCCAGCGGACCATAGACGATATAGCTGTGCCCTGTGACCCAGCCGACATCGGCCGTGCACCAAAACACATCGCCATCGTGATAATCGAACGTGTATTGGTGCGTCATCGAGGCATAGACCAGATAGCCGCCGGTCGTATGCACCACGCCCTTGGGCTTACCCGTGGAGCCGGAAGTGTACAGGATGAACAGCGGATCTTCGGCATTCATCGGACGCGGCGGACATTCGGGCGAAACGTTTTCCATCATCGCCTTTACGTCAACATCGCGACCGTCAATCCAGGTGGTCTGATCCCCGGTATGTTTCACAACAAGGCAACGTACCTTATCCGAACAATGCAGAAGTGCAGCGTCGGCATTGGCCTTGAGAGGCGTACGACGGCCACCACGCGGGGCGCTGTCTGCGGTAATCACCAGCTTGGCACCGCAATCGTTGATCCGGTTGGCCAATGCATCGGGCGAAAAACCCGCGAACACGATGGAATGGATCGCACCGATCCGAGCGCAAGCCAGCATGGCATAGGCGGCCTCGGGGATCATCGGCAGATAGATCACTACGCGGTCGCCCCGCATAACGCCTTGGCTCAGCAAGACGTTGGCAAAGCGGTTCACTTTTTCGCTCAGCTCGCGGTAGGTGATGTGTTGGGCAGGTTCGTTGGGATCGTCGGGCTCAAAGATAATCGCGGTTTGCAGGGCGCGATCCTTGAGGTGACGGTCGACGCAGTTGACGGATGCGTTCAGCACCCCGTCTTCAAACCATTTGATATGGACATGGCCATAGGTGAAATCGGTGTTCTTGACCTTGGTGTAAGGCGTGATCCAGTCTAGCCGCTTACCTTCACGCCCCCAGAACGTATCCGGATCGGTAATCGATTCCTGATACATCGCGCGATATTTCGCAGCATCCGCATGCGCGTTTTCAAACCCTGGCGGGACTTCTTTCACTTCCGGGATTTCGTGAAGTTGTTCCTGAGCAGCCATCGGCGTCCTCCCACAATTTCGTGTCGCGGCGTTAACGCCGCCTCTTGCCAGCGGCGACGCCGCAAGCACTCCTACCCTGCGCTGAGTGTAACCCAGACGTTAAGTTTCATGTAACCCCCTTTGTGCATTAGATTTTTCTGTAAATATTTTGACACCGATTGCGCTAACTTTGTAAAGTTAGCAAATTATGTCAAAAATTTGACAAGCTGTTTCAATCGCTTGGCTGTTGACGTCATAGAAAATTTCACAAGTTTGCAAATTGACCGGAGAGTCAAAGTTCAAACGGCGCTTTCAAGCGGCACAAAAAGACGGGCGCGCGTGATTCGCTTTCAGATCTAAGACAAGGTGATCTCGACGCCCGCCTGATCCACCCCGTACGCGTGCAGCGATTGCGCGATATCAGGGCGCGCATCCACAATCTTGAGCGTCCCGCCACGGCGCTGCAACTGCCGAGCGAGCGTCACGATCATTTGCGCCCCAGTGGAGTCGATGAAACTCACCTCACCCACGTCGATCTCGACCATGCGCGGCCGTTGCGCGATACGCGCAAGGATTGTACCAAGCCGCGCGACCGATCCGAAAAACACCATTCCGTGCAACCGATAGCGCAGTACATCAGGGTCTTGCGCTTCGGGATTGTCGACCGCTGGCGCACTGCCTTCACGCAGCTGCGCCAACTCGGCCATATGGCGGATAAACACCAGCCCGCCCAGCGCAAAGCCTAGCACGATCCCTTCGGCCAGATCGCGGAAAGTCACGACAAGGAATGTCACCCACAATACCAGAGCATCCCCGCGCGAGGCCCGTGTGAGGGCGGCAAATTCATGCCGCTCGATCATGTTCCACGCGACGATCCCCAGAAGCCCTGCCAAAGCCGCCAGCGGAATACTTCCCGCCAACGGTGCGGCGACCATCATCGTCGCCAACAAAATCACCGAATGCGCAATACCTGCAATCGGCGAGCGCGCCCCCGCGCGCACATTAGTGGCCGTGCGTGCAATCGTGCCGGTCACACAGATCCCGCCAAACAGCGCCGATCCGATATTGGCCACCCCCTGCCCGAGCAGTTCCATATCCGAACGATGCTGCCCGCCGCTCATTCCATCTGCCACCATCGCCGAGAGCAACGATTCAATCGCGCCGAGCAGCGTGAAAGACAGCGCCCAAGGCAGCGCCACGCTGACTTTGTCCCAGCTCATATCCGGAAGTGCGGGCGCAGGCAGAAAACGGGGCAATGCGCCGAATTTGCTGGCGATGGTTTCCACCGGCAAGCCCGCGAGTGCGGTGATCAACGTGACCGACGCCACTGCAATCAGCAAGGCGGGCAGTCGCGGGGCGAACCGCTTGAGCGCGACAATCATTCCCATCGTCGCAAGCGCCACGCCAATCGCCATTGGGCTGGCCGTGCCGCGCGCGCTCCAAAGAGCGGCCAGCTTGGGCAAGATCGGCCCCGGCTCCCCTCCCGGCATCGACAGGCCCAGCATGTCCTTGAACTGGCTCGCGAGGATGATCACCCCGATCCCGGTCGTGAAACCCACCGTCACCGGATAGGGCATGAAGCGGATATAGCTGCCCAGCCGCATCACCCCAAGCGCCATTAACATCACGCCCGACAACATCGTCGCCAGCACCAGCCCCGAAACGCCCGCCTGCATTACGCAGGCCGCAACGAGCACGATGAACGCTCCCGCCGGCCCGCCAATCTGGAACCGCGAACCGCCCAGCGCCGACACCAACGCCCCCCCGACAATCGAAGTCACGAGACCGCGCTCTGGCCCCACCCCCGAGGCAATCGCGATTGCCATCGACAATGGCAGCGCGACGATGGCGACAGTGAGGCCCGCCACCAGATCGGCGCGCAAAGCCTTCGCATCATAGCCCTCAGCCAAAGCAGTGAAGATTTTCGGACGCAACGGGACACGCGGCATGCCAGAGGCACGCGACTCCCCGGTCTGGGTTGTATCGTTCATGATGGGACGCTAACTGTGATTATGTGGCGTCACCAAACGCCTCGCATCCGGCCTTGTCAAGCGCCCGACCGAGATTAACATGCCCCAAACCCCAATCAATCCGATCCGCCCCACCAGTGATGAAGCGCGCGCGCTGGCCCGCACCCTGATCACAACGGCAACGTTTGGGGCGCTGGCCGTGAACGATGCCGAGAGCGGATTTCCCGCCGTGAGCCGCATCGCGATTGGCACAGCACCGGGAGGCGAGATCGTGACATTGGTCTCGGGACTGGCGGCGCATACAGTCGCGCTGCTGGCTGATCCGCGCGCTGGGTTGCTGCTGGGCGAACCAGGGGAAAAGGGTGATCCGCTCACCCATCCGCGCCTATCCCTGCGCATCATGGCCCATCAGATCCGCCGCGAGGATCCGCGCTTTGCGGCGCTGCGCACCCATTGGTTAGCGACCCATCCCAAATCAAAGCTCTATATTGACCTGCCCGATTTCACCTTCTTTGTCCTGCGCCCGCAA
Source organism: Paracoccaceae bacterium (assembly GCA_016937195.1). Classification (GTDB taxonomy): domain Bacteria; phylum Pseudomonadota; class Alphaproteobacteria; order Rhodobacterales; family Rhodobacteraceae; genus Thioclava. The sequence goes on along the minus strand of JAFGWK010000220.1, from coordinate 1,430 downwards.
TCGGGCGCGCTGAATGGCGGATTTGGGCGCGCATGGCAGCTAAGCGCCAGCGATCTAACGCCGCTTGATTAACAAAAAGGCGCGCGAAGTCCCTCCGCGCGCCGTCGCCTGCCTTATGATCGCGTCAATCAGATCGGGGTGTCCATCCGCAACACCATCTGCATCCGCCCCTTCGCCGCTTCGGGCCAGTTGATCGTGGCTTGCGTCTTGCTTGCCCCCTGCTCCACCGCCACATAGGGCATCGCCTCGATCCGCGACCCCGATGCGTTGCGCACCATCCCCTCGGCCACGAGACCCTGACAATTGCGCGCCCAACCGCCAAAGGGCAGGTAATCGCTTGGGTCCACCGTCCAAACCGATTGCGCGCTGGATTGGTTGACCTCCAGAACCACCGGGTTTTGCGTGATGCTATTGATCGCGTTGAACATATTCCCTTCAAACGTGATATTGCGCATCCGCGAACGATTTAGATCGGCGAAGGTCGTATCAACGCGCTCGATCCGGTCAATATTGCCGTTGAGCGACTTGAACACATTGTTCGCCACGCTCAGACCTTGCACGAAGTGCCCGTCGCCATAGGGCTTGATCGACAGCCATGTGAACCAAGGTGCTACGTTGATGCACACACAGGTATTGCCCGTCACCGTCAGCCCGCCAAAGCTGTATTCATTCGAGAAACTAGGATTGGCATCGTGTTCATTGGTCCACTCGATCACCGAGTTGTCGATGTAATTGCCCGTCACCGCTGCCTGCACATTGGTCTGGGTAAAGACCAGCCCCGCGACGCGCACACCCGCCGTTTCCTCATCGCCCTGAAACCAGTGATTGCCCACGATCAAATGCCCCGAGCCATTGAGAACGAAGGTCGTCCCAAATCGCACAAAACGCGAGTCGCGGATCTTGGAGTCATTGGCATTGACGTTGAGCACCACCGATTTGCGATCTTGCGCGGGTGTCAGCATCTCGTCTGACAGGAACTGACAGCCATCGACCAGCAGATCCTGACAGCCCCGCCCGATCGAGGTAATTCCGCGATCCTTGGGCCGTACGACATAAGAGTCGCGGATCTGCGTCATCTGCCCATCGGGGGCGAGCATCAAACAGCTCGCCGCGCCATTACACAGGAACTCGACATTGGCGATGTTAAAGCGATCCAGCTTATCCATCCCCGAGAAATCCAGAACATATTGATAGCGCGTAAAGGTATAATTGCGCGTGCCCGACCCGCTATAAAGCGGCTGCGACAGATACAGCGTCCCGGCCCCGATATTGACCGATTTCACATAGACTTCGCGCCCCACTCCGCTGCCCGTGATATGCGCGCCCACCGGGATATTGGCTATATTGGCGACATTGGTTAGCTGCATGGATTGCGACGTCGAATATGTCGCCTGCGAGGTCACCACCTCGTCATTCCACGCCGTGCCCTC
>JAFGWK010000219.1 GCA_016937195.1 Paracoccaceae bacterium | reverse complement strand
GAAATGCGCACGGTGGCGAACAATATCGCCAACGTGTCAACCACCGGATTTCGCCGCGAAGGCGTGATCTTTTCGGAATACATCTCGGGACTTGATGACAATGGACCCTCGCTGTCGATGGCCTATGCGAACGGGCGCAATATCGATCTGCAGCAAGGCGGGCTGACCCAGACAGGCGGGCGGTTCGATTTCGCGATTGAGCGCGAGGGGTTCTTCATGATCGAGACTCCGCGGGGCAATCAACTCACCCGCGCGGGCAGTTTCATTCCCTCCCCAGAGGGTGAGTTGCTTAGCCCCGATGGCTATCGCCTCCTTGATCCCGGCGGCACGCCTGTGGCGGTGCCCGGCGGGGTGCAAGATATCGCTCTCGCCCCGGACGGTACGCTTTCGGCTGCTGGCGAACCGATTGCTCAGGTGGGGGTGTTCCTGCCCAGCGACCCTAACGGATTAACCCATGTCGGCGGTACCCGTTTCGCCGCCAAAGCCGGGGCAGAACCGCTGGAAGGGGCCACGCTTTTGCAAGGCTATCTTGAAGAGTCAAACGTGAACCCGGTCTCGGAAATCAGCCGTATGATCGAGGTGCAGCGCGCCTATGAACTGGGTCAAAAATTCCTCGACAGTGAGGACGAACGTATTCGTAGCGTCATCTCGACGCTCGCCAGATAACAGGAGAGAGCCATGCGTGCCCTTCAAATCGCTGCCTCCGGCATGAGTGCGCAGCAAATGCGCGTCGAGGTCATTTCGAACAACCTCGCGAACATGTCCACGACCGGATACAACCCGCGCCGCGCCGAGTTTGCCGATCTGCACTACCAGCAAATGACACGCCCCGGCACGATTAACGCTACCGATGGCACCCAAATTCCCGCAGGCGTGCAGCTTGGTCTTGGGGTGCGTCCGACCGCCGTGACCGTGAACCTCTCGCAAGGCTCGCTTTCAGCGACGGGGGGCGATCTGGACCTTGCGATTGACGGGGCGGGCTATCTTGAGGTGACGCTACCCTCTGGCATCTCTGCCTATACCCGCGATGGCGGGCTCAAGCGGTCTGGCGATGGCGAAATCGTCACCTCAGACGGCTACCCTGTCGTGCCCTCTATCACGATTCCCGACGATGCTCGCGCTATTGCAATCAACGCCGATGGTGAGGTTTACGCCTATTTAAACGATCAAGTGGATGCCCAGCTTTTGGGCCAATTTACCTTGGCCAATTTCACCAATGACAAGGGGCTCGAAGCGGTCGGATCTAACCTGTTTCTCGAAACCGGTGCCTCTGGCCCGCCCAATGTGAACACCCCCGGCCAGGATAGTCTAGGCACGCTTCGTCAAGGCTACCTAGAGGAAAGCTCGGTCGATCCGGTGCGCGAGATTACCGAATTGATCAAGGCACAACGCGGCTATGAACTGAACGCCAAAGTCATTTCGGCGGCCGATCAAATGCTTGGCGCAACTACGCAGGTGCGCTGATGAAACGGGTGATGATCTTTGCGGCGTTTATGCTAGCCCCCTTACCCGCGCTGGCCGACCACCTTGTTGCGACGCGCACGATCCGGGCAAAGACTGTGTTGACGCCCGACGATCTTGCGCTGCAATCAGGCGATCTACCGGGAGGCGTCACCTCATCCGAAGATGTGATCGGGCTGGAAACGCGCGCAACGCTTTATGCCGGTCGCCCGATCAATATCGGCGACTTGGGTGCGCCCGCAATCATCGAACGCAACCAGTTCCTGCCTCTGGTGTATCGCAACGCCGGTCTGGAAATTCGCGTCGAAGGGCGCGCGTTGGAGCGTGCGGGAATCGGCGACACGATCCGGGTGATGAATGCCAACTCTCGAACGACAGTTAACGCACGCCTCGCCGCAGATGGCGCCGCCTATGTCATGCAATGAACGACCGGCCATGAAATCTCCCACCCTGATCTTTCTGATGATCGCGCTCAGCGCTTGTGGGCGCCTTGAAGACGTCGGCAAGGCCCCCGCCTTCACCCCCGTTGAAAGTGGCAATGAATTCTTTGCGATGTCGAGCGTGCCGATGCCCGAGACTGTCGCGGCGCAAAAAGCAACGCAACAAGCCTCGCTATGGTCGGGGTCGCGCAACTCGTTGCTTGGCGATCGGCGGGCGGTGCAGCGCGGTGATATTCTGACTGTGGTGATTGAGATCAACGATAAAGCCGAGATTTCGAATTCGACCGGGCGTTCGCGTTCTGGCTCGGAAAATATGGGCATCCCTTCGCTACTGGGCATCCCACAACGGATTGATCAGCGGCTGCCGGACGGGGCCTCAATGGCAGATGCCATTTCGACGAACTCCAGTTCGTCCTACCAAGGCGATGGATCTGTCTCGCGCAACGAAAAGCTAACCTTGCGCATCGCCGCGACTATCATCGAGACCCTGCCGAACGGGGTGCTGCGCATTCAAGGCAGCCAAGAGGTGCGGGTGAACAACGAGGTGCGCGAGTTGATCGTGAACGGTTTTGTGCGCCCTGAAGATGTCAGCCGTCAAAATGAGATCACCTATGACAAGATCGCTGGCGCGCGCATTTCTTATGGCGAACGCGGCCAAATCACAGATGTGCAGCAGCCTCGGATTGGCCAGCAGGTCGCTGATATTCTTTTGCCTTTCTGAGGGGTCGCAATGTTTGGTAAAATTTTTCCTATTCTTCTCGCGGTGATCGGGCTCGCTGCGGGTGGAGGCGCTGGATATTTTCTGCGCCCACCCCCGCCCGACCCCAAGGCCCCGGCAGATTGCGCGCCAATCCCGAAAGATCATGGTGATAGCGAAGTCGAAAGCACCGAGGAAATCACGGCAACCTCAGAATTCGTCAAACTTAACAACCAGTTTATCGTACCGGTTGTCGAAGACGGGTTTGTGAGCTCGCTGGTGATCATGTCGCTCAGCCTTGAGGTCAAAACGGGCGCCACCGAAAAGGTTTATCGCGCGGAACCCAAGCTGCGCGATGCCTTTTTGCAGGTCTTGTTCGATCATGCCAATACCGGAGGGTTTGCAGGTGCATTCACCGGATCGGCCAATATGGACCGGCTGCGCACCTCGCTGACGGAAACCGCTCGCACGGTTTTGGGT
>JAFGWK010000218.1 GCA_016937195.1 Paracoccaceae bacterium | reverse complement strand
GGGCTGCATATGGGGCTGCTGGCGGGGTTTGTCTTTGCGCTGGTGCGTTATGGGTTGGCGCTTTGGGGCAATCGCGCACTGGTCTGGCCGGTGAAGAAAATCGCCGCCGTCGTGGCGCTTTCGGCCGCAACCGGGTATCTCTGGCTGTCGGGCGCCGCCGTGTCGACGCAACGCGCGTGGATCATGGTGACGGTGATGTTGCTGGCGGTGCTGATTGATCGGCGCGCACTCAGCCTGCGCACGGTCGCGCTGGCCGCGACCCTTTTGCTGATCTGGCGGCCCGAAAGTCTGATTGCGCCGGGCTTCCAGATGTCTTTTGCCGCCACCACCGCGCTGATCGTCGCGCTTGGCCCTTGGGCGCGGGTGGCGCGCCACATTCCGCGACCACTACGACCGTTGGCGATGCTGATCGCGACCTCGGTCATTGCGGGGGCCGCGACTGCGCCCATCGTGGCAGCGCAATTCCATCGCCTGTCGGAATATGGTGTCTTTGCCAATCTTCTGGCGGTGCCTGCAATGGGAATGGTGGTGATGCCCGCGGGGGTGATCGCCGCGATTTTGGCGCTTGTCGGACTATCCGCGCCCGCGCTTTGGGTGATGGGATTAGGTACGCGCTGGATACTCGCTGTGGCGCAGTATTTCGCCACGATCGAGGGGGCGGTGGTGCCCGTCGTCGACCCCGGCCCTTGGGTCCTGCCGCTGCTGGTGCTGGGCGCGCTTGGCGCGGTTCTTGCGCGCGGGGCAGGGCGCAGCCTGGCGATCTTGCTGATGGGGCTGAGTGTGGTTTTCTGGTCCAACGCCTCTGCCCACCGCCCCGCGATTCTCATCGCGCCCGAGGGAGAATTGGTCGGGCTCATGACACCGCAAGGGCGCGCATTGTCGAAATCTGCGGCGAAGTTTGTCGGGGCGCGCTGGCTTGAAGCGGATGGGGATATGGCCAGCCCGCAGGAGGGCGCGAAACGCGCAGGCTTTTCCGGAGCGAACAGCGCGCGCGTCGCGGAAATTACAGGGCGCAAGCTGATCCATCTGAGCGGAAAGAGCGCGCAATCCAATCTCGGATCGCTGTGTCATGACAATGCGCTGATTGTGATAAGCGCACGGGTAAAAGATGCGCCCCCCGGCTGTGATCTCTGGGATCAGGCGCGCTTGAAACGGACGGGTGCCGTGGCGCTAAACCGATACGGTAAGCTTATAGATCAAGCCCGCGCTGGAGTGCGAATATGGAACCGTTAGATTTCATTTGGCCAAAAATACTCATCACGCCCGGTCCTCCAAAAGCAGGACATGGATCAAAGGCCGCGACATATAAAAAGGGCGCACGGAAAGACGCCCTCTTCATCGCGTATGTCAGCAATTCAGTAGCTGCGGATCAACCCGACAAGCCGCCCTTGAACCTTGACCTGATCGTCGCGTAGCAGGCGCGTTTCATAGGCCGGGTTGGCGGCCTCAAGTGCGATCATGCCATTGCGGCGATAGAACCGCTTAAGCGTCGCTTCGTGCCCCTCGACCAGCGCGACCACGATATCGCCATTCTCTGCCGTGCCAGTCTCGCGGATCACGACGATGTCGCCATCGTTGATCCCGGCTTCAATCATCGAATCGCCTTTGACTTCCAACGCGTAATGCTCGCCACGCCCGGACACCATAGCGCCGGGCACGGCCACATGATGGGAGACTTCCGAAATCGCCTCAATAGGAACACCGGCGGCGATGCGACCCATGACGGGCAATTCCAGCGCATGCACTGCCTCAACCGGCATCGCATTGCGCGGGGGATCGACTTTGTCGCCCGCAATCACCTTGGGGCTAAACCCGGACGGCGCGCCGAGCTTCTTTTCCAGCGCCTCGGGCAGTTTCACGATTTCAATCGCCCGCGCACGATGAGCCAGACGCCGGATAAATCCGCGTTCTTCCAGCGCTGTGATCAAACGGTGAATGCCCGATTTCGAACGCAAATCCAGCGCATCTTTCATTTCATCGAACGAAGGCGGAACGCCGTCGCGTGTCATCCGTTTTTGAATGAATTCAAGAAGTTCCAACTGTTTGCGCGTCAGCATCCGTATCCCTCCGTCGTGACTTTCGTCAGGCGTTCGGGTTATGTTCTAGCCCCGTTCTTGCACGTTGTCAACGCTCTCGCCAAAGCGCGCTTAGTCAAGACGCAGGATATCGACGCGCGTGCCCGCCTGACGCGCGCCGTCATCTTTGGGCCGGATCAGCAGGCAATCGGCTGTGGCCAGCACCCCCAAAAGCGAGGAGTCCTGCGCCGCAAACGGTGTCACGCGGGGCAGCGGATCGCCGGGGCTTAGCGTGGCGCGCATGTAATGAGTGCGCGCGCCGGTGGGGGCGACATCAACTGCCAATTCGGCAGGCTCGATGCGCGGGGCCGGGTCGAGGCCCTGCAATTTCGCCAGCATCGGGCGCAAGAACAGTTCGGCGCATACGGTGGCCGACACCGGATTGCCCGGTAGGCCCAGCATCGCCGCATCGCCCATTTTCCCCGCCATCAGCGGCTTGCCCGGACGCATCGCGATCTTCCAGAAGGCGCGCTCCAGACCCAGCTCGCCTGCGACGTCGCCCACCAGATCATGCGCCCCAACCGAGGCCCCGCCCGAGGTCACCACCAGATCGGCGCCCTTGGCGAGATCGAACACCGTGCGCAAGGATTCGCGATCATCGCGCGCGATCGGCAAGAGACGCACGCGCGCGCCCGCATCCTCGGCCAAAGCGGTGACGATAAAGCTGTTGGAGCAGATGATCTGATCGGGGCCGGGCGTTTCGCCGGGCATCACCAACTCGTCGCCCGTCGCGATAACCGCGACTTCTGGGCGGCGATAGACGCTGAGTTCAGCCACGTTCATCGAGGCCAGCAACCCCAAATCGCGCGCGCTTAGCGGGCGCTTCGGGTGAAAGCTGTCACCGCGTTTGAAATCCTGTCCTTCAGGACGGATATTGCTATGGGTTTCAAGATCTTGTGCCAAGGTGATCGTGTCACCCTCGCGTGTCACATGTTCTTGGAGTACGATGACGCCACCCGGCGCCGGCACTGGCGCACCGGTAAAAATCCGCACGGCCTGACCCTGTGCCAGCGGGCCCTGATAGCCACGCCCGGCGGCGGCTTCGCCCTCAACCCGCAGGCGCGCGCCGGGGCGATGATCGGGCGCGGCAATCCAGTAGCCATCCATCGCCGAGGCCGAAAACGGCGGTTGGGTCAGTTGCGCGGTCGCAGGCGCGGCCATCACCCG
>JAFGWK010000217.1 GCA_016937195.1 Paracoccaceae bacterium | reverse complement strand
CTCTGCCCGATGCCGGGTCTGGTGGTGAAAATCAACGTCTCTGAGGGCGACGAGGTGCAAGACGGTCAGGCTTTGGCCACGGTCGAGGCGATGAAGATGGAGAACATCCTGCGCGCCGAGCGTAAGGGCCGCGTCAAGTTGATCATGGCAGCGGCGGGCGCAAGCCTTGCCGTCGACGAGATCATCATGGAGTTCGAATAAGATGCGTGACGCGCTGCGACAGACGGGGTTGGGTCGCTTTGCCCTGTCCGCTGTGGCGGCGCGCGTTTTGATAGCGCGCAGCGTTGGAGGGGCCGATGCGATCCGCTAGCCCTGACTATTGCTGTGCGCCGTTGCGAATTTCCTCGCGCCGGATCGGCATTTTGTCGATGGAGCGGATGATTTCGCGCGTGTCCCAAGGGCGGGGTTTGCGCAGGTTCACGGTGCCGTCTTTGGCGATGATCACCAGAGAAAAGCCGCGCGGGCGCAGTTTCAGGCGCACGTCCGATGGCGGGTTTGGCGTGGTGTCGGTAATCACCACCACATCGCGCGCCGCCAGTTCGGGCCAGCGCGCCTCGAGCAGGCGCATCTGGTCCTTGAAGGCAGGGTCAAACGGGCTGTCGGCAAAGACCACGATGGGCCGTTTTTGCCAGATCAACGCATCAAGCGAGGCATCCGCGCCAGCTATCGGGGCAAATCCGGTTTCGTCCTGCGTCCCGGCTTCGGCGGCGGGCGTCGCGGGCACCGGTGCGTCTTGCGCTAAACCCGCGCTGCCAAGACACAGCGCCAAAAGGGCCGAAATTACAAAGGATCGTTTTGGGGTCATACGTTGCTCTCCTGCCCAAGATATAGGGGCGCAGGCACGCGCGCACCACGTCCCATCGCGTCAATTTTCGCAAAATTCGTACTTTAAGCACGTCGCAAGATCTTTCTGCGCACACTCGTCATCGGGTGAAACGGGTTTGGCGCGTCCTGCGCCGGACCGCAGAAATCGGGGGCGTGGAATGGAAGTCATTCTGCATATCGGGGCGCATCGCACCGGAACGACGGCAATGCAGGCGTGGCTGCTGCAAAATGCCGATACTTTGGCGGCCAGTGGTACGGCCTATTGGGGGCCGGACCGCACGCGTGCGGGGCTGTTTTCAGGGCTGATCAAGCGCCCCGATCTGGTGACGCCGCAAGATATGCAAAACGCTCGGCGTATCCGCATGGCCATCGCGATAGAGCTGGACCGGCTGTCCGATCAGGGCATGAAACGGCTGATCATATCCGAGGAAAATGTGATCGGCGCGATGCCGCAATGCGTTGATATGCTAACACTTTATCCCGACATGACGGGCCGGATCGAACGTGTCGCGCGCGCCATCGGGCCGCGGTTGCGCCGCGTGGCTGTCTCGATCCGGCGCTATGATATGTGGTGGGCCTCTGTACTGACCATGTCTGTGGCGCGCGGGGTGCGCGTGCCAGAGGCGCACTCGCTGGCGCGTTTGGCGGACCATCCGCGGGGCTGGCGTCAGGTGATTGGCGGGGTTTGGAATACGCTGGGCTTGCCGGTTTCGGTCTGGAGCCATGAGGGCATGGGGTCCGATCACCGCGCTCAGCTTGGCGCGATGATGCCCCGTGCGGGCCTGCCTGCGGGGCTGTACGAGCCGGGACGGCGCGACAATGCTGCCCCGTGTTTGAGTGATTTGCACAGGCGTCTGATTGCAGCCGGGCACAGGCCCGCGCAGCCCCGTCAGACGCGTTGGATGCCCTTTGAGGGGGCGCTGCGCGCCGCGATGGTGGCGCATTATCTTGAGGATCTCGCTTGGCTGCGCACTGCGCCGCCGGGCATCGACTGGATGGACGTTTCAGCGCAAAGCATGGGGGCCAACCCCGGCGCGCCGACAGAGGAAGAAGGACATTACCATGACCGACAAGCAAGCCGACTGGCGTAAGCTCGCCGAGAAGGAATTGCGCGGGCGCGCGATTGACGATCTCAACTGGGAGACGTTGGAGGGGATCGAGGTCAAACCGCTCTACACCGAGGCGGACACAGCGGGCCTTGATCATTTGGGAACGATGCCCGGTATCGCGCCCTTCACCCGTGGCCCGCGCGCGACGATGTATGCCGGTCGCCCGTGGACGATCCGCCAATATGCGGGTTTCTCGACCGCTGAGGAAAGCAACGCGTTTTACCGCAAGGCGCTGGCGGCGGGGCAGCAGGGCGTGTCGGTGGCCTTCGATCTGGCAACGCATCGCGGCTATGATAGCGACCATCCCCGCGTTGAGGGCGATGTCGGCAAGGCTGGTGTGGCGATTGACAGCGTTGAGGATATGAAAATCCTGTTTGACGGTATTCCGCTGGATAAAGTCAGCGTTTCCATGACGATGAACGGCGCGGTGATCCCGATTCTGGCGAACTTTATCGTCACGGGCGAGGAGCAGGGCGTGGATCGCTCGGTCCTGTCGGGTACGATTCAGAACGACGTTCTCAAAGAGTTCATGGTGCGCAACACCTATATCTACCCGCCCGAGCCGAGCATGCGCATTATCGCCGATATCATCGAATATACCGCGAATGAGATGCCGAAATTCAATTCGATTTCGATTTCGGGCTATCATATGCAAGAGGCGGGCGCGAACCTTGTGCAAGAGCTGGCGTTTACGCTGGCTGACGGGCGCGAATATGTGCGCACCGCGATCAATGCCGGGATGGATGTCGATAAATTCGCCGGGCGGCTGAGCTTTTTCTTCGCGATCGGGATGAACTTCTTCATGGAGGCCGCCAAGTTGCGTGCCGCGCGCTTGCTGTGGACCCGTGTGATGAGTGAGTTCAACCCGCAAAAGCCGGGATCGAGCATGCTGCGCACCCATTGCCAGACCTCGGGTGTGAGCCTGGCCGAGCAGGACCCCTATAACAACGTGGTGCGCACCGCCTATGAGGCGATGGCGGCGGCGCTGGGGGGGACGCAATCTCTGCATACCAACGCGCTTGATGAGGCCATCGCGCTGCCGACCGAATTCAGCGCCCGCATTGCGCGCAACACCCAGTTGATCTTGCAGGAAGAGACCGGGATCACCCATGTCGTCGACCCGCTTGCGGGCAGCTATTATGTCGAAAGCCTGACGGCGGAACTGGCCGATAAGGCTTGGGCGCTGATGGAGGAAGTCGAGGAAATGGGTGGCATGACCAAGGCCGTGGCCAGCGGCATGCCTAAGCTGCGCATTGAGGAATCGGCGGCCAAGCGTCAGGCAATGATCGACCGCGGCGAAGAGGTGATCGTGGGCGTGAACAAGTATCGTCTGGCCAAGGAAGACGATCTGGACATCCTCGATATCGACAATGTCATGGTGCGCGACGGCCAGATTGCGCGGCTTGAAAAGATGCGTGCCACCCGTGACGAGGCGGTTTGTCAGGCGGCATTGGACGAAATCACGCGGCGCGCAAAAGAGGGCGGAAATCTGCTAGAGGCAGCCGTGGATGCCGCGCGTGCGCGTGCCAGCGTAGGAGAGATTTCCATGGCGATGGAGAAAGAATTCGGCCGCCACCGCGCCGAGGTCAAGACGCTTTCGGGCGTTTATGGCGCGGCCTATGACGGCGATGAGGGCTTTGCCCAGATCCAGAAAGATGTCGAGGCGTTTGCCGAGCAAGAGGGCCGTCGCCCGCGTATGCTGGTGGTCAAGATGGGTCAGGATGGCCATGATCGCGGCGCCAAGGTAATTGCGACCGCCTTTGCCGATATCGGTTTTGACGTCGATGTGGGGCCGCTGTTCCAGACACCCGACGAGGCTGCGCAGGACGCGATCGACAATGACGTGCATGTCGTGGGGATTTCCTCGCAGGCGGCAGGTCACAAGACGCTCGCGCCCAAGCTGATCGACGCGCTACGGGCCAAAGGGGCCGACGATATCATTGTGATTTGTGGCGGTGTGATCCCCCAGCAGGACTATGATTTTCTGAAGAAAGCCGGGGTGAAGGCGATCTTCGGTCCGGGCACGAATATCCCGCTGGCGGCGCGCGAGATTTTGGAAATCCTGCGCAATACGCGTAGCTGAATATGCTAGCGGGTCGGGGGCGGGTGCCCCCGGCCTTGCGTCTCGTGGCGCGTTACAGGATGCGGTTAATATGGCCCATCTTGCGCCCCGGCTTGACCTCGGCCTTGCCGTACAGATGGATCTGGGTGCGTGGCTTTTTCGCCAGTTCCGGCACGCGGTCCATATCGTCCCCGATCAGGTTTTCCATCTCGACATCTGCGTGGCGCGACCCGTCACCCAGCGGCCAGCCGGTGATCGCGCGGATGTGCTGCTCGAACTGGTCCACCGCGCAGCCGGCCTGCGTCCAATGGCCGGAATTGTGCACGCGTGGGGCGAATTCGTTGACGATCAGCGCATCTTTGGTCACGAAAAGCTCGACCCCAATCACGCCGACATAATCCAGCTTGTTCAGTATTTTGGCGGCGATCAGCACGGCATCGGTACGCTGGTTGGGCGAGAGCGTGGCGGGCACGGTCGTGGTGTGCAAGATGCCGTTGGTGTGTACGTTCTGGCCCGGATCGAAACAGGCAATCGCGCCATCCAGCCCGCGCGCACCAATCACCGAAATCTCGCTTTGGAAGTCAACGAAGCCTTCGTAAATCGCGGACGCCCCAGCCAGCGAGGCAAGCGCCTGTGCGCCATCTTCGGGACTACGGATTACCGCTTGGCCCTTGCCATCATAACCAAAACGGCGGGTCTTGAGGATCGCGGGGCAGCCGATTTCCGCCATCGCCTCGTCCAGATCGGTGCTATCATCGATGGCGGCGAAGGGGGCGGTGCTTAGTCCCAGATCGCTGAGAAACGCCTTTTCCACGAGCCGATCCTGAGAGACTGCCAGCGCGCGGCGATTGGGGCGGATCGGGCGCAGCGACTCCAGCAGATCGAGCGCCGAAGTCGGCACGTTTTCAAACTCATAGGTGATCACATCGACGCTGGCGGCAAAGGCGCGCAGCGCGGCCTCGTCCTCATAGGCAGCAGTGGTCACGGCATGGGCGACATCGGCGGCGGGCGGGTTTGCTCCGGGCTCAAAAATATGGGTCTTGAATCCCAATCGCGCGGCGGCGACGGACAGCATCCGGCCAAGTTGGCCACCGCCCAGAATGCCGATCACAGATCCGGTTGCCAGCGCCTCAGTCATCTTGCGGCTCCTGCGGGATCGAGGCGGACAGGGCCGCGCGCCACGCATCAAGACGCTGCGCCAGCTCGGGATCGTTCAGCGCCAAAATACCAGCCGCCATCAGCCCGGCATTGGCCGCGCCCGCCGCGCCAATCGCCATCGTCGCGACCGGGAAGCCCTTGGGCATTTGCACGATCGAATAAAGGCTATCGACACCCGAAAGCGCGCGGGTCTGCACTGGCACGCCGATCACCGGCACGCGGGTTTTTGACGCCATCATGCCGGGCAAATGCGCCGCCCCGCCAGCGCCTGCGATGATCACATGCAAACCACGATCCACAGCGCTTTTGCCATACTCCCACAGCCGATCGGGGGTGCGATGGGCCGAGACGATGCGGCTTTCATAGGCCACGCCAAGCTCATCCAGAACAGTTGCCGCCTCTTTCATCGTGGGCCAGTCGGACTGGCTTCCCATGATGATTCCCACTTTCACGCCCATAAAACGCCCTCTTGCAGATCAAGGGCGCACTATAGAAAGCTGGGGCGTGGCGGCAAGCCCCGCAGGGTGTTTCGCGGCTTTAGGCGATGATATCGGGGGTCAGTTCGTCTTCGATCCGTGCGATCTGATCTTTCAGCGCCAGTTTCTGCTTTTTCAGCCGCACAAGGCGCAGCTGGTCGAAATGCACGGCGGCGGTCAGAGCGTGGATTGCCTCATCCAGATCGCGGTGTTCGCGCTTGAGAACCTCAAGTTCCACGCGCAGCACCTCATCATGCTCCATCTCGATACGCGCGTTCATATGTGCAAATCCGCTTGTGACTGACAAAAGGCCCGACTCAACCAGAGTGGGCAGATAATTCTTATAACAGATTCCGACCTCTGCGGTAAAAAATCAACATTAACGATTGGGGCTTGGCTCTTGCGGTGTCGTGCCGGGCTGCCCATATTTCTAACAACAGGGCTGCCGACGCGCGGGGCCCGTAGAAATGCAATGTCGCTTGGACAAGGGCTTGCCTGATGACGAAATTGAGCTTTGGGGCGCACCCCTATCTGTTGGGGTTTGACCAGCTGGAACGCTTGGTAGAGCGCACCGCAAAAGCGGGATCTGATGCTTACCCGCCTTATAATATTGAACAATGCGGCGAGGATGCGTTTCGCATCACTCTGGCGGTTGCCGGTTTTGGCGAGGGCGACCTGTCGATCACGCTTGAAGACCGCGCGCTGGTGATTCGCGGCCGTCAATCCGAAGAGGCGGGCGAGAAAGCCTATCTGCATCGCGGTATCGCCGCACGGGCCTTTCAGCGCAGCTTCGTGCTGGCCGATGGGGTCGATGCGGCAGGTGCGGCGATGGAAAACGGGTTGTTGCACATTGATCTGATGCGCTCTGCGCCAGACAGAATCGTGCAAACCATCCCGATAAAACGCGCATAAGGCAGGAGGACGCAGCTATGGAAACGAAATTCGACTTTGGCGGCGAGCGCGATGATCGCATCGTCTATATCCGCGAAGTGGCGGTCGTGGATTTGCCTCAGGAAATGCAAGATGAGCTGGTTGGGATCGACCATCTTTACGCCGTCCATAACGGGGATGGCGAGCGGTTGGCTTTGGTCAAGGATCGCAATGTCGCCTTTATGGTCGCGCGCGAGAATGACCTAGCACCGGTCTCGGTGCATTAAGATTGGTTTGGATGTGCGTTGCGGCGCGCATCCAACATTGAGGTCGCCAAGGATGCGGCGACGCAGAGCGTGAACAGATAGAGGCCCCAACCGGTTTCAATCCGCCCCAGCCCTATGCCCTTGGCCACCACGATATAGATCGCGATCAAAAAGATATCGGCCATCGCCAGCTTACCCAGTACGCCTAACGCCGGGCGCAGCCGATCCGAGGCGAGCTCAAACTGCACCAAAGCCAGCCCGATCACCTTCACATAAGGCGCAAACAGCGCCAGAAACGTGACCGTCACGGCCAAGAATACATCTGTGCCCCAAAGGCTTTGCAGGCCGGACAGCACCGAGATCGTGTCGAGCCCAAAAAACGGCAGCCAGCCCGCGCGCAGCAGCGGCGCGGCCCAAGCGATTGGAAACAGGATCAACAGCGCCAGATTGGCGATTTTCAGCATGGTTTGGGCCGGGTCTGAGAGCGGGTCTGAGAGCGGGTCTGAGGGTGGTGTCGCAAACCGGAACTGCCATTATTTCTTGGGCATCGGCACGACATCGGGCTGCGTATTATTTTCCAACTCCTAGCCGAGCGCGGGCCGGATGTCACGCAGATCGCGCTCGAGACGCTTGAACTGAGCGTTGATGTTGCGCTCTTCGGTCTCGACATCGATGAGCCATTTGTGCAGCTCGTTGCAGGTGGTGGGCCCAGTTTGATCTGCTGGGGCAGCTTATCGGCCTCTTGTTGGCGCTGTTCCAAAAAGGTCCTGGCGCGGGTGCGTTTCCTGTCGGAATAGATCCGCACAAGATCAACTCTTGGCTCAGGATCAAGCGGGGCGAGGGGATGTTGGCGCACCTCTGAGGTTGGTTTAGCGCAGCGTTTCGATCGGGCCTTCGGCGCGTCCGTGGATGAATTGCT
>JAFGWK010000216.1 GCA_016937195.1 Paracoccaceae bacterium | reverse complement strand
TCAGTGGAATTTTCGGCGACAAACGCAAGAAACAGGATCATCCCCGCCGGAACCACGACGGTCCAGGCCGAATGCCCGAAACTGGCGCGTTGAGGTGCTGACGTCATGGGTGTCACTCCCTCACGCGTGGCGAGCGCCGCAAACAGCACGCAGACCCCGTTCGCCGCCATAATTATTCCCGGCCCGACGCCTGCTTGCCGCGCAATACCCGCCAGCGCTGCAGCGGCTGCAAAGCCAAAGGAAAACAGGGCGTGATTCCAGTTCATAAGCGGGAGCCCCGTTTCCGCCTCGCGATGCGAAACCTCGACATTGCTTGCGATATCGAGCCCCGCCATCGACCAGCCAAGCCAGATCAGAACCAACGCCAAGCTAAATGGCGTGCCGATCGTCCAGATCATCAGCGCAACAAGGCCTAGCTGCAGCGCCAGGATCGGCAGCGCACGTCTTCCCAAGGCACGCTGCATCCATGGCCCACTTGCCATCGCGGCCATGCCACCAAGCCCCGACAATAACAGCAACGCCCCCAAAGCGGCATCCGACACCCCCGCACGGGCCTGCCAATCCGGCATCAGCGCGGCAAAACCACCCCAGAAAAACCCAAGTGCGCCCAGTGACACCCCCGTAGCGCGACTCGCCCTGATTGCCGCTCGCAATGCCATCGCGCGCCCCTCTTTCTCTGTCACGTCTCTAGCGCTATCACTGCGAAAAGCACACGCCAAGCACCGCCCATATGGCGCATTTTGGACGAATCTCCTTGCCTTTTGGCCCCAGCGCCAGTATCCGCGCGGTTTCGTGGGCCCGACACCCTTGGAGGCAGCCCATCATTTTGACAAATTGGAGACCAGCAATGGCAAAAGAGATCGAAACTCTCGACGCCGTGGCGCGCACGGGGACAGGCAAGGGGGCCGCCCGTAAAGCTCGCCGCGAGGGCTTTGTGCCCGGTATCGTTTATGGGGACGGTAGCGACCCGATCGCGATCAACCTTGATTACAACAAACTGCTGACGCGCCTGCGCAAGGGCCGTTTCATGTCCACCCTCTTCAACCTGAAGATGGACGGTCAAGACGACGTGCGTGTGATCTGCCGCGGCGTGCAGAAAGATGTGGTCAAAGATCTGCCGACACATATCGACTTCATGCGCACCCACCGCAATTCGCGCATCTCGCTGTTCGTGCATGTCGAATTCATCAACCACGAGAAATCCCCGGGCCTCAAGCGCGGCGGCACTCTTGTGGCTGTGCGTCCCGAAGTTGAACTCAACGTTCTGGCCGGTGACATCCCCGATCAGATCGTTGTTGACCTGTCGGGCACCGAAATCGGCGACACTATTCACATCTCGAACGTGGAACTGCCCAAAGGCGCCAAAGCCACGATCGACCGTGACTTCGTGATTGCCAACGTCGCACAGCCCAAGGGCTTTGGTGGCGGTTCAAGCGATGACGACGGCGAAGGTGACGAAGCCGCAGCCACCGAGGAATAATCTCTCTCTCGGCGGACAATTTGAAACGCGGGGCCTCTCATGGCTCCGCGTTTTCTCGTATCTGCGCGGCAGCATCCGCGCGCGCCCCTTCCCTCTTCCCCTTGGTTGAAATATCCCGGGGGTGAGGGCAAAGCCCGAGGGGGCAGCGCCCCCAAGGCAGCCGAAAGCATCAGGAGCAGGCGATGCATCTCTGGGTAGGTCTGGGCAATCCGGGCGCGAAATATGCGGGCAACCGGCACAACATCGGGTTCATGGCGCTCGACCGGATCGCAGCTGATCATGGATTTGGACCGTGGCGTTCGAAATTCCACGGTCAGGTCAGCGAGGGGCGCTTCGGCTCTGATCGCGTGATCTTGCTCAAACCCGAAACCTTCATGAACCTCTCCGGCCAATCGGTGCGCGCGGCGGCGGATTTCTACAAATGCGCGACCGACGACATCACGGTCTTTCATGACGAACTGGATCTTGCGCTTGGCAAATGCCGCCTCAAGCAGGGCGGCGGGCATGCGGGGCATAACGGGTTGCGCTCGATCCATCAGCATTTCGGCCCAGATTACGCGCGCGTGCGCCTTGGTATTGATCACCCCGGCCACAAGGACCGCGTTGTGGCCCATGTCTTGGGCGATTTCGCGAAAGCCGAGGGCGAGATTCTCGACGATCTGTTGCGTGGCATTTCTGATGGCGCCCCCGCGCTGGCCGCCGGTGAGGGTGCGAAGTTTCTCAACGCAGTCGCCCGGCGTGTGACCCCGCCGCGTGCCTCGACTGGCACCGCCAAACCCGCGACCCTTTCGACACCTGCACCCACCACGCCACAGACGCCCAACAAAAAAGAGGCCACGCCCGCGCGCAGCCCCTTTGAACGTCTCAAGGATCACTTCAAAAAGTAATCACCAGGTGCCGGAGTTTTCCATACTTGCCCACGGTTCTTGCACCGGCAACGATTCACCCATCTGCAACAGTTCGACCGAGATATTATCGGGCGAGCGCACAAACGCCATGTGACCGTCACGCGGCGGGCGATTGATCGTCACGCCATTGTCCATCAAATGCTGGCACATCTCGTAGATATTCTCGACGCGATAGGCGAGATGGCCGAAATGGCGACTGTCCGAGGGCAGCCCGCTATCGCCATCCCAATTCCACGTCAGCTCAAGATCGGCGCGCCCGTCTTCCTGTCCCGGAGGGCACAGATAAACCAAGGTGAAACGGCCCTTTTCGCTCTCCATCCGCTTGCGCTCTTTGAGGCCGAGCAATTCGTAAAACGCGATTGATTTCTCAAGATCAAGCACGCGTACCATCGTGTGCAGATATTCGATTTTCATCTCTGTCTCCTGTCTGAACGCTTTTTTCAGTTAGCGCGCGACGCGGGGCTTGCAAGCAAACACCGCCCCGCCGCCGCACACTTTCCACGCCCCACATCATGATGCGGTTCCCGCAGCGCGACTTCGCAGATATAGTCGGTGCGATTCGACATGGAGGACTGACAGATGGCGCTTACCCCCGAACAGACGGCCGAGATCGAGGCGCAACGCGCCAACAGCGCGCAAACCCTTCGGGCGGTCTCGCCGGGGATGGAAAAGCGGCTGTATACGGCCCATCCGGTACTCGATCACGGGCTGATCCGCGTCATCGACTATATGGGCGATGACGAGGCGATCTGTCAGGCCGCGCGCGTTTCCTATGGCAAGGGCACCAAGGCAGTCAGCGATGATCGCGGGCTGATCCGCTACCTGATGCGGCATTGGCACTCGACCCCGTTCGAGATGTGCGAGGTCAAGTTCCACGTCAAGCTGCCGGTCTTTGTTGCCCGGCAATGGATTCGCCACCGCACCGCGAACGTCAACGAATACTCCGCGCGCTACTCGATTCTGGATCGCGAATTCTATATCCCCTCGCCCGACCAACTGGCCGCGCAGTCCAAGCAGAACAACCAAGGCCGCGGCGAGGTGCTGGAAGGCGCCGAGGCCGCCCGCGTGCTGGACCTGCTGCGCGAGGACGCGATGCGCAGCTATGACCATTACGAAGAC
>JAFGWK010000215.1 GCA_016937195.1 Paracoccaceae bacterium | reverse complement strand
TCGATCGCGCCCTTCACCGGCGGTTTCATCAAGTATCAAAGTTTCCCTACCCTTGAAAGCGACACGATAGAGGCGCGGCTTTTGCTGCCTGCCGGATCGCCGCTATCTCTGACCGAGGCGCGGGTTGCCAAGGTGGTCAAGGCGCTCAAGACCCTCGATAGCGAACTTAGCCCCGAACAGCCCGACGCCCAACCGCTGGTGCAAAGCTACACGGTCACTTACGGCGTCAACGCCGATAGTCCGACGACGGGGGCGAATATGGCCACTGTCAGCGCAGCACTCTTGCCCGCAGGCACCCGCACGAGCAAGGTGGGCGCTGTGCTTGACCGGTGGAAACAGTTGACCGGCAAGATGCCCGATATGGCCGCCTTTCGGATCACCGACAAAGAGCGCGGCGCTGGCGGCAAGCCGATCGACCTGCTGGTGACGGGCACCGACCTCGACCAGCTCGCCCTCACTGCACGCGAGCTGCGCCGGTTCTTCCTTGGCTTTGACGGGGTGCGCGATGTGACCTTTGATCTGCAACCGGGCAAGCCCGAGCTGGTGGTGCGGATGAAGCCGGCGGCGGCAAACCTATTGGGCGTGACACCGCAGTCGCTTGCCACCGAGCTGCGCGCGGCGTTCCGGGGCGACAGCGCGGTCAGCTTTGCCGATGCGCATGGGCAGGTCGATGTGGTCGCCCGCCTTGCCCCGTCCGAGCGACGCAATATCGGTGATGTGCTGGCGTTGCGGGTGCCGGGCAAGAACGGTGCGCTGGTGCCGCTGTCTGCAGTGGCCACGGTGACCCAGACGCGCGGCTTCAATACGATCACCCATGTCGACGGGCAGCGCGCGGTCTCGGTGCAGGGCGCGATCAATCCTGCGGTTGCCAATTCGCGCGAGCTGATGGCGGCAATGCGGGCCGAGTACCTGCCAAAGCTGGCACAGACACGCCCCGGCGTGCATGTGAAAGTGTTGGGCGAAGAGGAAGACAGCGCGACCACCGGCGCCTCGCTGATGCGCTACATGATCGCGGGGGCGATTGGCGTCTACCTGCTTTTGGCCTTTTACATGTCGAGCTTCATCCGCCCTCTTGCAGTGCTCGCCGCCGTGCCGCTTAGCCTTATCGGCGTGATGTGGGGGCATATGGCGCTCGGCCTGCAAATCTCGCTGCCCAGTCTCGTGGGATTGGCGACGCTGGCGGGTGTGGTCGTCAACAACTCGATCCTGCTTGATGCCTTTATCGGTGAACGACGTGCGGCAGGTGCGCCGATGCTTGAGGCCGGGCGCGAGGCGGTGCGCGACCGGTTCCGCGCGATTTTCCTGACATCCTTGACGACGGTGGTGGGGCTTGCACCCTTGCTGTTTGAACCTTCGACACAAGCGCAATTCCTGCGCCCGATCGTGGCAAGCCTCGCCTTCGGTTTGACCTCGGCCACGCTGCTATCGCTCTTTATCACGCCCGCGATCCTCGCCATTCTTGAGGATTTCGGCGTAAAGAGCACGATCGCAAACGCAGATGCGCAGGTTTCTGACACTCCCGCGCCTCATATTTGAGGCCGCTATAAAGCAACAGACCAAGGCACATGCCTGACGCACGCACCTCGTCTAAGATCACGCGGCGGCGCCCTGTGATCTATCGCCTTCGCCGCCGATCAGCCCGCTGGTTGCGTGCAAACGTGGCAACCCGACAGTAAACCCCGGCAAGGCGAGCGCCATCAGACGGGCATGTCGCGGCTTCAGCGTTCGGCGCTTATTACGCCAGTGCCCGGCTTTTATCTTCAGCCACGCATGACTAGCCGTTCAGGAAAGTTGCAACGCGGCGCTGATATGAACACCCAATATCCGATCAAGGCCGATCACGCCATTGATCTGGTTGCCGCGATCCAACAGAAACAGGAATTGTCTGCAAATATGTTCGGCTGGCGGTTCGGATTTTCTAGGAATTTCAATCGCATTTTCAGGGCGTTCCACGTCCGGTTGGGGCCTTTTTCCGATACCCTCCTGAGCCCAAGATGTGAACCTACAGGCGGATCAACAGAAGGTCTCGTTGGCCGCGCCCCTCAACGCATCGGAAACACCATGCTCTCCTTCACAGTGCCATAGGCGAAACTCGTGTCGATCGACCCGATACCCCCGACGCGGTGCAGGCGCGCCCGGATGAAACGCTCGTAATCATCCAGCGAGTCGACGACGACGCGCAGTTGATAGTCGGTCTGGCCGGTCATCACATGGCATTCCAGAACCTCGTCCATCCGACCGACCTCGCGTTCGAAGGTCTGAACGGTGGTTGCGTCATGGCGTTCCAGACGGATGCGGACGAAAGCGGTGATCGGCAGCCCATAGGCGCGCGTATCCACCCGCGCTGCGTAACCGCGGATGACGCCCTCCTTTTCAAGGTTACGCACGCGGCGCAGGCAAGGCGATGGCGAGAGATTGACCGCTTCGGCCAGATCCTGGTTCGACATACGCCCGTCTTGTTGCAGGGCGCGGATGATCTGGCGATCTTTTTCATCCATCTTTCGGCCTCCAGTTGGCAGATTATGCCAATCTGATGTCAAATAAGGACCAATAACGCAATACACGAGACGCCCGATGGCGATATCCTGCTGCAAACAGGAGAACGTACATGTCCCAATCCAAAGGCTTCGCAACCCGCGCCATTCACCTCGGCTATAATCCGATGGAGCACGAGGGTGCCCTCACGCCGCCCCTGCATCTGACCTCGACCTTTGCCTTCGAGACCGCCGAGGCAGGCGGCGAGACCTTTGCCGGGGACCGCGCGGGCTATATCTATTCGCGCATCTCGAACCCCACGCTCGACCTGCTTGAACGTCGCATGGCCGATCTGGAAGGGGCCGAGGCAGGGCTGGCGCTCGCCTCGGGCATGGGGGCGATCACCTCCGTTCTCTGGACGCTTCTGTCGCCGGGCGACGAGGTGATCGTCGACAAGACGCTTTACGGCTGCACCTTCGCCTTCATGCATCACGGGCTGACGAAGTTCGGGATCACGGTCACTCATCTCGACCTCACCGATCCGGCCAACCTGAGCGCCGCGATGTCCGAGCGCACCCGCGTTGTCTATTTCGAGACGCCCGCAAACCCGAACATGCGTCTGGTCGACATCGCGGCAGTCGCCGCCATCGCCCATTCGGGCGGCGCGCAGGTCGTGGTCGATAACACCTATGCCACCCCCTATCTGACCCGGCCGATCACGCTTGGGGCCGATCTGGTAGTGCATTCGGCCACCAAATATCTGGGCGGCCATGGCGATGTCGTCGCGGGCGTTGTGGTCGGACGAGCCGAGGCGATCACCGAGATCCGTCTGGTCGGCATGAAAGACATGACCGGGGCGGTGATGGCGCCTTTCAACGCGATGCTGATCCTGCGCGGTCTGAAAACCCTTGCTTTGCGGATGGATCGCCATTGCGCCAGCGCGCAGGTGGTGGCCGAGTGGCTGGAAAACCACCCCGAGGTGGCCGTGGTGCATTATCCGGGGCTCAAGAGCTTTGGCCAGCACGACCTCGCCAGCCGCCAAATGACGAAGGCGGGTGCGATGATTGCCTTTGAACTGAAAAGCGGTCTCGACGCCGGGCGGCGGATGATGAACGAGTTGCGCATGATCGCGCGGGCGGTGTCGCTGGGTGATGCGGAAACCCTGATTCAGCACCCCGCCTCGATGACCCATTCCACCTATACGCCCGAGGAACGGGCGGTGCATGGCATCAGTGACGGGCTCATCCGGCTGTCCGTCGGGCTGGAAGACGTCTCGGATATCCTTGATGATCTGGACGGCGCCCTAGCGCCCGAACGCGCCTTGCGCAGTGCCTGAGACTTACGAGGTTACGATGAACACCGACGCCCAGAACCTGAAGATCCTCGAGCAGCGGCTGCTTTGGCTGTCGCACTGGATGATCCATCACGCCAACCACATCCGCCCCAAAGTGGATGGCATCAAGATCGGCGGTCACCAGGCCTCTTCCGCGT
>JAFGWK010000024.1 GCA_016937195.1 Paracoccaceae bacterium | reverse complement strand
TATGCCGTGTCGCGGTTGCTAAGCCAGCGCGCAGACGAAATCAAGAGCGATTTGCGCAAATCCGCTCCCCGCGCAGAAGTTCCCTCAGAACAGCCCCCATCCCGCCACGTTGCCCCATGCGAGCTGCGATAATGATGGGTGAATAAGCCGCCAAAAATCGCGGCAAAATGAAAAGGAGATGACGATGATCCAGATCACCGGCACAAATATCCTGATCATGGCAACCAACTGTTTGGAGCAATCCGAAATGATGGTGCCGCTTGAGAAACTGCGCGAAGCGGCCGCGACGGGGCATGTTGGCACGCTTGACGGCAAGGACATCACCGGCTGGGACGAGAAGGACTGGGGCAAATCAGCGCCCGCAGATCGCAAGATGGCCGATGCCTTCGCCAGCGACTATGGCGCCATTGTGCTGCCAGGCGGGCAGCTCAACCCCGACCTGCTGCGCGTCCAGCCCGAGGCCGTTAACCTGCTGCGCGCCTTCTTCGACGCAGGCAAGACAGTGGCAATGATCTGCCACGCGCCTTGGCTTCTAATCAAAGCAGGCATCGCAAAGGGGTGCAAGCTGGCCTCGTATACAACGATCCGCGCCAATGTAGAAAATGCGGGCGGCGCTGGCAGGACCGCGAGGTGGTGATGGATCAAGGGCTGATTACCTTGCGCAATCCCGGCGATCTGAACGCCTTTGTGTCCAAGATCAAGAAATTCGCGAAGGTCAGGATGCGCACGCAGCCGCCTGATCTTGGCTATCGGGTCTTGCGTTGGTTCAGCCAGCGCCAGAGCCCCATGACCCCAAGCTGTACGATGACCAAAATCGCACAGCTTGCCACCAGCAGCCCAAAAGCCAGTGGGGATCGCAGCCCCGGCATCCCGCCCAGATTGACCCCGAACAGCCCTGTCAGGAACCCCAGCGGCAGGAACATCGAGGTCACCACCGACATCACAAAGGTGTTTCGGTTGACCCGGTCGGAGAGTTGGCTCGACAGCTCCTCGCGCAAGACCTGCGCCTGATCGCGCAGCTCATCCATATCCTCGGAAATCCGCGTCATCTTGAACGCCTCTTCCTCGATCTCGCGCCGCGTCACCGCGTCGGTGATCGGGCTTTGCGCCTGAGATACCTTGATCAACGCATCGCGTTGCGGACCCAAATAGCGGCGCGCGGCAATCACCTTAAGGCGCAAATCCAGCACGTCATGGCGCACATGATCGCCCTGCCCGCCAAAGACTTGGTCCTCCAACTCTTCGGCATGGACGTCCAGCTCGCTTTGAAAGGCGTTGATATTGCCCACTATATCCTCGGTGATCTGCACGAGGAACAGCCCCGGTTCGCACGGCCCCGTGCCCTCGCGCAGCGCCAGATTGATCCGCTCAATCGCGCGCACCCGCTTGCGCGAGATCGTCAGAATGCGCCGCGTGTCGAGATACATCCTGAGCGAGACCATATCCTCGGGATCTTCGCCCTCGTTGAAGTTGATCGCGCGCAAAATCACCAACAGCCCTTCGCCCACAAGGCTCATCCGCGGGCGCGTATTGACGTCCAACAGCGCCTCGACCGCCTGCGGATCAAGGTAATCCAACTCTTCGCGAATCCAATCCTGCGCGTCGGGATGGGTGCCGTCCAGATGCGCCCAAGCCAGCCGATCATCGCGCAAAGCCGCCACGATATCGGCGGGGCCATCGGGATCGGGCGCGCCAGAGAGTAAATGTGAAAACAGGATCGGGCTGTCGGTCATCGGGGCAAGCTAACCTTATGATTTCGTAAATCCTAGCGCAGTCGCCCGCCAGCGCAAGCGCGCTGAGATTGTGAACGTCAACGCATTTGCTAGCATCACCACGCATTGTGGCGAAGAGCGACCGGTGCAGAACAGAATTATGCGCAATGGGTTGCAAGAACGGCAGCAGGAACAGGGCCATGTCATGCATCAAGTCCGTCGTTGGTGGTCGTTCAGAATACAGCACCAGCCCACAGCATGAGCGATCAAACTTGCGCTCGGATGATCTCCTTGCAAAGTTTGCATTACATTTGCGCAAGAGACTTTTGTATGAGCTATAAAATGACGAAAGCCCCCACGACATTGGGCGAAAAACTCGCCTCTTTCGATGCTAATGCGCCGCAGCCCCAGACACTTAAGTGGTTGCGCAAAGCAGTTTATTTCCTGCTAAATGTCCTCCTCCTGACCAGCATTACTGCTCTACTTTTGTGGTGGATATTCCTGCGCCCCGATATCGACCCTACTGTGATGCTTATCGGTTTGCCCGCTCTGATTGCGACGTGGTTACTCGTCTATTACCGCTTTGGTGGCCGCGAGCCGCATGCCTTGCTGGCCCATGATCGTCTGGGCTTCATGCACGATCTGCGATTGGATGCGAAAACAGCTATTTTTAATGGCAGCAACATTTACCATTTGGGCCACGCGCATGGATTTGATGCACGCCCCCTCGGCGAGCTCGTCGCCCAATTGCGCCTCGAAGGTTACCGGATCGTTTGCTTTTTTGATGCCAATATCTTCTACACGCTGAGCGAGCACGGTGCGTTCCCAAGCCATCAAACCCATTCCGTAGCGCTATTGGAAGATATTTTCGGGCTAGAGCGAAATGAAATCTATGTGGTGCCCAGTGGTGTGCAGGCCGATAAATACGTTCTGGAAAGCCTGCGATACTTGCCCATCTCGTTTGCCGTAAGCAACGATCAATACCGTGATTACGCCAAGGACTACGCGAGCGTAATGAAGGATAAATATTGGCGCAAAGGTGTGGTGATCTCACATAATGAGATCAAATTGCTGCAGCATCGACTGCCAAACCCGATCCGGCTGACGTAACCCGATATAGCGGCAGATGGCGACTGGCCGCTTCAAAGCCCGACACATCTGGCCCCAACGCAAAAGGGCCGCCCAACCGGGCGGCCCTTCCGTTACCATG
>JAFGWK010000023.1 GCA_016937195.1 Paracoccaceae bacterium | reverse complement strand
GAGATCATCATCGATCTCGGCGATTTACTTTGCGTCGCAGGCCAATCATACCTGCTGCAAGAGCGTTTCCGGCACAATCAGCAAATAACGGTCAAACTGGGGGCGCTGCCCCCTCTGGCCTCTCGGCCATTCACCCCTGGGATATTTCGATCAAGAGGAAGAGGGATTGGGATCGTCGCGCGCGCAGCCTATATCTGAGGAAAGGAGCGCGTATGACCCTCAGTTTCGACAATAGCTATGCCCGATTGCCCGCCGAATTCTTTGCCCTCCAGCACCCCGACCCGGTGCCGGAGCCTGCGTTGGTCGCGCTAAACCGTGACCTTGCTGCGCGATTGGGGCTGGATGGCGATTGGCTGGCAGGCCCTGAGGGGCTGGCAATGCTGGCAGGCAACGCAATACCTAAGGGAGCCGAACCGATTGCGCAGGCCTATGCGGGCCATCAGTTTGGCGGCTTCGTGCCGCGTCTGGGCGATGGGCGCGCGGTGTTGCTGGGCGAGGGTGTGGCGCCAGACGGCGCGCGCTTTGATCTGGTACTCAAAGGAGCGGGGCGCACGGCGTTTTCGCGCGGGCGCTCGGATGGGCGCGCTTGGATCGGGCCGGTTCTGCGCGAATATGTGCTGTCCGAGGCGATGGCCGCGCTTGGCGTGCCCACCACCCGCGCGCTGGCCGCCGTGACCACGGGGGCGATGGTGTCGCGTGATGGCCGGCAGCGCCCCGGTGCAATCCTGACGCGCGTGGCAGCCAGCCATATCCGCGTCGGCACGTTTCAGTATTTCGCCGCGCGGGGCGATACCGACGCCTTAGAAAAGCTGTGTAACTATTCGATTTCACGTCATTATCCAAAGGCGGACGGCCCGCTTGGCCTGCTGCGTGCGGTCGCGGCAGCGCAAGGCGAACTGATCGCGGCGTGGATGTCGTTTGGCTTTGTCCATGGCGTGATGAACACCGATAATATGGCGATTTCGGGTGAAACGATTGACTACGGTCCCTGCGCTTTTCTCGACGCCTATCACCCGCGCAAGGTGTTTTCCTCGATTGATCAGTTCGGGCGCTATGCCTTTAGTCAGCAAGCGCAAATCGCGATCTGGAATCTGGCGCAGCTTGCGACCAGCCTGCTGCCGCTGATGGGCGAAAAAGACGCCGCTATTGAAGCTGCGAGCGCCGCTGTGGACAGTTTTATCCCAATCTATCAGGCGGCGTGGTTGAAACGCTTTGGCGCGAAAATCGGGCTGGCCAATGCGACCGAAGGCGACCTGCCACTCATTCATTCGCTGCTGGAACGCATGGCAACTGAACAGGCCGATTTTACGCGCGTTTTCAGCGCATTGCGTCGCGACCCTGATGCGGCTGCCGCCGAGTTCACCGAAAGCCTCGCGTTCGATCAATGGGCCCAAGACTGGCGCGCGCGTCTGCATACAGAAGCTGACCCCAGCGCCGTGATGGCACGCGCCAACCCGCTGCGCATTCCGCGCAATCACCAAGTCGAAGCAATGATCGCGGCGGCCTTGGCAGGCGATTACGCACCGTTTCACGACTTGAACGCCGCTCTGGCGGACCCGTTTACTGAAGACGCGCGTTACTCTGGATACGAGGCCGCCCCGCGCCCCTTCGAGCGGATCTCACAAACCTTCTGTGGAACGTGAACATCACCCGGCAAAGCATTGATCCCATGACTCTTAGAATTGCCTCTTACAATCTGCATAAATGCGTCGGCTCAGACGGGCAGCGTGATCAAAACCGCATCATCGCGGTGATCAACGCGCTGCAAGCCGATGTGATCGCACTGCAGGAGGTGGATCGCCGGATGGGGACGCGCCCCGCAGCGCTGGCGCAAAAGCTGATTGAATCCGAGACCGACTTTGAACGCCACGACATGCCCCGCACTGGCCCCGACAGTTTGGGCTGGCATGGGCAAGTCGTGCTGGTTCGGCGCGGCACGCGGGTCTTGGGGGTCGATGCGATCACCCTGCCCGGTCTGGAACCGCGCGGCGCGCTGGCGGTGAAAATCGCACCTGATAATGGCGGGCCATTCACGCTGGTGGGGGCACATCTGGGCTTGCGGCGCACCGATCGGCGCGCGCAATGGGCACGCATCGCGCAGTTGATGCGCGCGGCTCATCCCCATCCGGCACTGGCGATTGGCGATTTCAATGAATGGCGCAACGAGCGTGGCTTTGAGACGCTGACAGGCTTTCATGTACATGCTCCCGGCGCGAGCTTTCCCGCACGCGCGCCCTTCGGGCGGCTGGACCGGATCGTGACAGCGCCGGGGCTGCGGGTGGTGCGTGCGGGCGTTCTCGATACCCCACTGGCGCGGGTCGCCTCGGATCATCTACCTATCTGGGCCGACATCGGGGGCATCGTGACGCGCGCGCAGCGGATCTAGCCGCCCTTGCCCTGCCTCGCGCGCCCCGATAAGGCTGCGAAGAATCTCTGTTATCCGAGAGCCGCATGGACCTGAGCCGCGAAAATTTCCAAGGCAGTTTGCTGATGATCGCCGCTATGGCGGGCTTTGCGCTGGAGGATATGTTCGTCAAGGCGATGGGCGAACGGCTGCCTGTGGGCGAGGTGCTGATGCTGCTGGGTGTTGGCGGCGCATCCCTGTTTGGCGCGGTTGCGCTGTGGCGGCGTGACCGACTGATCTCGCGC
Source organism: Paracoccaceae bacterium (assembly GCA_016937195.1). GTDB lineage: Bacteria > Pseudomonadota > Alphaproteobacteria > Rhodobacterales > Rhodobacteraceae > Thioclava. The sequence continues at coordinate 26,029 of JAFGWK010000023.1, read as the reverse complement.
GATCTGCTGGCAGGGTCCGTGCTGCTGCGCAATGGCGGTGAAATCCTTGGCACCGTCTGCTTTGTCGCAGCGGTAATTTTTACCCCCCTCGCGCAGGCCTCGGCGATTTTGCAGGCCACGCCGCTTGCCGTCACCCTCGGCGCGGCATTGTTCTTTGGCGAAGCGGTGGGCTGGCGGCGTTGGTCGGCGATCTGGGTCGGCTTTCTGGGCGTGCTGATCGTGATCCGGCCCGGCACCGAGGGGTTCTCGCTGCTTTCACTGCTGCCCGTTGTTGCGGTCGTGGGGCTGGCTGCGCGCGATCTGGCCACGCGCAAAGTGCCCCGCGCGATCACGTCGATGCAGCTTGCGACCTACGGCTTTGGCGTGGTGGTGCCCGCAGGCGCGGTGATCCAAGCCCTCAGCCCCGCGCCCCTTCTGATGCCAAGCATGGCGGAATGGGCAATGATCGCTGGCGCGCTGGTTGTCGGCCCGCTGGGCTATTACGCGCTGATCCTTGCGATGCGGATCGGCGAGGTGTCCGTGATTACCCCGTTTCGCTATTCGCGCCTGATCTTCGCAGTGATCATCGGCTGGTCCGTGTTTGCCGAGCCGCCAGATCACTTCACCTTGCTGGGTGGTGCGGTAATCGTGGGATCGGGGCTTTATACGCTGTGGCGCCAAGCCCGGTTGCGCCGCCGATAAGGGCCACGCAAATTTCATGCCGCCTGCCCTTTTCGCGCGCCCCGCAGCGGTCTATAGATTTCTCAGCCTAAATTTACCCATAAGGGGAGCGATATGAGCACCATCATCGACATTCACGCCCGCGAAATTCTGGACAGCCGGGGCAACCCCACCATCGAGGTCGACGTAATCCTCGAAGACGGCACGATGGGGCGCGCGGCTGTGCCCTCGGGCGCCTCGACGGGGGCGCATGAGGCGCATGAGCGTCGCGATGGCGACAAGGACCGCTACTTCGGCAAGGGCGTGCTTGAAGCGGTGATGGCCGTGAATGGCGAGATTGCCGAAAATCTGGTGGGCGAGGACGCCACCGAGCAGGTCGAAATCGACCGCGCGATGATCGAACTCGATGGCACCGAGAACAAGGGCCGTCTTGGCGCAAACGCTATTTTAGGCGTCTCGCTGGCCGTCGCCAAAGCCGCGGCTGACACCTCGGCGCTGCCGCTGTATCGTTATATCGGGGGCACCTCGGCGCGTATCCTGCCGGTGCCGATGATGAATATCATCAATGGCGGCGAGCATGCCGACAACCCGATCGACATTCAGGAATTCATGATCATGCCGGTCAGCGCGGGCAATATCCGCGATGCGGTGCGCATGGGCTCAGAAGTGTTCCATACGCTGAAAAAGGAACTTTCGGCAGCGGGGCTGAACACTGGCTTGGGCGATGAGGGCGGCTTTGCGCCCGAACTCAGCTCGACCACGGCGGCGCTCGATCTGATCCTGAAATCCATCGAGAAGGCAGGCTATAAACCGGGCGAGGACATCTATCTCGCGATGGATTGCGCCTCGACCGAATATTACAAGAACGGCAAATACGAGATGGCGGGCGAAGGTCTGAGCCTCAGCTCGGAGGAAAACGTCGCCTATCTCGAAAAACTGCTGGGTGCCTATCCGATCATCTCGATCGAAGACGGCATGGCCGAAGATGACTGGGCTGGCTGGAAGCTGCTGACCGAGCGTCTGGGCGACAAGGTGCAACTGGTGGGCGACGATCTGTTCGTGACCAATCCGGTGCGTCTGGCCGATGGCATCAAGCAGGGCGTGGCAAACTCGATGCTGGTCAAAGTGAACCAGATCGGCACCCTGACCGAGACGCTTCAGGCCGTCGATATGGCCCACCGCGCGGGCTACACCAACGTCATGAGCCACCGCTCGGGCGAGACCGAAGATAGCACCATCGCCGATCTGGCCGTCGCCACGAATTGCGGTCAGATCAAGACCGGCTCGCTGGCGCGCTCGGACCGGTTGGCGAAATATAACCAGTTGATCCGCATCGAGGAAATGCTGGGCGAGACCGCAGAATACGCAGGCCGTTCGATCCTGAAATAAGGTTTCATTTGGCCCAAAATACTCCCGTCGGAGGCACCCGCCTCCGGCGGGTTTTCCATGCCCACAATCGGGTTGCTCGCCCGTGTCTATACGCGCAAACTAAGGGCATGACCCAAGCGCTCCTGTTTGATGTTTTCGGCACCTGCGTCGATTGGCGCAGCGCCATCGCGCGCGCCGTCAGCACGGCCCTGCCCGGCGTCGATGCGCTGGCTTTCGCGGATGCGTGGCGCGGCGAATATGACCCAGCGATGGCGCGCATCCGGGCGGGCAATCGCGGCTATGTCGCGCTGGATGATCTGCACCGCGAAAACTTGCACCGGGTGGCCGCGCGGTTTAACCTGCACGCCCCTGACGCGCTCGCGCAGGCTTGGGAGCGGCTTGATCCGTGGCCCGACACGGTCGCAGGCCTGCACGCGATTGCAAAGCGCGCGCTGGTTGCGCCCTGTTCCAATGGGTCCATCGCCCTGATGGCACGGCTGGCCAAACATGCGCAGCTGCCGTGGCACTGTATCTTGGGCGCCGATATTGCACGCGATTACAAACCCAAACCCACAGTTTATCTCGCCGCATGCAACGCCCTGCGCCTGCCACCCGAGGCGGTGATGATGGTCGCCGCGCATAATGGCGATCTGGCCGCAGCCCGCGCCCTTGGTCTGAAAACCGCCTTTGTCGCGCGTCCCACAGAATACGGCCCCGACCAAACCACCGATCTTGTCCCCGAAGCGGATTGGGACATCATCGCACCCGATTTCCTGGCCTTGGCAGAGGCTCTGGACGACGCAAGCTAATCAGATCGTCGTGCCTTTTGGCTGGCGTTCTCATGCCAGAGGCGCGGGCAAGACCGCCAGACTTGGGTGGCACCAAGAGGTTCCTCAGTCGGGCTGAGAGATTTTACCGCCCCCGATCAGCGCGCCCACCCCGGTCGTTGACGGTCCCGAGGTTGGTAGCCCGCGTGCCACGCGCACGGCGAGATAGGCAAAGGCCTGCGCCTCAAGCATATCCCCATCCAACCCGATATCCTCAATCGGTTGCACAGGGCAGTTCATGCGGGTTTGCAGCGCCACCATCAGAGCAGCGTTAAGCCGCCCCCCGCCTGTGACATAAATCGCGCTTGGCGGGATCGGGTAATGCTCGCCCCCGCGCGCCACGGCAGCAGCCGCACAGGCGGTCAGGGTGGCTGCGGCATCGGCATCGCCTAAATCAGAAACCCGCGCAAGAATATCATAAAAATCATTTCGATCCAGTGACTTGGGCGGGATACGCAGGAAATATGGGTGATTGAGAAACCCCTGCAGCGCGGCCTCATCCACAGCCCCCTCCAACGCCAGCGCGCCGCCCTCATCCTGATCCAGCTTGCGCCGCATCCGCATCAGATCATTGATCGGCGCATTGGCTGGACCGGTATCAAAGGCCAAAACCGCGCCGGGCACTTCAGGCCCCGGCTGGCGCGGATCAACCCAGGTGACATTGCCCACCCCGCCGAGATTGAGAAATACCGCAGGTGCCCTCAGCCCGGCATATTTCGCGCAGGCAAAGTGGAAAAACGGAGCCAGCGGCGCGCCCTGCCCGCCCATCTCGACATCGTTGGAGCGGAAATCCCACACCACCGGACGCCCCAGCACCTCGGCCAAAACAGACCCATCGCCCGCCTGATGCGTGCGCCTTGGGCCTTGGCGACCATCCGGATCATGCGCCAATGTCTGGCCATGAAAGCCGATAAGATGCGCCTCGCTCAACCCCGACAGAATTTCGGCATGCGCGGTTTCAACCACTTCTGCGGCGGCCTCGACGCCCTCTTCGCCGGGCCAACGGCCCAAAGCGGCATGTAATATATCGCGTTCCGCGGGTGAATAGGGGCGATACTCGGATCGGCCAAAGTCCAAGATCCGCTCGCCATCACTCAGCACAAGGGCCGCATCGACCCCATCCAATGACGTTCCCGACATCGTGCCTGCCGCCCAGACCGGACCCGGTTTCAACATGGCTTCCCTCTCGCCGCCCTGCCCGATATACGCACGCTGTTAGGAAAGGAACAAGCACGATGACCTACCATCCCAAATCAGACTTCATACGCGTGATGATGGAGCGAGGCTTTCTGGCCGATTGCACCGATTATCAGGGGCTTGACGAGGCTTTGGTCAAAGGGGTCGTGCCGGGTTATATCGGCTTTGATGCAACGGCGAAGTCGCTGCATGTCGGTTCGCTGATCCAGATCATGATGCTGCGCTGGCTGCAAAAAACCGGACATCAGCCGATCACGCTGATGGGCGGGGGCACGACCAAGGTAGGTGACCCGTCGTTTCGCGCCGACGAGCGCCCGCTGCTGACGCCGGCCCAGATCGACGACAATATCGCGGGCATCAAGAAGGTGTTTGCGAAATATGTCAGCTACGAGGGCGAAACCCCGGCGCTGATGCTGAATAATGCGGAATGGCTGGACGAGCTGAACTACCTCGATTTCCTGCGCGATATCGGGCGGCACTTCTCGGTCAACCGGATGCTGTCCTTTGAATCCGTCAAGTCGCGGCTGGATCGCGAGCAATCGCTGTCGTTCCTCGAATTCAACTACATGATCCTGCAAGCCTATGATTTTCTGGAACTCAATCGCCGTTATGGCTGTCTTCTGCAGATGGGCGGGTCGGATCAATGGGGCAATATCGTCAACGGGATCGACCTGACGCGCCGCGTGCTCGATCATGAAATATTTGGTCTGACCTCGCCGCTGCTGACCACGTCGGATGGCAAGAAGATGGGCAAAAGCCAGTCGGGTGCGATCTGGCTGAATGAGGATATGCTAAGCTCATACGAGTTCTGGCAGTTCTGGCGCAACACCACCGATGCCGATGTGGGGCGTTTCCTGAAACTGTATACCGAATTGCCGGTTGCGGAATGTGATCGCCTTGGCGCGCTGGAAGGATCTGAGATCAACGACGCCAAGATCATCCTTGCCAATGAGGTCACCGCGTTGTGTCACGGGCGCGCTGCCGCCGAGGCAGCCGAGGCCACCGCGCGCGAGGTATTTGAAAAGGGCGGTGTGGGCGATGACCTGCCGACCCTGACGCTGAGTGCTGATGATCTGGGCGAAGGCATTTCGCTGGCGCAATTGGTCGTGCGCTCGGGTCTTGCGAAAACGGGCAAGGATGGCAAGCGGCTGATCGCAGAAGGCGCGCTGAAGGTCGATGACAAGACCTGCACCGATGCGGGCCGGATGTTCACCACCGCCGATCTGGAAAGCTCGGTGAAACTGTCTGCGGGCAAGAAGCGCCACGCGCTGGTCAGCCTCGGCTGACCCCCCAGCGCCGTCCGGGCAGATCCGGGCGTCGCTACACCCCCAGTTCCAGCGCCTTGGCCTTGCGATAAAAGGTGGCCCGCCCGATCCCGAGATCGCGCGCCGCTGCCGATACATTGCCGCCATTGCGCGCTAAGGCCCGCGCCATCGCGGCACGCTGGGCCTCTTGCAGACCACCGCGCACACCCTGTCCGATCAGGTCGTTGGCAGGCGTGGTGCCGATCTGCTCGGGCGAAATCCCCATGTATTTGCGCGCAGCGCGCGTTGCCCCGACAACCAGATCATCGCGATCAAGAGCCAGCAGCATCACCCCTTGCGCCGGGTTCTCGCCCGGCCCTGCCGATAAGATACGCGCCCCCTGAAAGGCGGCGCGAAACAGATCACCCTCAATGCGTTGCGCGGCGTCTTGGGCGGTCAGCGCGACAAGGCTCGCGTAGCCCTCAGTCATGTCTTCGCGCGCGGAACTGACATCAATCACCCCCGCCAGATCACCCTGCGCCCCGAACACCGGCGCGCCCATGCAGGTCAGCCCGGTATTGCCGGACCGAAAATGCTGGTCGCGCCAGACCGTGACTGCACGCCCTTCGGCTAGACAGGTGCCGATGCCATTGGTGCCCTGCGCGCCCTCGGACCAATCCGAACCGGGCGCAAGATTCGAGGAATGAAACGCCCCGACATCGCCCGCATGCACGCGCTCATCCAAGATCAGACCGCCCGCATCCGACAACAAAACCGTGCAGCCCGCATCGCAGGCCGCGCGCGCCAGACGGTCCAGCACAGGAGCCGCAATTCGCAACAACAGCCCCGAGGCTTCGCGGCGCGCGCGCACCTCAGCCTCGGTCAGGCGCGCGTCATGGGGCATTTCTGCGGGGTCGATTTTGTGGTGGATCAGCGAGCGGCGCCAACTGGCGGCAAAGCCCGCCCGCCCCGCCGCTTTGGGCGAGGCGACCACCTCACGCACAATGTCGGCGTGATGGCGTTGCGATACATGATGTCGCGACATGCGAAAGCCTCCCCTCTTGCGCAAGTACAAACGCTGAGGGTAGCCCGATTCGGACCTTTCACAATGCGAATTCCACATGATTAAGGGAGGCATCTGTCTCATATCCGAGACAGCAGTTGAAACTGCCCGGGTCTTCGCTGACGGATTTATTCGTCTGCGTCCTCCGCTTGCGCGCCCTCATGGCGGCGGCCACGAAACCCTTGTGCGACGACGAATTTTTCCGAGCTATTGGCGCGCGAAGCAGGCGGCTTCACATTTGCAACCTTTTCAAAATTCTTCTTTAGCGTGGTTAAAAGCCCCTGTTCGGTGCCCCCCGCTAGCACTTTTGCAACAAAAGTGCCGCCTTCCTCCAAAACGTCAAAGGCGAACTCGGCGGCCGCCTCGCACAGGATAATAATGCGCAAATGGTCGGTGTTTTGATGGCCCGAACTGGACGCGGCCATATCCGACATCACCACATCGGCCTTGCCACCAAGCCATTCCTTGACCTTGTCATCCGCCCCCTCGTCGAGAAAATCGAGCTGGTGGATTTCAGCGCCCGGCACCTGATCTACCTCTTGGAGATCGACTCCCAGCACAGTGCCAACGCGCTTGCCCGATTTCTCTCCCAAGGCATTGACCCGCTTGACCGCAACCTGCAACCACCCCCCGGGCGCACAGCCCAGATCGACAACCCGCGCGCCGGGCACGAGGAAACGATACTTTTCGTCGAGTTCCAAAATCTTATAGGCCGCGCGACCGCGATAGCCCTCTTTCTTGGCGCGCACGACGTAAGGATCGTTGAGCTGGCGTTCAAGCCACAGCGTCGAGGACAGCTTGCGCCCCTTGGCGGTTTTCACGCGCACGCGCAGGTCGCGCTCTCCGCGCCCGGAGGTGTTTTTTCCGCTCGGTGTCTTTGCCATTATTCCATCTCTTCCAACACGCCGTCCCCGGCCATCTGCGCATATAGCAGACCTTCGCGCAAACCGCGATCCGCAACACTCAACTGATCGGTCGGCCAAACTCGCATCAACGCCTGCAAAATCGCCGCGCCCGACATGATCAACGTATGGCGGTCACGCCCGATTCGCGGGTCCGCACGCCGCCCCGCCGGTCCCAGCGTCAGGAACGAGCGGATCACCGCATCAATCTGCGCGGAATTCATCATTAACCCGTCGACGCGATTGCGATCATAGCGCTTGAGACCTAGGTGGCAGGCCGCAACCGTGGTGACCGTGCCGCTTGTGCCGATGATCTGGAAGCCCTCTTGCGGACTACCCGAAGCGTAAGGCGTGAAATCGGCCAGCTTTTCTTCGAAGAACCAGCTCATCAAGGCAAAGCGCGCAGCATCATCTTCGACATCCGCGAACTGATCTTTCAACGTCGCCACGCCCAGCGGCACTGAAATCCAATCGACCACGCGCGCGGCCGGAATTGGGCCGTCGGGTTGGTTAAACCCCTGCCCCAACCGCATAATTGCACGCGCCCGATCCCCCGGCGGCACATCTTCAAGGTCGATCCAGACCAGTTCGGTCGAACCGCCCCCGATATCAACGACCAACACCTGTTCAGATTTCGGACTGACCAGCGAGGCGCAGGAAATGACGGCCAGTTGCGCCTCTTCCTCAGCGGCGATGATTTCCAGCGGCAGACCGGTTTCGCGCCGCACATAGCGCATGAAATCGCGCGCATTCTTGGCTCGCCGACAGGCTTCGGTTGCGACAAGGCGCATCCGCTTGACACCGTGCGAGTCAATCTTGCGGCGACATATTTGCAAGGCCTGCACTGTACGCGCCATCGAGTTGCGCGACAAACGGCCATAGGTTTCAAGACCTTGACCTAGCTGGACCGCCTTTGAAAAGCTGTCCACGACCTGAAACTGCGCGCCCATGGGTCGGGCGATCAGCATCCGGCAACTGTTGGTGCCGAGATCGAGGGCAGCGTAAAGCTCCCCCCCCTCGGCGGTCTGGGCCGCGGACTGCTCGACCAATGGCGGCTTTCCGGATTTACCGGAGCGTGCCGTTTTCGGGAGCGCGCCCGCCGACCGGGGACGCCTGGGCGCCATATCACGCCCTCCGATTTCAAGTTACCTTGAGGCTATCGTGTTGGGTTGCGCGCCACAAGAGAGCGTTACACGGAAGTGATAGGAATCGGCCTCATCAAAGTCGCAATTGGCGCGCCTGCCCGTCCTCGTGATGCCAATATCCCGGGAAAGACGGTCAAAGCCACCGGCTTTGACCGTCAGGGGCAGCTCCACACTTGCTTAGATATCGGCCACGACCTCTGCGCGTTGCTGGCCAAGCCCCTCAATTTCAAGTTCCACAACGTCACCGGGGCGCAGGTAGCGCGGAGTTTCCATGCCCATTGCGACGCCGGGCGGGGTGCCGGTTGAAATCACATCGCCCGGATGCAGCGTCATAAATTGCGACAAATAGCTAACCAGCTTGGCCACGCCAAATACCATCGTCGCACTAGAGCCGTCTTGCATGACTTCGCCATTGACGCTGAGCTTCATCGACAGGTTTTGCGGATCGGACACCTGATCGCGCGTTACGAGCCACGGGCCAAGCGGGCCAAAAGTGTCGCAGCTTTTGCCTTTGGTCCACTGACCGGCGCGGTCTTTTTGATAGCTGCGCTCTGACACATCATTGGCCAGCACGAAGCCTGCGACATAATCCAGCGCGTCCGCCTCGCTGACATATTTCGCAGCCGTGCCGATGACGATGCCCAGCTCAATCTCCCAATCCAGCGTCTCGGCGCCGCGCGGGATCACGATGGGATCGTTGGGGCCTTGGATTGCTGAGGTGGCTTTCATGAAGATCAGCGGCTCATCAGGCACTTTGGAGCCCGATTCAGCGGCGTGATCGGCATAGTTCAAGCCGATGCAAATCATCTTCCCCGTAGCCGCAATCGGCGTGCCCAGACGCGTACCCTCGGGCACCTCGGGTAGCGTGCTTGGATCAAGGGCGGCAATCTTGGCCAGCCCCTCGTCGCCTAGCACCGCACCGCCGATATCGGCCACCTGCCCCGACAGGTCGCGCATCACGCCCTGATCGTCCAGCAGTCCCGGTTTTTCCGCCCCTTTCGGGCCAAAACGTAGCAGTTTCATCGCCTATCCTCCGTGATTTGGCGTCATCAAGGCAGCGTCGAAGCGCAAGTTCAAGACCTCATAGAACATGGATCACGAATATTCCTGTGAGGACGATCATCGCGATCACCAGCGCCATCAGCACCACATCGGGCCAGTCGCGACTTAGTTGATCCAGCTCCTCCTCGGCGTCGATACGTCGGCGCAAAAGGTGCATCCGTATAAAGGCGAGCACCACAACCACGCCGCCCATCCCGATCATTGCCAGATCAGACCAGAGCGGCACGCGCGTTCCCGTCAGCTTTGCCGCCGTCAGCCCCACACCCACAATCGCAATGGCCGTGCGCAACCACGCCAGAAAGGTACGCTCATTGGCGGCGTGGTCTTTGAAGTTCGGGATCATCAGCCCTTCTCCTTACTATCGCGGCGCACAAGCCCGCGCACCCCGCCCGAGATCAGAACGTTCACCTCGTAAAGGACACGCGGAACGGCCAGACCTCCGGGGCTGGCAAGGTAGTGGGGCGACCAGACCGGATCCCATTTTTCCTTGAAACTGCGCAGCCCCTCAAAGCTGTAAAGCCGCTCGCCATGCTCATAGAGAAACCCGCCCAGCCGGTTCCAGACCGAGGCAAGGCGGTGGCGTTCAATCCCCGAAAACGGCGCATTGCCAAGGCGGAACCATTTGAACCCGCCCGCCTGCGCCCACAAGATCATCTCGCTGAAAAGCTGGTTCATGCCATAGCCCGGGCAGCCCGCATCATAGCGCATCAAATCGACGCACAGCTCACACCTATTGCCCATCAAGAGGTTGGCAAAGGCCACAATCCGCCTATCTGGCGCCCGCAGCACGGCGCAGTCGAAATTGACGATGTAGTCATCGGTGAACGCGCCCAGCGCAAAGCTTTTCTCCTCGCCCTGCTTTTGCGCCAGCCACGCATCGGAAATCGCGCGCAGCTCGGGCAGATGGTCAGCCACCTGCGCGGCGGGGATGATCTCGAACGTGAACCCGTCACGCGCGCCTTTGCTTACGGCGTACCGGAAGTTTTTCTTTTTCGGGCCGTCCAGCGAGAACGTCTTTAGGTCGATGCGCGCGGTCTCGCCGATTTTGACAATAGACAGGCCCATATCCAGAAAGGTGGGCAAAAAGCGCGGCGAGACACCGTAAAACGCACATAACCGCCCGCTGCGATCGGCCTTTTCACGCAAGGCCCAGATCAGTGAGATCGCAGCCTCCTCCTCGCCCACCGGATCAGAGCGCGCAATCAGCGCCCGGCCCGTATCGGCATAGGCAATAAAGGCGCGGTTTTCGGGGTCCAGCAGCACCTCTTTGTCGCCCATCAGGGTCAGTTGCGCCTCGGCGTCATCAGATTGCGCCAGAATATCGCGCACGGCTTGGGGGATTTCCCGACGCAGACGCAGGCGTTTGCGCGCACTCAGGATAGAGCCAAGCGCAATGATCGCCAGCGCGACCGACGCGCCCACCGTAGCACGCAAAAACCGAGAGGCATCGCTTTTCCACGCGAATTGCCACCACAGCGCGTCGCGGTATTCCACGTGCTTATAGGCGAAAAACCCAATCCATGTCATGGCTGCGACAAGGGCCGTGACCGACACGAACCAGCGCAAATCAATGCGAAAGACCGAGGCATCCTGCACCCGGTAGAAGGCTTGGCGAAACAAGATCAGCAGCGCGCCCGAAATCGCCATCGTCAGCGCTTGCTCCCATTCGAGTCCCTTCACCAACGAAGTCACGATCCCGACGCCGAGCAAAATCAACGCCATCACCCAAGCCCGCGTCAAACGTTGATACAAGCCCCGCGCCAGCACGATCAGCATCACCCCCGTCACGCTGGCGGTGAGATGTGAGAACTCAACGACCGGCAGCGGCAACACATCGCGCAGCAGATCAAGGCGCGAGCCTTCCGCCGGGACCGAGCCCGACAGCATCAGCAGCACGCCCGACACCAGCGCCACACCCGCCGCCAAGGGCGGAATTAACGGCCCCATGATCGCCAGCGCCAGATCGGCGGCGTGATCAAGGTGGTGGCGCTGCGCCCACAGCCAGCCCGCCGCCAGCCCCAGCGTGGCGATTGCAAAGGGATAAAGCGTGTAAACCACGCGATACAGCACCAGCGCCGCCAACAGATCAGGGCGTGCGCCCGCCCCGAGACCCGCAATCACCGTGGCCTCAAACACGCCCAAACCGCCGGGTGAATGGCTGGCGATGCCAAGCCCGATCGCGGCCATGAAGATCACGAAGAAATAAGCGAAATTGCCCCCCAGATCGGGCGGCAGCAGCACCCAAAGCGTGAGTGAGGCAAACGCCAGATCGGCCATACCGGCCAGCATCAGCAGGCTGGCCGTGCGGGCACGCGGCAGATCTGCCTCAATCCCGCGCCAACGCACATGACGCGCACGCCGTCCCAAGAACGCCATCAGCGCGCCAAGCGCCACGATCAACGCAATCCCGGTAGCCGCCTCGAACCCCGGCGCAATCGGCAGCACTGCCGACAGACCTTTGGGATGAAACATCATCAACAGGCCAAGCAGCGCGACAAGCCCGGTCCAGAACCCGCTCCATGAGGTGCCAAGCGCAAGGGCGGCGCGATGAAACGGCACCCCGGCGGCAACATAGGTGCGAAGACGCACGGCCCCGCCCGTCAGGTAAGACACGCCCAGCAGGTTCGAGATAGCATAGCCTGCGCCGCCCACCAGATAGGCCACGCGCGGCGCCACAATACCCGGCGCGACCGCGCCCAGTGAGATCACATCGTAAAAGGCAATCGCAAGATAACTCAGCGTGGTCGCCCCCAGTGCCAGCAGCAGCGCCTTTGGGCTGGCGTCGGAAATATCGGCGACTACCTTATGGGGGCTGACATCACCCGCCAGCTTATGCAGCACAAAAATCGCCACGCCCAGCACCAGCAAGGGCAGACCCAGCTTTATAAGCGGATGCTCGGCCCAGCCTTGCAGCCGGGCAAAAGGAGCGGCCTTGGTATGCACAACATCGGGGGCCACTCCGTCATGTTGGCGCGCTGCGGGGGGCACAATTTTCTGCGTCATAAAAATCCTTACTCACACATCGCGCTGTAACCCTGATATCGTATTTCGCGCGCAGGTCTCAACTTGCGATGGCGTTTTGTGCTCTTCTTGGCAAGGGGGATCGCATCGGCTCCGCAATTGGTGAAAGCCGAGAATCGTTTGCGAAATTGCGCCTTGGCCATTCGCCTTCTTGCGTCCAAACAACCGCCACCATCCCCCCACGCGCGATGCGCACATGTCATATGACATTGCGATCAAATTCCCTCACGCGCAAAGTGAACACATTATCACGCGAATGTAGCGTTTTTGTTATTGAAACTGCAGTGTCCCCAATGCCCCGATTGTCAATCTTGATCAATAAAACAACGCACTGTGTGAACAGTTCATATTTGAACAATGACGCGAATACATCGCACAGATCAACAAGAGTCATCAATGCGTGAGAGGGAGTAGTCGCAGAGCCGTGAGCGCGTCACACTGCCTGATAACCAGACGCGTTCAGCCGCTACACGGTCTTGAGCCAAGCCCATCGCAGGGTGGGAAACTCCCCGATATCTGCAAATATCTGAATGTTGAGATAAGGGCAAAGATCAGGACAGCTGACGCGCCTCGAAGAAACCGAACCGCCAACCGGGTCAAGGAGAGCAGGAAAAGTGACGCGTAAAACCTTTTCCAATCGACCGCGCCCCAGCCATGTCTGACACTGGAGCCAGCCCATGCAAATAACCCCCACGCTCGGCCTGTTGCTTGCGCTCAGCTTTATCGTCTCGCTTCTGGCGCTGACGGCATTGATCTGGGCCATCGCCAACAAACAGGTCCATACCCCAGATCAAGACGATGCCCGTTCGATCTTTCAACCCGGTGAAGGTGCCGAGATCGACAGCCCCGCGCTTCCCCACCATTTCGACACCGCCCGCAGCGGCATCGACAAATCGTCCGCAGGTCCGGTGATGTGGCTGATCTCGATGGGGGTGTTCTGGCTGATTTATGGCTCGATCCACGGGTTGGCGGCCTCGCTGGAATTGCACCTGCCCGATCTGATGAGCGGTTCGGCGCATATGACCTTCGGGCGGATGCGCACTGTCCACCTGAACTCGGTCATTTACGGCTGGTCAAGCCAAGCGGGGCTGGCGGCGATCTTCTGGATCATACCGCGCATCTTTCATACGCCGCTGCGGTTGGGATGGATGGTCAATCTGGGCACGTTGATCTGGAACCTCGGGGTTGCAGCGGGCGTTCTGGCCATCGCCAATGGCTGGACGGACGGGCTGGAATGGCTGGAAATCCCGTGGCAGATCGACATTGCGCTGGCCATTGGGGCTGCCTGTTTCGTCGCCCCCCTGATCGCGACGACACGCGCACGCAAGGTGCATCATATCTACGTCTCGGGCTGGTATTTCCTCGCGGGCGTTTTGTGGTTCCCGATGCTGTTTATCATCGCCAATATCCCCGGCCTGCACTGGGGGGTCGAGCAAGCCACGATGAACTGGTGGTTTGCCCATAACGTGCTGGGCCTGTGGCTGACGCCGCTGGGCGTGGGCACGGCTTACTACTTCATCCCGAAAATCATTGGCAAACCGATCTATTCCTATTCGGTCTCGCTGGTGGGGTTCTGGGCCTTGGCGCTGTTTTATTCCCAAGTCGGCATCCATCACCTGATCGGCGGACCGGTCCCGACATGGCTCGTGACGCTTTCGGTGGTGCATTCGATCATGATGTTCGTGCCCGTCATCGCGGTGGCGATCAACCAGCACGTCACGGTGGCGCGCAACCTATGGGCGCTCAAGGCGTCGATGCCGCTGCGTTTCATCAGCTTTGGTGCGGTCTGCTACACGCTGGCCTCATTCCAGGGCTCGATCGAGGCGCTGCGCTCGGTCAACACGATCACCCATTTCACGCAATACACGATCGGGCACGCGCATCTGGGGGCTTACGCCTTTGTCAGCCTCGTGCTGTTTGGCGCAATCTATCAGATCGTGCCGCGCGCGACGGGCAAGTATTTCCCCTTCCCGCGTTTGATTGCGTGGCATTTCTGGCTCGTGGTGGTGGGCTTTGCTGTCTATTTCTTCTCGCTCACCATTGGCGGCGTGCTGCAAGGGCTGGCGATGCTGGATGCGTCCAAACCCTTTGCCGATAGCGTGATCTTGCTGAAACCCTATCTTGAAGGGCGCTCGCTGGGCGGCGGGTTGATGACGCTGGGCCATATCCTGCTGGCTGTGAACCTGATCGCGCTCGCTTTCTCCAAGCGCACGCAAGACCTTGAAACCGAACCTATGGTGGCTGCCCAATGAACCGCTATCTTCCTTTAGCGATTTTATCGCTGGCCATCCTGTCCTTTGCCACGCTGCTGCTGGTGATCATTCCGGGCATGCAGATTGACAAAAGCGGGGTTTCTCCCGGTCTCAAACCCTACACGGTGGCGCAGGCGCGCGGGCGTGCGGTTTATGTCTCGCTGGGCTGTCTCTATTGCCACAGCCAACAGCCCCGCGACGAGGCGCAAGCCCCTGATGGCGAGCGCGGCTGGGGGCGGGCCTCGGTGGCGGGCGATTACGCCTATGACACGCCCCATCAACTGGGCACCATGCGCACCGGGCCCGACCTGATGAATATCGGAGATCGCATGCCTTCGCAGGGCTGGCAGTTGACCCATCTCTATCAACCGCGTGCAATCTCAAGCTGGTCGATCATGCCCGCCTATCCCTATCTGTTTGCCCATAAAGACAAGGCCGATCCCGGTGATGTCGTGGTCAAGCTGCCCCCGGCTTATGCCCCAAAAACGGGTGTGATCGTGGCCAAGCAAGATGCGCTGGATCTGGTGACCTATCTGCAAGGCATGAAGCATGACTACGCCCCGCCAGCAGAAGGTTTGCGCGATGACGGCTATGCGCTGATGGCCGCGCAGCAACACAATAACGACGCCGCCAAGGCCAGTAAGTGAGCCCAGGGAGACGAGTGATGAGAGATAAAAACAAGCAAGACCCAAGGCTCCCGGATGAAACCTTCGAGCCTTATGAAGAACCCCGCCGCATCCCGATGCCCGTTTACTGGATCGCGATTGCGCTGGCGATCTGGGGCGTCACGATGCTGGTGCACGTGAGCTATTCTACCAAGATCGCCGATAAGGAACGCGCGGCGTTGAACGATCAAGCCATCGCTGCCAACACCCCCGTCAAATCCGAGCCGACCCCCGAGGCGGGCAAGGCGCTGTTTGCTGATAATTGCGCAAGCTGTCATGGCGATGCAGGCGAAGGGGTGGCCGATGCGATCCCGCCGCTGCATGCCTCAGACGTGGCCAAAGCAGGCGGCGCGACGGCCATCACCCATATCGTGATGCGCGGTATTGGCGGGCCACTGATCGTCGATAAGGCGGATTACGATGGCGAGATGCCCAGCTTCGCGTCGGTGCTCGATGACAAGGATATTGCCGCGATTGCCAATTTCGTCGCAAGCGATCTGAACGGGCTGAAAAGCACGGTCTCCCCTGCTCAGGTCGCTGAAATCCGCACCGCCAGCGCCGATCTCGACCCGTGGGATGGCGGATCGGGTCTGGCAGGTCTGATCAACGGCCTGCCCGCGCAACCCGCCAGCGAAACCGCAGCCGCGCCAAGCCCCGATGCGGCTGCCACGGCGGCACTGGCAACGCATGGCACAAATGAAATCTGGTCCTGCGCAAGCTGTCATGGCGACAAAGGCGAAGGCACGCAAACCATTCCACGTCTGGCCGGGCTTGCGCCCGCCTACCTTGCCAAACAGTTGCATGACTTCAAAGAAGGCACGCGCGTCAACGACTCGATGGATTATGTCGTCAAATCCCTGAGTGACACTCAAATCATCGAGCTGGCGAACTACTACGGCGCAATGAGCAGCCCCTCGGGCGCCCGCCCGTCCCTCAAAGGGGATCTGGCGCGCGGCGAGAAAATCGCGCTTGAAGGCGACTGGAGCAAGAACGTGCCTGCCTGCTTTACCTGCCACGGCCCCTCGGGGATTGGCGTGGGCGACAAGTTCCCCGGTCTGGCCGCCCAACAACCCGCCTATATCGCGCATCAACTGGCGATGTGGCAGGGCGGCTCGCGCCACAACTCGCCGCTTGGCCTGATGGCCGGAATTGGCAAATCGCTAAGCGATGCCGACCGGCGTGCAGTGGCAGACTACCTCGCCTCGCTGCCCCCGGCGGCAGCAAATGCCAAACTCGCACTGGCCGTGAGCGCCACCACCAAGGAGGCCGAAAATGGCCAATAAGCACCCCTCAGACATTCCGCCCCCCGGTCCCGATAATGCCGCGCGCGGCCAGACCGCTCTGCGCGCCATCTATGCGATCAGCGGCGGGCTGGCGCTGGTGGTTCTGGGCTCGATCGTGGTGGATTTTGGTTGGGCCCCAAACTGGCTGACCGGGCATAAATCTGCGGACGCCGCACAGGTTAAGGGCGCGGAAACGGGCCTGTTCACCCCGCCCGATGAACGCACCATTCCCAATGACGCATTCGGGGATTCCGTGCGGCGCGGCATGGCGATTTTCAATCAAACCGGCACCAATGCCCATGATTACGTCGGAAATAATCTGAGCTGTTCGAACTGCCACCTTGATGCGGGGCGTCAAGCCTATTCCGCGCCGATGTGGGCGGCCTATCCGGTCTATCCGAAGTATCGCGGCAAGAATAAGATGGTGAACACCATGGAGGATCGCATCCACGGCTGCTTCACCTATTCGATGAACGCGCAAGGCTCGCCCTCGGGCGGGGCGCCGCCTTATGGGTCGGACGTGTATCGTGACTTGCAGGCCTATTTCTTCTGGATGTCCAAAGGCTTGCCGATAGGCGTTCAGCCTGAGGGCGCAGGTTTTGGCAAGATCGACAAGCCCGCGAAAGCCCCCTCGCGCGAACGTGGCGCGCAGGTCTTTACCGAAAATTGCGCGGTCTGTCATGGCAGCGACGGCATGGGGCAGACCGATGCGAACGGCAAGCAGATCTTCCCGCCGCTTTGGGGGCCACACAGCTTTAACTGGGGCGCAGGGATGCACAAGGTAAGCTCTGCTGCCGCGTTCATTGAGCATAACATGCCGCTCTCGCAACCCGGCACGCTAAGCGTTCAGGACGCTTGGGACGTGGCCGCCTTTATCGACAGCAAGCCACGCCCGAAAGACCCGCGTCAGACCGGCGCGATTTCGCTGCAAGAGGCCGATAAGAAATGGCACAAAAGCAGTGAGGATTTCTACGGCGAGACGGTGGACGGTGTCGTTTTGGGCACCGGTTATCCGAAAGCAGATCAAGCCTCGCAAAGCAACTAAGCGGTTCGCAAAGATATGAAAACGCGCCCGTGGTCCTCCTCGGGCGCGTTTTTGCTGTGTCTAAGATCGCGGGCTTAGCCCAGCATCCGCGCACTCATTTCCGACAGATCACGGCTTAGCCCCTTGGTCTGCGCGATCCGGGCCAGCTCGGCGCGCATCAACGATTGTCGCGTCAGATCATAGCGCGCCCAAGTTTCAAACGCGGTCGACATGCGCGCGGCCACCTGAGGGTTAAGCGGATCAAGGCGCAGCAACCAGTCCGCGTAAAAGCGGTAACTCGCCCCGTCTATGCGATGAAAGCCCGCGTGATTGGCCGCAAACCCAGACATCAAGGCGCGGAACCGGTTGGGATTTTTCCAATCAAACAGCGGATCTTGCACGAGGCTTTCCACACGCGCCAGCGCCTGATCGGGCGCGCTGGCGGTCAACTGGATTGCAAACCACTTGTCCATCACCAAGCGGTCACCTTGCCAGCGATCCCGGAAGGTCGCCAGAGCCGCCTCGCCCACGCCCGCTGCCACGACCTGCCCCAAAGCAGCAAGGCTTTCAGTCATGTTATCAGCCGTGTCAAACAGCGCCTGCGCCCGTGCGCCGCCATCAATGCGACGCAGCAGCGACAGCGCCGCCAAACGCAAACTGCGACGCCCAGCCGGTTCTGGATCTGGCCGATAGGGGCCAGACACGGCCATCGTGTCATACAGCGCGCTCAACGCATCTTCATGCGCGGTTGCCAAGGCCGTCGCGAGCGCCTCACGCGCGCTATGAATCGCTGCCGGATCGGGCGATATTTCCGCCTCATGAAGCGCCTGCGCGATCTGATCTTCTGAGGGCAAATTCAGACAAAGCGCGCAAAACGCCGGATCGGGAGCACCATCTTTAAGAAGCGCGCCAATCGCTGCGACATAGGATGGGTCCACAGCGCCGCCCTGCGCCATCGCCACCACGGTTTGCAGTGCCAAACGTCGCCCTGCTTCCCAGCGGTTGAACGGATCGCTGTCATGGGCCAGCAAAAACGCAGGATCGGGCGCATCTCCGGCGTCAAACTCCAGCACGACAGGTGCGGAAAACCCACGCAGGATCGAGGGCACAGGGCGCTCGGAAAGCCCCTCAAAGACAAAGCTTTGATGCTTCTGCGTCATTTCCAAAATCGTCGTTTCGATCAGATCGTCGCCCTTATGCGACAACAGCCCCACCGCTATCGGAATATGGCGCGCGGGTTTGTCGCCCTGCCCCGGTGTTTGATCGCAATGTTGTTTAAATTTAAGTGTGTAGGTGCCATTCTTAAAGTCATCAGTCACCTGCAAGCGCGGCGTTCCAGCATCTGTGTACCAGTGTTTAAACTGCCGCAAATCGCGCCCTGAACTGTCCTCGAACACCTTCAGCCAATCCTCAATCGTGCAGGCCTGCCCGTCATGGCGTTCAAAATACAGATCCAGCGCATCGCGATAGCCCTGCGGCCCGACAAGCTGGCGCAACATGCCCACGATCTCGGCGCCTTTTTCATAGACAGTCGCGGTGTAGAAGTTGTTGATTTCGCGATAATGATCAGGGCGTGGCGGATGCGACAGCGGGCCGCGATCTTCGCGGAACTGGCGTGCGCGCAGGGCCATCACATCCTCGATCCGCTTAACCGGACCCAGCCGCATATCGGCGGTGAAACTTTGATCGCGATAGACCGTCAGCCCCTCTTTAAGGCACAGCTGGAACCAGTCGCGACAGGTGATCCGGTTGCCCGTCCAGTTGTGGAAATACTCATGCGCGATGATGCCCTCAATGCGCTCGTAATCGCCATCGGTCGCCGTCTCGGGCGAGGCCAGAACCCATTTAGAGTTGAAAATGTTCAACCCCTTGTTCTCCATCGCGCCCATATTGAAGTCATCAACGGCAACAATGTTGAAAATGTCCAAGTCGTATTCGCGACCGTAGACCTGTTCATCCCATGTCATCGAGCGTTTCAACGCCTCCAGCGCAAAGGCACAGCGGGTTTCATCGCCCGGGCGCACCCAGATGTTAAGCGCAACCGCGCGCCCCGACATCGTGGTGAACGATCCAGAATGCGCCACCAGATCACCTGCGACCAGCGCAAACAAATAGGCCGGTTTGGGCCAAGGATCTACCCATTCGGCCCGCCCCTCTTCTTGCGCCACGGGATTGCCATTGGACAGCAGCACCGGCGCGTCGCCTTCGAGCGTCACATGAAAGCGCGCCATCACATCGGGGCGGTCGGGGTAATAGGTGATCTTGCGAAACCCCTCGGCCTCGCATTGCGTGCAATACATGCCGTTTGACATATACAGCCCCTCAAGCGCGGTATTGGCGGCAGGGGCGATTTCGACCTCGGTTTCCAGCGTAAATGTCTGCGCAGGCAAGGCCGCGGCATGGATCACAAGCCCCGTATCGCTTTGGGTGTATTCATTGGCCGCCAGCACGCGCCCATCCACCGCGATCTTGCGCAGCACCAGTCGTTCGCCATCAAGTTCCAGCGCCGAGGCCACACGCAACGGTCGGATCGTGATGCGCGCACGCACCTGCGTCGCATCAGGATCAAGGCGGAAATCAAGCCGCACCATCTCGAGTTCAAACGGATAGGGTTGATAATCCGACAGCCGCTTCGTGAGGGTGTTTTGGGTCATGATTTCCTCTGGATTGAAACCGATAGTCGTCAGCATTCAGTCTGAGGTAAAAGGCAAATTGGGGTTTCACAACCGCCGCTCAGAACAAGAAAAGGTTATAGTCCCTGCGCGCAGGCATTCAATCGCCTTCCATGCCCATATAGCAGCACAAAAAGCGCGTTCACTGCGCTTGCCTCTTGGAAATGGCGCCAAATTGGTTCTTTATTTTTACCAATTCTTGCTCATAGCTTAGAAAAATTCTGGACTCTCGCCTAATCGCACCACATCTATGGCTCAGACAAAAGAGGAGGAGCGCATGGCGCAAAGGGTAGAACGTGCCGGACTAAAAGTCGCGGTCGAATTGGCGTCCTTCATTGAGGATCAGGCGTTGCCGGGCACTGGCGTCGAGCCAAAGGCGTTTTGGGACGGGTTTGGCGCGCTCTTGCATGATCTGGCCCCGAAGAACCGCGCCCTTCTGAAAAAGCGCGATGAAATCCAGTCCAGTTTGGATGATTGGCATGCCCATCATCGCGCTGCCGGGTTCGATTTTGAAACCTACAAGACCTTCCTAACCGAGATTGGGTACTTGCTGCCCGAAGGCCCTGATTTCACGATTGAGACCCCGACGACTGACCCGGAATTCGCAAGCGTTTGCGGCCCGCAGCTTGTCGTGCCGATCACCAATGCACGCTATGCGCTGAATGCAGCCAATGCACGTTGGGGCAGTCTCTATGATGCGCTATACGGCACAGACGCGTTGGGCGATCTGCCCAGCGGTCGGGGCTATGATCCCGCGCGCGGCGCGCGGGTTGTGCAATATGCCAAGGCGTTTTTGAACGAGGCTGTGCCACTCGCGGGCGGCTCTTGGGCCGATGTAACGGCGCTGCGAGTCGAGAACGGCGTGTTTTTCGTGGAAAACGCGGTGGGTGAGACCGGGCTGGCCGATCCCGGCCAGTTTGCCGGGTTCAATACCGATGCCGAGGGCGCGTTGTCGCAGGTTTTGCTTGCCCATAACGGGCTGCATATTTGCATCGTGCTGGACCCGGACACCGATGTTGGCCAGTCCGATCCGGCCGGTATTGCCGATGTGATCTTGGAGGCGGCGATCAGCTCGATCATGGATTGCGAAGACTCGGTGGCCTGTGTCGATGCCGAGGATAAGGTGCAAGCCTATTCCAACTGGCTGGGGCTGATGAAGGGCGATTTGCGCGAACAGGTGCGCAAGGGCGATGAGACTTTCACCCGCCGTCTTGAGGGCGATTTGCAGTTTACGGGCGCGGGGGGCGAGCCCGTCACGCTCAAGGGGCGCGCGCTGATGCTGGTGCGCAATGTCGGGCATTTGATGACCACCCCTGCGATCCTGACCCGCGACGGTGCCGAAGCCCCAGAAGGGCTGATGGATGCGATGATCACCACGCTGTGCGCGATGCATGATCTGCGCAAAACCGAAGGCCCGCGCAATTCCGTTACAAATTCGGTTTATGTTGTAAAACCTAAGATGCACGGACCGAAAGAAGTCGAATTCGCCTGCGAAATTTTCGACAATGTTGAAAAAGTGCTAGGCCTGCCCGCCCATACCGTCAAGCTCGGCATCATGGATGAGGAACGGCGCACGTCGGTCAACCTCAAGGAATGTATCCGCGCGGCGCGTTATCGCGTGGCCTTTATCAATACCGGCTTCTTGGACCGCACGGGCGACGAGATTCACACCTCGATGCAGGCTGGCCCAATGTTGCGCAAAGGCGAGATGAAGGGGCAACCCTGGATCGAAGCCTATGAGGACCGCAATGTCGATATCGGGCTGGCGTGCGGGCTGGCGGGGCATGCGCAGATCGGCAAGGGGATGTGGGCGATGCCCGATCGTATGGCCGATATGATGGCGCAGAAGATCGCCCATCCGCTGTCGGGCGCGAATTGCGCTTGGGTGCCCAGCCCCACCGCAGCCACATTGCATGCCACGCATTATCACAAGGTCGATGTCCCCAAGCGTCAGGCCGAGATCATGGCGATGAACCGCCCTGCCCGTCTGGACGATCTGCTCACGATCCCGCTGGCGGCAGGCAAGAACTATTCCGAGGCCGAAATTACCGCCGAAATCGAGAATAACGCTCAAGGCATTCTCGGCTATGTCGTGCGCTGGGTCGATCAGGGCGTGGGCTGTTCCAAAGTGCCTGACATCCACGATGTCGGCTTGATGGAAGATCGCGCGACGTGCCGGATTTCCAGCCAAGCCATCGCCAACTGGCTGGAACATGGCGTGGTCGATCAGGCGCAGGTCATGGAAGCGCTACGCAAAATGGCTGCGATTGTGGATAGCCAGAACGCAGGGGATCCAAGCTATAAGCCGATGGCCCCCGGCTATGACGGTCTCGCGTTTCAGGCCGCGTGCGATTTGTGTTTCTTAGGCTCCGTGCAGCCGTCGGGCTATACCGAGCCGGTGCTGCATCAGCGCCGCGCCCAACAGAAGGAAGAAGAATGATGATTACCCTGAAACAAGCACGCCAGATGGTCGATACGGCCTTGGACACTGGCGCAAGCGCGGGCTGGAAACCGCTTTCCGCCGTGGTGCTGGATGCGGGCGGGCATGTGCAAGCCTTCGCGCGCGGCGATGGCGCCGCCCCGGGCCGGTTTGAGATCGCGCGGGCGAAAGCATATGGTGCGGTAATGCTGGGCATGGGCGGCAAGGCGCAGATGGCGCGCGCCGAGGCGCAGGGCTATTTCATGGCCGCCGTGAACGGGATTTATGGCGGGCAGACCTGCCCGGTCCCCGGTGGTGTGCTGATCCGCGATAGCGATGGCGCAGTGATTGGCGCGATGGGCGTGACGGGGGATACGTCTGACAATGACGCCGAGGCGGCTTTGGCCGGGATCGCGGTGGCTGGGTTGATCGGCGAGGCATAAGACTGTGACGTTGGGGGGGGCGCTGCCCCCCCCCCAACGTCGCCGGATCGCGACACGGAACGATTAAAGAAGGGGCGCCGCCCCCTTGGCCTTTGGCCAATTCCCCCGGGATATTTCGAACACTTGGAAGCGTGCGAAAAGCGGCTTGTCAGCGATACTTTGCTTGCAATATGTTCGCTTGAACATATCGACTCCGCGAAAGGTTGCGCTCATGATCCGGTTCTTCGCCCTGTTGTTGCTTTCTCTTGGCTTTGCCCTGCCTGCGCGCGCGGGCGAGGTGACGGTGTTTGCCGCCGCCTCGATGAAGACGGCATTGGATGAGGTGGCGCATGGCTGGGAGGCGCAGACCGGCAATCTCGCGCATATTTCCTACGCTGGATCGGGGGCGCTCGCGCGCCAGATCACGGCAGGGGCGCCAGCGGATATTTTTATCTCGGCCAATCCCGGCTGGATGGAGAGCGTGGCCAAGTCGGGCAAGGTCAAAGCACGCGCGGATCTGCTGGCCAATCATCTGGTGTTGATTGCGCATGATCCCAAGGCTGCGCCTGTCACCCTTTCGGATGGGCTTGATTTGAAAGCTTTGCTGGGGGGCGGCAAGCTGGCGATGGCGCTGGTCGATGCGGTGCCTGCGGGACAATATGGCAAGGCGGCGCTGGAGCATTTCGGGCTTTGGGACGGTATCAAAGGTGATGTGGCGCAGGCCGATAATGTGCGCGCGACGTTGATGATGGTGGCGCTGGGGGCCGCGCCTTATGGCATCACCTATGCCAGCGATGCGGTGGCCGAGCCGCGCGTGCATGTTGTGGCGACCTTTCCCGACAACAGCCACCCGCCCATCCGCTACCCTGCCGCGCGCCTGAGCGACAGCAACACCGCGCGCAGTTTTTATGCCACGCTGCGCAGCCCCGAGGCCGCACGGATTTTCACCGCTCAAGGGTTTCAGGTCCTGCAATGAGCTGGCTCTCGCCCCCGGAATGGCAGGCTGTCGTGCTATCGCTCAAGGTGGCGGGGCTGGCCACGGCTTGCGCCCTGCCGTCAGGGATTGGCGTGGCCTATCTGCTGGCGCGGGGGCGGTTCGTGGGGCATGGGGTGCTCAACGGCATCGTGCATTTGCCGCTGATCCTGCCCCCGGTCGTAACGGGGTATCTGTTACTGCTGGGCTTTGCGCCCAATGGCCCGTTGGGGGCGGCGCTGGCGCAGATCGGCATTGCGCTTGCGTTCAACTGGAAGGGGGCGGCGCTGGCGGCCGGGGTGATGGCATTCCCGCTGATGGTACGCGCGATCCGGTTGGCAATCGAGGCGGTGGACCCGCGCCTTGAAGCGGCGGCCTCGACACTTGGAGCCTCGCGCGCATGGGTCTTTGTAAGTGTTACCCTGCCGCTGATCGTGCCGGGCATTATCGCGGGTGCAATCACCGCGTTTGCCAAAGCGATGGGAGAATTCGGCGCAACGATTACGTTTGTGTCCAACATCCCCGGACAGACCCAGACCTTGCCGTTGGCGATCTATTCGCAGTTGCAGGTGCCCGGTGGCGAGGGCTCGGCGGCCAAACTGGTGGTGATCTCGATCACGCTGGCGCTTGGCGCGCTGCTGGTATCCGAGGCTTTGGCGAAACGCGTCGCGGCGCGGATTGCGGGGCGTGATGCTTGAGATTGCGCTGAAACATCGGTTTGCGGGCTTTATGCTGGATCTTACGCTGAACGCGCCGGGCGGAATCACCGCGCTGTTTGGCCATTCGGGCGCGGGCAAAAGCACGGTCGTCAATGCGGTGGCCGGGCTGCTGAGGCCCGATCAAGGGCGCATCGCCATGGGGGACGATGTGGTGCTGGACACAGACGCCGGGATCAATCTGCCCCCCCACCGCCGCCGCATCGGCTATGTTTTCCAAGAAGCGCGGTTGTTTCCCCATCTTAGCGTGCGCGCAAACCTCAGGTATGGCGCGCGCTTTGCCCCGCCCGGCCCCGGCGTGATCGGCTTTGATCGCGCGGTCGAGATGCTCGGTCTTGGAGCCCTGTTAGATCGGCGTCCCGGCGCACTGTCGGGGGGCGAGGCCGCGCGGGTGGCGCTGGGACGTGCGCTGCTCTGCAAGCCGCGGATGTTGTTGATGGATGAGCCCTTGGCCGCGTTGGACGGGGCGCGCAAGGCCGAGATCCTGCCCTATTTCGAAACCCTGCGCGATGAGGTCAAACTGCCGATCCTGTATGTCAGCCACGCTCCGGCCGAAGTTGTGCGGCTCGCCAATTCTGTCGCACTGCTTGAGGACGGGCATCTGCGCGCCTTTGGTCCGGCCCGCGATGTGCTGGCCGATCCGGAGGCTGCGGGGGGCTTTGGCGGGCGCGCGGCGGGGGCGCTGATTTCAGGGCGGGTCGCGGCACAGGACAGCGACGGGTTGGCGCGGATCGAAACGGCGGGCGGAGCGATTTACCTTGAAGCCCCGAGCGCCCCGATTGGTGCCCAGCTGGGGCTGCAAATTCATGGCGCGGATGTGACGCTGGCACTGGCGCGGCCCGAACAGGTCTCGGCGCTCAATATCTTGCGCGTCACGGTGCTGGAAATCGGCGCACCCGATGGCCCTTCGGTCTTTGTGAAACTGGCGCTGGGAGAGGAGAGGCTGCTGGCGCGCCTTACCATGCGCTCGGTCGCCGCGCTTGGCTTGCGCGCGGGGCTGGAGTGCCATGCGATGATCAAGGCGGTATCGCTGGCCTCACAGGACGTCACGCAGCGCGCATGAAAAAGGGCGGCCCGAAGGCCGCCCCTTAAAGCGTTGTCGATGCAGGCCCTT
>JAFGWK010000214.1 GCA_016937195.1 Paracoccaceae bacterium | reverse complement strand
CCCGACGCCCCCGGAATCATCGGTTTTACCCGCGATGAAGGGGCGCTTTTGGGCCTGCGCACCGAACATTCCGAAAACGACCTGACATTCGCGTCGGTCGACGGCCAAGGCCATGTCTCGGATGTGGTGCTGGATGGCGACCCAGCGGTGCGCACCAGCTACACCTCGTATGATTTTCAAAGTCCGGTCCCCAACGGGTCTTACCTTGTGGTGTCAGACACGGATGCGGCAGGAAACGAGGCAGCCACATTGTTGGTGGTCGACAATAGCAGCGCCGTGACGGTCGATCTGTCGCGCGGAGGCTTGGCGGATTTTGACTTTGCGTCGATTGATCTGAGTTTCGCGCCCGATGCAAGCCTGACGATCACCGAGGCCCAGATCCAATCGCTCACCGGACCCGATCACACGATCACGATCCAAGGCGATGCCAATGACCATGTCACCGCCCTCGGGGCACAGGATACGGGTGAGACCGTGATAATCGATGGGCATAGCAACAGCGTGTATACGCTGGGAGATGCCACACTGATTTTGGATGACGATATCAGCCAGCTAACGATCTGATCGGGGCGCGTGGAGATGATTCAAACGCCAATTATAGGCTCGATGGGCATCAGACATGGGCGCGCGCTGCTGGCTGGCGCGAGCCTGATCGTGCTGCTGTCGGGCTGCATGAGCGATGGGCTGCCCTTTCCCACCCGCAACGCGATTGATCCAACCGGCATCACCGCCCCCAAACCGGGGGCCGCCCGCCTGCCCGGCACGACTGCGCAAAGCTCTAGCGTCATCGCCGATCTTGAGACGCGCCGCTCGGTGCTGCCCGCCTCTGGGCCGTATGCGCAGATCGCAACTGCCGTTCTGGACCATTCCGCAGGTCCGGCGCAGGCCGATTTGCGCGTCGCCCGCCTGACCGCCAAGGCGAAATCGAAAAACTGGATGCCCCAGATCGGACCCAGCATCAGCCTGTCGAGCCTTGATCAACTGGTCTCGCAACTGGTTGTCGATCAGGTGCTTTTTGACAATGGTGCGAAAAAGGCTGAACGCGAATTCGCCGCCGCAGATGTCGAGGTCGCCGCGGTCGGCCTGTCGCAAGAGATGAACGACGAGGTCTATGACGGGCTGAAATTCTACGTTTCGAGTCTTAAGGCACAGGCTCAATCACAAGTCGGCACGCAAAGCGCCGCCGAAATGGCCGAGTTTGAGCGGATTTTGCGCGAACGCGCCAAGGGCGGGCTATCAGACCTGTCCGAAGTGCGCATCGTGGCACAAAAACGCGCCGAGGCTCAGGCCGAGGCCGATGCTGACCGCGATGCCTCCAATGCCGCACTTGCGCAGTTGCGCGCGATGACGGGCGCACCGCTGACCGGGCTTTCGGGCCTGTCACAGATTACATTACCCGTGGACACGCCCGAGGCGCTTGACGTCAAACTCGCCCAAAGTGAACAAGCCCGCGCCAATGCCGAGGCCAAACTGGCCCGCGCCGGTCACCGGCCCAGCCTTGGCGTGAAAGCGACCGCGGGCAGTGGCAACCCCTCGGTCGGGCTGAATATGGGCATGACGCAGATGCTTGGCTTTGGGCGGAGCGACACATTGGCTGCGCTGGATGCACAAATCGACGCCGCCGATACCCGCGTCGCAGATTCCCGCCAAAAGGCCGAGCGCCGCCAAGCCGCGCTACACGCCAAACTCAGCGCGCTTGAAGGCCAATCTGCACACGATGCCGCCTTGGTCGAACAGGCCGAAAGCGGGTTGGAATTGTTCAAGCGTCAATACCAGATGGGCCGCCGTCGTCTGATGGAATTGGTTAGCAATTACGAAAGTTATGCGGCGCTTAAACGCGCCGAAGTTGCGCTCCAGTATGACATCGCGCTGATAAAGCTGGATTTAGCGCGTGAACACGGAATATTGGTCGATGGAAGTAGAATATAACAAGGTTTAGGGGTAGGTGACTGATCGCGTCATAGCGTTTGACATCAATGCGGCCCGCGTCAGCGGTGTTGCCGATGGCGTCATGCCCAAAGCATCGGCGCCTGCGAAACCCGCCCCGAAGGACCAACGCCTTGCGCGTGCCAAGGCGCGCGCCGAGCTTGCCGCCGCCTATGCCGGACTACTGGGCGCACAACTGCCCGCCGCCGACATTCTCGAACAGATGCTGCTCGCGATTGGCGAGGCCTCATCAAACCTTGAAGGGGCGCAAATCGGGGCCGTCGCGCCCGATCATCTGGCGGCCGTGTTGCGCGTGGCTGGGATGACGGCTTCGGTCGAGACCATCGAGACGCTCAGCCCCGGCCAATGGCCCGCGCTGGCGCAAATGAACAACGGCCAGATGGTGCTGGTGATCGCGCAAGAGAGTGAAACGCTCTTTATCTACGACACCACCTGCCAAGATCAGCGCGCCGAGGTGCCGTTGGCGGAATTCGCGCCGCATTTTTCCGGGCGGATCGTGCGGGCGCGCACCTCGCTGCGCCAGCTTGAGGAACGCCACACCGATACCGGGACCAAAGCGCATTGGTTCTGGGGCGCCTTTCGTGCGCAACGTCGTGCCTTTGTCGAGGTCGCGTTCGGCTCGCTTTTCGCCAATATTCTAGCCGTCGCGGTCGCGTTGTTTTCCTTGCAGGTTTATGACCGGGTGATCCCGCATCAATCGCAATCCACGCTCTGGGTGCTCGCACTGGGCGCCGGTCTTGCACTTTTGCTGGAAATGGGGCTGAAGCTGGCGCGCTCGGGATTGATGGACCTTGCGGGACGGCGCATCGAACTTAGCGTGCAAACCCTGCTGATGGAACGCCTGCTGGGCATGAAAGCCAGCCCCGGCAAACGCGCCCCCAGCCAGTTGTTTTCCGCGATGCGTGAGTTTTCCTCAGTGCGCGAGTTCTTTACCGCCTCAACCATCGGCACGCTGGCCGATATCCCGTTCATCTTCGTGTTCCTGTTCCTCGTAGCCTCAATCGGTGGATCGTTGGTCTGGGTGCTGCTGGCGGGGGCCGTGCTGATGGTGGCGCCCGGATTTCTGTTTCAGAAAAAGATGATCGCGCTGACGCAGGCCACGCAAGGCGCGTCAACGCGCGCCTCGCGCCTGCTGCATGAGGCGATTTATGAACATGAGACGGTCAACACCTCGCGCGGCGCAGATCGGTTCAAGCGGATCTGGGAAGAGCTCACGACACTCTCGGCTGCGAAAAGTTCCGAGCAACGCAAGCTGGCCTCGGCGCTGACCTATTGGGCGCAGATGGTGCAGCAGGCGACCTATGTCGCCGCTGTCGTGATCGGCACCTACAAGGTTTTCGCGGGCGATTTTACCGTCGGCTCTATCATCGCAATCGGCATTCTCACCTCGCGCACGCTGGCCCCGCTGACGCAACTGGCGGGCACACTGGCGCGCTGGTCCAACGTCAAAGCAGCGCTGACCGGGCTGGATGCGATTGCGCAGGCCGATCAGACGCAGGGCGCGGATCGCCAGTATCTGCGCGCCCAGCGTATTGAGGGTGAATACGAACTGCGTCACCTCGATTTCCGCTATGACACTGACGGCGCGGCTACGCTCGAAATTCCCGGGCTGGCGATTCCAGCGGGACAGCGGGTGGCAGTTCTGGGCGCGAATGGCTCGGGCAAGTCGACGCTGCTCAAACTGCTGGCCGGATTGTATGAACCCCAAGGCGGACGCATTTTACTGGACGGCACCGATCTGGGACAAATCCACCCGCGCGATCTACGCCGCGCCGTCGGCTATCTGAGCCAAGACGTGCGCCTGTTTTCAGGCACGTTGCGCGACAACCTTAACCTTACGCAGCTTGAACGCGACGAAGACCGTCTGTTTTCTGCGCTTGATTTCGCGGGAATGGGCCCGTTCGTGCGCAGCCATCCGCGCGGACTTGATCTGGAAATCCGCGACGGTGGCGAAGGGCTGTCGGTCGGGCAGCGTCAGTC
The DNA here is from genome assembly GCA_016937195.1 of Paracoccaceae bacterium. Taxonomy (GTDB): domain Bacteria; phylum Pseudomonadota; class Alphaproteobacteria; order Rhodobacterales; family Rhodobacteraceae; genus Thioclava. Next base: position 4,318 of record JAFGWK010000214.1, on the reverse strand, counting down.
CATCGGCTGGGCGCGGCTGTGGCTGCATGACCCCACAGTTGTGATTTTGGACGAACCGACCGCCGCCCTTGATACGACGCTTGAAACCACGCTGGTCAGCCGCCTGGAAAGCTGGCTGGACGGGCGCACCGCGATCATCGCCACACACCGCGTGCCAATCCTGTCGCTGACTGCGCGCACCCTGATCTTGCAGAACGGGCGGCTGGCGGTGGATGGGCCGCGCGATGCGGTTTTGGCGCATCTGAGCAAATCCAAAGGTGCGCAGGGATGAGCACGATTGACCCCGCAGCCCTCACCCACCGCTCGCGCCGCCTGTCCTTGACAGTCTGGCTTGTGGCAGCGGCCATCGTGATATTTCTTTTCTGGGCGTCGATGGCGTGGGTCGACCAAATCGTGCGCGGACCCGGAGAAATCGTGTCTTCGTCAAAGCCACAAATCATCCAGAACCTTGAAGGCGGCATTCTGGCCGAGATGTATGTCGGCGAAGGCGATGTGGTGGAACCAGGACAAGTTCTGGCGCGCCTGCAAGGAACGCAATATCAGACGCAGGTCGATGATCTCGAAGATCAGATTGCCGCATTGGAAATTCGCAAAGCGCGCCTTGAAGCTGAGATGGTGGGCAAATCGAAATTCACCGTCACGGACGCTCAACGCGCACTTGTACCCGATATCGTGACTTCCGAAACTGCGCTGATCAAGGCGCGGATGGCAGATGTCGCCGGGCGCGAGACGGGCGCAAAAAACGTCATGACGCAGGCACGCCAAGAGCTCGATTTGACGGAGGCGATGTATAAAAAAGACGTAGCCCCACTGATCGAAGTAACCCGTGCGCGCCGCACTTGGTCAGATGCCCAGCGCGCCTACAAGGAAATTGCGACAAAGGCTGCATTGGACCGCGCCGCAGAGCATTCCGAGACTTTGGGCAAGTTGGCTACCCTGCGCCAACAAATGAAACTCAGCGTGGATCAGCTGGATCGTACGGTTCTCAGTTCGCCAATGCGTGGCGTGGTGAACAAGTTGTATGTATCAACCATCGGTGGCGTTGTGCGCCCCGGCGAAGAAATTTTGCAGATTATTCCACTAGATGAAGAGCTGTTCGTAGAGGCGAGAATTGCGCCCAAAGATATCGCGAATGTGCGCCCCGGCCAAGATGCAACGATCAAGCTATCGGCCTATGATTACACGATTTATGGTAGCTTGCAGGGAAAGGTTTCGTTGGTATCCGCCGATACCTTCAAGGACGATCGCAAGCCCGATGGCGACCCACACTACAAGGTGACGATCACCGTCGATTTAAGTCATCTGAGCGCGCGACAGCGCCACCTTGAGATCCGCCCCGGGATGCAGGCGACCGTTGAACTGCATACCGGCGAAAAGACCATTCTTCAGTATCTTCTAAAACCGCTCTATAAATCGCGCGAAGCATTCCGAGAGCCCTAGTTGCGATAGGTTTTTTTACCGTCAAAGCTGAAGATAGCGGCAGAAACATCGTCTTCCATTTGCCCGTCGGTGTAGTCCTCCAGATCCCAAAATACCGCATCAAGAAAGGCGCGTCCCCGCAGCCGTTCGAACTTAGAAAAGATCGCGCTGAGACCCGCAGGATCAATCATTTTTCCCGCTGGATTGGTCGCTTCGGTCATGCCGTCAGACAGCAGGATCAGCCGGTCACCAGGGCCAATAACGGTGCGAACGCTGTGATAGCGTGCCCCGGGGATCAACCCCACAGGCAAACCGCCCTCACCCAGAAACTCAATCTGACCGGAACGCCGCTGCACGACGGGATAGGGATGACCAGCTTGCACCAAATCAACATCCCCCGTCACCAGATCAACATCGGCATAGACAAGGGTAAAATAGCTTTCCGTCTGCATCTCTTCGAGAACGAGATCATTCAGCATTTCGGCCAGTTCCGCGGGCGGACGCCCCTCGTAAATGCCGAACTCGGATTCGACCATTGCGATATTTTGCGCAGGCACGGCCCCCGAAAGATAGCCCGCAAGCCGCGCCATCATCACCGCTGATGTGATACCGTGGCCCGACACATCAATCCCATACAGCCCGACGCGGTGCGCATTGATCTGGAAAAAGCCGACCAGATCGCCCCCCACATGCCCCGCAGGGCGCAGCATCAATGCCACTTCGGCAGAGCCAAAACTGCGATGGCGTTCGTTGACCAAGCTTTGTTGCAGCTTTCGCGCTTCTTGCAGGTCGCGCTCAATCGCATCTTGAGAGGCCCGCAGAAGCGTATTTTTGGCGCTCAACTCTTCTTGCATGGCCAAAATACGCCGCCCCGCAACAAGCCGCGCACGCAACTCATCGCCGTTAACCGGCTTTGACAAAAAGTCGTCGGCGCCGCTTTCCAACCCATGCGACACATCCGTTTTGTCCGTCTTTGAGGTCAGCAGGATAAAATAGCCATAGCTTGAACGGGTCATCTGCCGGAATGCCCGGCAAAAATCGGGCCCGTTCATTCCGTCCATCATCCAGTCTGAAATCACGATATCGGGCTCGCATTTCGCGCAGATTGGCAACGCCTCTTCAGCGCTGGCAGCTTCAATCACCTCATAGCCCGAACGCGATAATTGCGCTGACAGGATACGGCGCTGCATCCGGCTGTCATCCACGACCAGAACACGACGCGGCACGGTTTCGTGCAGCCGCGGGTCCGGGGCGATTTGACGTTTCAAAGCAAGCGACATTCAGAGCATCCGATCAATGGAACTTTGCTGTTCTTTCACAAATCACCTAACAATTGATGAAGCCATTTTTTTGGTCTTGCCTTAAAGGTTCAGCAAGCTTTCAGGGCTAATTTCATACGCGGTGAAGTGAACCAAGGGCGCCTTGGAGGGTGAAATGATTGATTGGGAACGTGTCGCCGAATTGCGATCCGAAATCGGGGCCGATGGGTTCGCCGAGGTCGTCGAGTTGTTTCTGGATGAGGTGGAAGCTGTTGTAATGGCGCTGGGCCAAAAGCCAGGCAAGCTGGAAGACGAAATGCATTTCCTGAAGGGCTCGGCACTTAATCTGGGGTTTCGCGACTTTGGGGCGCAGTGCCAAAAAGGTGAAAGACTGGCCGCGTCTGGGCACGCCCGCGATGTCAATCTGGACGAAATTCTGAACTGTTACGGCGCATCAAAAGCACAATTCATGACCCGCCTAAAGGAGTTCACCACCGCGGCCTGAACCGTTAGATCAAGAATTCAGCCAGCGTTTCGTCGTCGGTAATGTCACGCCAAACGAAGCCTGCTGCGTCAAGCTTGGCAAGAAGCGTGATGAAATCACGCGCTTGCTTGGTTTCAATCCCAATCAAAACCGAGCCGAAGTTACGCGCTGATTTTTTGAGATATTCGAAACGGGCGATGTCATCATCCGGCCCCAACATCCCTAAGAAATCGCGCAACGCACCAGGGCGCTGAGGCAGACGCAAAACAAAATATTTTTTCAACCCGGAATAGCGTTGTGCACGCTCTTTAACCTCGGGGAGCCGCTCAAAATCGAAATTGCCGCCAGAGGTGATGCAAACCACGCGCTTGCCGCGGATTTGTTCTGCCAGCTCGGGCAGCACATCAATAGACAGCGCCCCCGCTGGTTCCAGCACAATCCCCTCGACGTTGAGCATCTCGAGCATGGTGACGCAGATCCGGTCTTCGGGCGCGCGCAAGACAAGATCGGGCGTGACCCAGCGCAGATCATCAAAGGGGCGCGCGCCGATTTTTGCAACAGCCGCCCCGTCAACAAAACTGTTCACCTGATCCAGCGCGACCGGCGCGCCCTTGGCAACCGCCGCTGTCAAGCTGGCGCCGCCCAATGGTTCAACGAACCGAAATTCAGTATGCGGTGTGGTTGCGCGCAGATACCCGGTAACACCCGCTGCCAAACCTCCGCCCCCGACCGGCAAGATCACGAGATCGGGGGGCGTCTCGCCCATTTGATCAAGGATCTCCACCCCGACCGAGGCTTGCCCCTCAATCACCGAGGGGTCATCGAAGGGCGCCAGAAACTGCGCGCCCGCCTCGGTGCAAAACGACTGCGCGGCGGCCAAAGTGTCATCGAAATAATCCCCCGTCAGCACGATCTTGATCGCATCCCCACCAAAAACTTTGGTCTTGTCGATCTTTTGCTGCGGCGTGGTGACGGGCATGAAAATCGTGCCCTTCACACCGAAATGGCGACAGGCAAAGGCCACGCCCTGCGCATGATTACCCGCACTCGCACAAACGAAATGATCAGCCTGCGGATCGGCCTCACGCCTCTTGCGCATCGCAGTGAACGCGCCGCGCAGCTTGTAGCTGCGCACCGGGGTCAGGTCTTCGCGCTT
>JAFGWK010000213.1 GCA_016937195.1 Paracoccaceae bacterium | reverse complement strand
GGGCAGAAATCCGTTACAACTCGGGGCAGGTCTCGGGCAAAGGGAGTGTGTAAGATGATGCGTTTCGTTCTGGCTATGCTGGTGGCGCTGTTTGCAGGGCCGTTCGCCGCGCTCGCACAAGATCAAGAGCCGCTGCATATCACGATTACCGATGGTGTTATCGAGCCGCTTCCCTTTGCGATTGCAGGGTTTATTCCAGAGACGCCTGATGCCGGCGATATTGCTGCACAGTTGACGCAGGTGGTGTCCAGCGATCTGTCTGGCACGGGGCTGTTTCGCGAGATCCCGAAATCCGCTTATATCCAGAACATCGCCAAGTTTGACACGCCGGTGAACTATTCCGATTGGCAGGCGATCAACGCGCAGGCGCTGGTTGTTGGCTCGGTCGCGATGTCGGGCGGCAAGGTTGTGGTCAAGTTCCGCCTGTTCGATGTGTTCTCGGGTCAGCAGATGGGTGAGGGCCAGCAGCTTGCGGCCTCGCCCGGCAGCTGGCGCAGGCTCGCGCACAAGGTTGCCGACGTGATCTATTCGCGCATCACCGGCGAGGGGCCGTATTTCGACAGCCGCGTGGTGTTCGTGTCGGAAGCCGGGCCGAAGAATGCGCGCCAAAAACGCCTTGCGGTGATGGATTACGATGGCGCGAATGTCACCTATCTCACCGATGCCTCGACGATTGTGCTGGCGCCTCGGTTTTCACGCGATGGTACGCGGGTTCTGTATACCACGTTTGAGACCGGCTTCCCGCGTATCAAGATGCTGGATGTGGCGACCGCCAGTGCGCGGCTTTTGCCTGATGTGCCCGGCACGATGACCTTCGCGCCGCGCTTTTCGCCCGATGGCACGAAGGTGGTTTATTCGCTCGAACAGAACGGCAATACCGATCTGTGGATGATGGATATCGCCAGCGGTCAGACGCAGCGTCTGACGACAAGCCCGTCCATTGAGACCTCGCCATCGTTTTCCCCCGATGGTTCGCGCATCGTGTTTGAAAGTGACCGCTCGGGGACGCAGCAGCTATATATCATGTCGACGAGTGGCGGCGATGCGACGCGGATCAGTTTTGGCGACGGGCGCTATTCCACGCCGGTCTGGTCGCCGCGCGGGGATATGATTGCGTTTACCAAGCAAAATAGCGGGCGTTTCCATATTGGTGTGATGCGCACCGATGGCTCTGAGGAGCGTCTGCTGACCTCGTCCTTCCTTGATGAAGGTCCGACCTGGTCGCCCAATGGCCGTGTCATCATGTTCACCCGTGAAACGCCCGGCGCGCAGGGTGAGGCGGCGCTTTACTCGGTCGATATCTCGGGGCGCAACCTCAAGAAAGTGCCCACACCGGGGCCGGCGTCTGACCCGGCATGGTCGCCCCTGCTGCCCTAAAGCGCGAATTCACAAACTGATAGTTAACTGCTAAGCTCGCCCAAAAAGGGCAGATCAACAAAAAAGGCGGAGATCATGAAATTTGCAACGAAAGCGGCGCTGGCCGTCGCAATCCTCGGCCTCGCGGCCTGTTCCAACCCCGACAAATACGGCTCGGGTGCGACGGGACCGGGCGGCACTTTGGGGCCGGGTGGCGCGGGCATTTATCAGGGCGGCATCAACGATCCGAACTCGCCAGCTTATTTCAGCCAGACAATCGGCGACATGGTGCATTTCTCGGTCGATCAATCGACGCTGAGCGACACCGCGCGCGGTATTCTGACCCAGCAGGCAAGCTGGCTGGTCAGCCATCCCGGCTACACCGCGATCATCGAAGGTCATGCCGACGAACAGGGCACGCGAGACTACAACCTCGCGCTCGGCGCACGCCGCGCCAATGCCGCGCAGGAATTCCTGATCAGCCAAGGGGTTGCGGGGAACCGTTTGCGTACCGTCTCCTATGGTAAGGAACGCCCGCTGGCGATTTGCTCGACCGAGGAATGCTATGCCAAGAACCGCCGCGCGGTCACTGTGATCTCGCAATCTGCGGCGGGGAGCTAAGGCGTGATGCTGCGGGCTTTGACATTGAGTGCGGCGCTTATGATAAGCGCCGCCATTCCCGGTTTCGCGCAGGATGCGAACCGCGCCCAGACGCTGGCTGACATCAAGACCGAGCTGGGCCGGTTGCAAGGTGAGATCGACGGCTTGCGCCAAGAGCTGAAAGCTTCCGGCGCAGCAGGTCTGCAAAAGGCGGGCGGATCCTCTGCACTTGAGCGGATGGATTCGATGGAGCTGTCGCTTAGCCATCTGACGGATCGCGTTGAAGAGGCGCAAAACCGGATCAACCGCGTGGTGGCCGACGGCACGAACCGGGTGGGTGATCTGGAATATCGCGTCTGCGAAATGGAAGAGGGCTGCGATATCGCGACCTTGGGCAAGACCAAGCCATTGGGTGGCGAGGCTGGCACCGCAACCTCTGTGACAGCGCCAGCACCTGACAGCGCGCCCACAGGCCCTGATCTGGCGATCAACGAGAAATCGGATTTCGAGGCTGGGAAAAAGGCCTATGACGCGGGCGATTACGCCTCGGCAGCGGATCTGTTGGAGACCTTCAAGGAAACCTATCCCGGTTCGCCGTTGATGGGGGACGCGATGTATTATCGCGGCGATGCCTTGTCGAAATCGGGCGATACGGCGAATGCGGCCCGCGCTTGGCTGGCCGGGTTCTCCGCCGATCCCAACGGCAAACGCGCAGGTGACAATCTGTTGGCGCTGGGCAAGGCGCTGGGCCAGTTAGGCCAGACCTCGGAAGCCTGCACCACGCTGGGCCAAGTCGGCGCACGCTTCCCGGGTTCTTCGGCCTCAATGGAGGCGCAGACCGCGCGGCAATCGCTGGGGTGCCAGTGAGCGACATCGCAGCGCTAGCGAAGACGGCCTTTGACCCCGATGCGCCCCGGCGTGTCGGGGTTGCTGTTTCTGGCGGCTCGGATTCGATGGCTACGTTGCATCTATTGGCGCCGCTTTATCAGGTGCACGCCGTCACTGTCGATCACGGCTTGCGCCCCGAGGCGGCTGCCGAGGCTCAATTCGTCGCAGCCGCCTGCGCGCGCCTCGGTGTGCCTCATCATGTGTTGCATTGGAGCGGAGCTGAGGCGACTGGCAACCTGATGGATGCGGGGCGGCGTGCACGGATGCGTTTGATTGGGGACTGGGCGCGCGGGCAGGGGCTGGAGCATGTCGCGCTGGGGCATACCGCCGACGATCAGGCTGAAACCTTTCTGATGCGACTGGCACGTGAGGCGGGGCTCGAGGGTCTGTCGGGGATGCGACGCAGCTATCGCTCGCAGAGCGTGCAGTGGCATCGCCCGTTTTTGGGGGTAACGCGCGCCGAGCTGCGCCGCTATCTGCGAGATGCAGGCATTGCGTGGGTTGACGATCCGTCCAACAGCAACCCTCGGTTTGAACGGGTGCGCGCCCGCGCAGCCTTGGCGGGGCTCGCCGATATTGGCATCACAGCGCAGGGCCTTGGTCGCGTTGTCGACCATCTCGCGCAGGCACGCGCGGCGCTTGATGCTGGTTTAGAGCCATTCATTGCTAGTTACGTCACTGAGGAACCCGGCGCGCTTCGCATCGAGATTGCAGCGCTCAAACACGATCTGGCGCCGGAAATGCAGCGCCGTTTGCTCAACGCTGCGCTGATCTGGGTGTCGGGGGCGGACTACCCACCGCGCGCCGCCAAATTAGGCCGTTTCTTGCGCGACTTGGCCCCATGCACGCTGCATGGCTGTCAAATCACCCGGAACGGCACGCATCTGCATATCGCGCGAGAGTTCAACGCGGTGGCAGACCTGCGTGTGCCGACAGGGCAAATCTGGGATGGCTGGTGGCTTGAGGCCCCCGATGGGCAGGATGTGGCGGGTCTGACGATTGCCGCGCTTGGGCCAAACGGGCTGCCGCAATGCCCCGATTGGCGTGCCACGAACCTGCTGCGCGAGGTGCTTTTGGCCTCTCCTGCGATCTGGGCGCAAGAAAAGCTAATTGCCGCACCCATTGCGGGGTTTGAAAACGGCTGGAAAGCGCGTAAGGAGGCGAGCAGTTTCGCCACGACGATATTCAGGCGTTGAACCCAGCCGCGGAATGCCTATTTTCTCTAGGCAAACGTGGTGGCCGAGGGTCAGCCGCTTAGGATGATTGGAGGATATCCCTTGGGTAATGCACGCAATCTCGCCTTCTGGGCAGTGCTGTTCCTGTTGATTTTGGCTTTGTTCAACCTTTTCGGGGATGGGCAATCCTCGATGAATTCGAGCCAGGCCACATATTCAGAATTTATTGATGCCGTTGACAAAGGCGAGGTGAAGACCGTTCAGCTTGATGGCGAAAACGTGCGCTATCAGTTGGCGGATGGCACCAATTTCACCACGATCAAGCCGATGACGGATCCGATCGCTGAAAAGCTGATCGCGAAAGACATCTCGGTGCGTGTGGTTAAACAACAGCAGTCGGGCTTTATGTCTCTGCTAGGTGTGTGGTTGCCCTTCCTCGTACTAATCGGGATCTGGATCTTCTTCATGAACCGGATGCAGGGCGGCGGCAAAGGTGGCGCGATGGGCTTTGGCAAATCCAAGGCCAAGCTGCTAACCGAAAAGCAAGGCCGCGTGACCTTTGACGATGTCGCCGGCATCGACGAGGCCAAGGAAGAGCTGGAAGAGATCGTGGAATTCCTGCGTAACCCGCAGAAATTCAGCCGTCTTGGCGGGAAAATCCCCAAAGGCGCGTTGTTGGTTGGCCCTCCGGGCACGGGTAAAACGCTGCTGGCGCGCGCAATCGCGGGCGAGGCGGGGGTGCCGTTTTTCACCATTTCGGGCTCTGACTTTGTAGAAATGTTCGTCGGCGTCGGTGCAAGCCGTGTACGCGACATGTTCGAGCAGGCCAAGAAAAACGCGCCGTGTATTGTCTTCATCGATGAGATCGACGCGGTGGGCCGTGCCCGTGGTGTCGGCATCGGCGGCGGCAATGACGAGCGCGAGCAGACGCTCAACCAGTTGCTCGTCGAGATGGACGGCTTTGAGGCCAATGAGGGCATCATCATCATCGCGGCGACCAACCGCAAAGATGTGCTTGACCCCGCGCTGTTGCGTCCGGGCCGCTTTGACCGTCAAATCCATGTGCCTAATCCCGACATTAAGGGTCGCGAGAAAATCCTTAGCGTGCATGCGCGCAAGGTTCCGGTTGGTCCCGATGTCGATCTGCGCACCATTGCACGTGGCACACCGGGCTTTTCCGGGGCCGATCTGATGAACCTTGTGAACGAGGCGGCGCTGATGGCGGCGCGCGTCGGGCGCCGGTTCGTGGCGATGGAAGATTTTGAGAACGCCAAAGACAAGGTGATGATGGGGGTCGAGCGCCGCTCGATGGTGCTGACACCCGAGCAAAAGGAAATGACCGCCTATCACGAGGCTGGCCACGCCGTTGTGGGCATGGCTTTGCCGAAATGTGACCCGGTCTATAAGGCGACGATTATTCCGCGCGGCCAAGCCTTGGGTATGGTGGTGTCGCTGCCCGAGATCGACAAGCTCAACTACCATAAAGACGAGGCCAAGCAGAAGATCGCTATGACGATGGCGGGCAAGGCGGCTGAAATCCTGAAATGGGGCGAAGAGCATGTCTCGAACGGTCCCGCAGGCGATATCATGCAGGCCAGCGCGATTGCGCGGGCGATGGTGATGCGCTGGGGCATGTCGGACAAGGTCGGCAATATCGACTATGCCGAGGCGCATGAGGGCTATCAGGGTAACACCGCTGGGTTCTCGGTTTCGACCAAGACCAAGGAGCTGATCGAGGAAGAGGTCCGCGATCTGATCGAGCAGGGCTATCTGGAAGCGCGCCGTATCCTGACCGAAAAGCAGGAAGACTGGGAGCGCTTGGCCCAAGGTCTGCTGGAATATGAAACGCTGACCGGCGATGAGATTAAAAAGGTCATGTCCGGTGAGGCGCTGGGTGGCGATGACGATGACACGCCCTCGGGCAATCTTCCGTCGGTGACCGCACTGCCCAAGACCAAATCCAAGAAGGATGCGGGCAACAAAGAGGGCGATGCTTCGCCCGAGCCTTCAGCTTGATCCGGGATCGGCGCGTGTGATGGCACTTCAGCCGGGCAGCGTTGATTGGGATCCTGAAAGCTACAGTCGGTTTTCAGACCTTCGACTGCGGCCCGCGCTAGATCTTCTAGCGCGGGTTCCGTCTTTGCCCGAACGTGGCAAGGTGGTTGATCTTGGGTGCGGCAATGGTGCCGTTGCCGAGGCTTTGTCCAATCGCTTTCCCAAGCGCAAGCTGGTCGGCGTCGATCGCTCAGAGGCGATGCTGAAACGCGCGGCGGCGACCGGGGCGTATCGGCGCTGCGACATGGCTGATATCAGCAGTTGGCAGCCTAATAAGCCCCCCGCGCTAATCTTTTCCAACGCCGCACTGCACTGGCTGCCCGATCATGCAACGCTGCTGCCGCGTCTGGTGCGCGCATTGCGGCCGGGGGGTGTTCTGGCGGTGCAAATGCCCGCCCAGCACCGTGCGCCCTCGCATCGTATCCTGCGCGAGCTGGCGCAAGAGATGTTCCCGGATCGCTTTGATTTCACGGGGTGGGTGTCTCCGGTTGGGGCAAGCGTGGACTATGCGCAGATGTTGCGCCGGCTTGGCCATATCGATCTTTGGACCAGCGAATATCTGCAAGAGCTGCCTGCTACCTGTGACGGTCATCCGGTGCGGCTGTTCACGCAATCCACTGCAATGCGCCCTTTCGTGCAGCAGTTAAGTGACACTGAGCGCGCTACGTTCATTGCGCGCTATGAAACGGCGCTTGCCACGGTCTATCCTGTGCAGGTCGACGGCACGGTTTTGTTCCCGTTCCGCCGGCTGTTCCTTGTGCTGCAAAAGGAAGCCTGATGGCCGCGCTTAAACCAACAAACTACCACGGCGAAGTCGTCTGGCTGGGTCGGGTGATGCAAGAGGGCGCTTTGCCGTCCACACCTGCCGAGGCGCTTGATTTCAGCTTTGACGGCCCGGTGGGCGAGCTGCATGGCGGTCGCACGCGCCCCTCGTGTTCGCGTGTCACTGATCAGCACCCCAAGGGCACTGAGATCGCCAATGTCCGCCAGATGACGATCCTGTCCGCCGAAGAGTTGGCAGAAACCGCCTTTGCGATGGGCATCCCCGAGATCCTGCCGGAATGGGTTGGTGCCAGCATCGTGCTGCGTGGCTTGCCCGATCTGACGCATATTCCGCCCTCGTCGCGGTTGCAGTCCGAGACCGGGTTGACGCTGGTGGTGGATATGGAAAACCGCCCCTGTGTACTGCCGGGTAAGGTGATTGAGGGGCAATATCCTGAAAAAGGTGCGCGCTATAAACCCGCAGCGCAAGGGCGTCGCGGTGTGACCGCTTGGGTGGAACGCCCCGGGCGGTTGGTGATCGGCGACACGTTGCGTTTGCACATCCCCGATCAGCGCCCTTGGGAGCTGATGTCGGACGTGCGCGGCTAAACCACGCAGGGCGGTTTCGCTCGCCGCTGCGTCGATTTCTGGGGTTTCGCTTTGGATGCGGCAGGTTAGTCTGAGCTGCAGGAGGAGCCCCATGCCAACAGATATCGAGATTGCCCGCGCCGCCCGATTGCGCCCGATGCCCGAAATTGCCGCAAAGCTGGATATTCCTGAAGACGCGCTGATCCCCTATGGCCGCGACAAGGCCAAGATCGACGCGGGCTTTATTGCTGGGCTTGGCGCTCGCAACCTGGGGCATCTGATTCTTGTCACCGCGATTTCCCCCACGCCTGCGGGCGAGGGCAAGACAACCACAACGGTGGGGCTGGGTGACGGGCTGCAACGCGGTGGCAAACGCGCGGCGATCTGTATCCGCGAGGCCAGCTTGGGGCCGAATTTCGGGATGAAGGGCGGCGCAGCGGGTGGAGGCCATGCGCAAATCGTGCCGATGGAGGCGATGAACCTTCACTTTACCGGCGATTTCCACGCGATCACCTCGGCGCATAATTTGCTGAGCGCGATGATCGACAATCACATCTATTGGGGCAACAGCCTTGAGATCGACGAGCGCCGGGTGACGTGGAAGCGCGTGGTTGACATGAATGACCGCGCCTTGCGTGACATCGTGATCAGCCTTGGCGGCGTCACCAACGGCTTTCCGCGCCAAAGCGGGTTTGACATCACGGTCGCCTCCGAGGTGATGGCCTGCCTTTGTCTGAGCCGCGATCTGGCGGAGTTGGAGGATCGTCTAAGCCGGATCATCGTGGCCTATCGGCGCGACCGTAGCCCCATCACCTGCGCCGATATCGGTGCGCAGGGCGCGATGGTGGTGCTGCTCAAGGACGCGCTACAACCCAATCTTGTGCAGACGCTTGAGGGAACACCCGCCTTCGTGCATGGCGGCCCTTTTGCCAATATCGCGCATGGCTGCAACTCTGTGATCGCGACGCAAACCGCGTTGAAACTGGCCGATTATGTCGTGACCGAGGCGGGTTTTGGCGCCGATCTGGGGGCCGAGAAATTCTTTGACATCAAGTGCCGAAAGGCCGGGCTTTCGCCTTCTGCAACGGTGCTTGTGGCGACGGTGCGCGCGCTCAAGATGAATGGCGGCGTCGCGAAAGCCGATCTGGGGGCCGAAAACGTGGCAGCGGTGCAAAAGGGGTGTGCCAATCTCGACCGTCATATCGCCAATACCAAGGCGTTCGGCGTGCCAGTGGTTGTCGCGATCAACCATTTCACCACTGATACCGAGGCTGAGATCGAGGCAATCCGCCAAGCGGCACGCGCGCAGGGTGTTGAGGCGGTTGTCTGCACCCATTGGGCCGATGGCGGGGCGGGCACGCTGGAACTGGCGCATAAAGTCGCCGAGCTGTGTGAAGGCCCGTCCAGTTTCGCGCCGCTCTATCCCGACGAGATGGGTCTGTTTGACAAGATCGACACCATCGCGCGGCGGATCTATCACGCAGGCGAGGTGATCGCGGACAAAACCATCCGCGCCCAGCTGCGTGAGTATGAGGCGGCGGGCTATGGGAACTTGCCGATCTGTATGGCCAAGACTCAATATTCCTTTAGCTCCGACCCGCAGCTTTTGGGTGCGCCCGAGGGCCACACCTTACCGATCCGCGAGGTGCGTCTGTCGGCGGGGCGGGGTTTGTCGTAGTGATCTGCGGTGAAATCATGACGATGCCTGGCCTGCCACGCCATCCGGCGGCGGAAAAGATCAGTCTGGATGAGCGCGGTCAGATCACGGGCTTGTTCTGAGCGAGCCTTGAGCTTGCCTGCACAAACTGCGATAGGAAGGCGCAAATATTCGCGGGGGCCGTGCCGATGAAATCCGCTTCACAGCTGCATACGATGGAAGAGCTGCGCGTTGAGATCGACGCGCTGGATGGCGAGTTGGTCACGATGCTGGCCGCGCGCAGTCGCCTGATCGACCGCGCCGCTGAGATCAAGCAGGGCAATGGCTGGCCCGCGCGCATCCCCGACCGTGTTGAGGACGTCGTACGCAAAGTGCGCGCCAAGGCAGATGCGGCGGGGCTGGATGGTGATCTCGCTGAACGGCTTTGGCGTGAGATGATGGAACATTTCATCGCGCAGGAAGAACTGGTTCTGGGCAAAGGGGACAACACATGAGCGCCAAGATCATCGACGGCAAAGCGTTTGCGGCCACGGTTCGCGAGAAAGTGGCGGGCCATGTGAGCCGCCTGCGCGAGGTGCATAACATTGTTCCCGGACTGGCCGTGGTGCTGGTGGGCGATGATCCGGCCTCCGAGGTGTATGTGCGCAACAAGGGCAAGCAGACGCTGGAAGTCGGGATGAATTCCTACGAGCACAAGCTGCCCGAGGACACGCCCGAGGCTGATCTGCTGGCGCTGGTCGCGCGGCTCAACGCCGATCCGGCAGTGCATGGGATATTGGTGCAACTGCCTCTGCCCGGTCATATCGACGAGGAGCAAGTGCTCAACGCGATTGAGCCTGCGAAAGACGTGGACGGGTTTCATATCCTCAATGTCGGGCTGCTTGCGACGGGCCAGAAGGCGATGGTGCCCTGTACGCCTCTGGGCTGCCTGATGATGCTGCGCGCGCATCACGGCAACCTGTCGGGATTGAATGCGGTCGTGGTCGGGCGCAGCAACATCGTGGGTAAACCGATGGCGCAGTTGCTACTGCGCGACAGTTGTACCGTGACGATAGCGCATTCGCGGACCAAGGATCTGGCAGCGGTCTGCCGCGGTGCTGACATTCTGGTCGCTGCCGTCGGGCGTGCGCAGATGATCCCGGGTGACTGGGTGAAGCCCGGTGCAACGGTGATCGACGTGGGGATCAACCGCATCCCGGCCCCCGAAAAGGGCGAGGGCAAAAGCCGTCTTGTGGGCGATGTCGATTTCGACAGTGCGGTTCAGGTGGCCGGAGCGATCACGCCCGTGCCCGGTGGCGTCGGTCCGATGACCATTGCCTGTCTGCTGGCCAATACGATCACCGCCTGCTGTCGCGCCAATGATCTGCCGGAACCCTCGGGGTTGACTGCTTAACCCCTCAGAAATGTTGCACCGAGCATGCGTTTTCCGCTACCAGATTACCGCAAGGTAACGGAGTGGATGCGAGTTTATGTCAAACTTTCTGGCGCTCTATCGCCGTGCGATCTGGTTGCCCGCGCTTGGCGTGATCTGGGGTGTGGCCTCACTGTTTGGCATCATCGCGGGGCCGTTTGGGTCCGCCATCGGAATGAGCGCCGGGGCGCGTGCGCTATTCTGGCCGCTGGTGATCGGAACTGGCATTTTGATTGGCGCTGCCGTGCGGATATTCCTGCGCCGCACGCTTGGGGTGCGCAATCCTTGGGCTGAGGCCGTCCTGCTGGCCGTGCTTGTCGCCGCTATTTTGTCATGGCCGTTTTATATGCTGACAGTGTGGCTGGCGCATGATCCGGAATTGCCCGGTTTCGGCGTCCCCCATATGGCGAGCTATATTTTCGGACTGTCGATTGCGATCTCGGTTTTGCGCCACTGGCTTGTGCCAAAGCGGGAGCGAGAGACGCCAAAACCGGCTGAACTCTCACGGCTTGGGATGCGCTTGGAACCTGATTTGCGCAGTCCCTTGGTGCGGCTGGCGGTGCGTGATCACTATGTGGATGTCGTCACGCAAACGGGTAGGGCGAGCGTTCTGATGCGCCTTGCCGATGCGATTGCCGAGACCGAAGGCGTGCCCGGATTGCAGGTGCATCGCTCGCATTGGGTGGCGCGCGATGGGGTGCAGGGGCAGGCGCGTGAAAACGGCAAGCTGGTTTTGAAAATGGTGGATGGCGCACAGGTTCCGGTGTCGCGCACCCATCAAGGGGCGGTCGAGGCGGCAGGGTTTCCCGCCGCCTGATGCCTTAGTGAACGATCGCGCCTTCTTTGACGAACATGTTGTCCCAAGCGCGGTCGATCAACTCTGGCGTCATCTGATAGGGGATGCCCTCAAACTCGCAGATCGAGATCATCTGGTCGATCAGGAAGATCGGCTGATAGTTGGCGTAGATGTTCTCGATGGTTGGGTATTTCACCTTCAGCATGTGAATGAGCGCTTTTTCATCCAGCGGCATTTTCTTTTTCTTCGCAACGAGTTGGAAGATTTTCAGGAAGTCAGACTGGCTTGGACCGTCGATCTTGATCTTAAAGAAGATCCGGCGCAAAGCCGCTTTATCGAAGATTTCGTTGGGGTGGAAGTTGGTCGAGAAAATCACCAGCGTATCAAACGGCACCTCGAACTTTTCACCCGATTGCAGCGAAAGAATATCGCGGTTTTCTTCGAGCGGAACGATCCAGCGGTTGACCAGTTTCTGCGGCGGCTCGGCTTGGCGACCAAGGTCATCCACGATGAACACGCCGCCCGAGGCCTTAAGCTGTAGCGGTGCGGTATAGGTGCGCGCGGTGGCGTTGTATTTCAGATCCAGCATATCGAGCGAAAGCTCACCGCCGGTGATCACGGTCGGGCGCTCGCAATAGACATAGCGGGTGTCAAACTGCATCCCGCGCTTGCGCAGTGCGGATGGGTCATTTTGCGGCAAGGGCGCGGGGGTGTGCACGATCGGGTCGAACACGGTGATCACCTGACCTGCATATTCGATCGCGCGCGGAATGTAGATCTGATCACCGATCGCGTCGCGAATGCCGTTCGAGATAGAGGATTTACCGTTGCCGGGCGGGCCATACATTAGCACCGAGCGCCCCGACGAGACCGCCGGACCAAGCTGTCCGATCAGATCGGGCGGCAGCACCAGATGCCCCATCGCGCCGGTAAGTTGTTGGCGCGTAAGTTGAATGTTGCGGATCGACTGGCGTTTGACCTGTTCTTGATAAATCGTCAGCGGCACCGGCGCGGCACCGTAATATTCGGACTGCGACAGCGCATCGAGCGCGCGCGCCTTGCCGGTATCGGAAAGCTGAAAGTTCATTTCGCCGGTAGAGTTGGCGTGCAGTGTGCCCATCGCTTCGACAAGGGCGTGTTTGCGGCAGATGTCGATCAGTTCTTGCACCATCGTGATTGGCAGACAAATCTGTTCAGACAGCCCATTCGCCGAGCCGACATTGGTGCGAAACATCGTTTTCAACAACAGATCGCGCAACATCACAGTCTTTAGCCCGGTCTCCTCAAGGGTGCGCGGAGGGAGCGGCGCGATGCTATTTCCAGCCATCATATTCATCAGATTGTTCCTTTTGCCTGCGCGCTGCCGGTGTCGTGACCGGGTCTCCGTTTTTTTATCGCGTGAGCGTCACCAATGGGCCGCAATCGGCCAGTATTGGGATTCACAGGTGAACTATGCAGCTCTATTGTGGCCAAAAATGGGAAAAAAAGTGGAAGAGGCGGATATGCGGGATGACAGAGGAAATCGGGCGGATCCCGCGCGATTGATCGCTGCAGCGATAGTATTGGCCATCGCTATGGCGGTGATGCCGTTTTTGAAGGGTGTATTGATTATCGGCAAGCACGAGGGCGACACGCTCCATCTTGCCGATATCGTGCTGCGAATGGCTGATTACGGGCAGCTTCCGCATCTTGATTTCATGACGCCGCTTGGCATCATGTCGGTCTGGCCAATTGTGCTGTTCGTCAAGGCGGGCCTTGGCTTTGGCATGGCTTTTGCGGCAGCGCAGGCGTTGGTGGCGGCACTGCTGATCGGCCCGATCCTGCGTGTCGCGTTGACGCGATTTACGGGTTGGACCGCTTGGGCCTATACGGGCTTTACGATCACGATGATCCTTGCGCTGGTGCATGGCGAAGCCAATGCCGCCATTTCCCTGTCGATGCATTACAATCGCTGGGCTTGGGCGCTGGCTTATATCGCGATCCCGCTTGCGATGCTTGAACCGCTGGGGCCGCGTCGCCCTTGGCTGGACGGAGCGTTGATCGGGCTTGCGTTTGCGTTGATGCTGACCGTCAAGATCACCTATGCGGCGGCGTTGTTCCCGGCAGTGCTGTTGGCGCTTTTGCTGCGCCGCGACTTTAGGGCGATCCTGTCGGCGCTGATCGTCGGCCTTGCGGTGATGGCGCTGATGACCGCTTGGTTGGGTGTGGAGTATTGGGCGGCATATCTGCGCGATTTGCTCTCGGTTGCCAACTCGACCACGCGGGCCGCGCCGGGAGAGCCGCTTACCGGGGTTATCGCCTCGCCCGCCTATCTTGGCGGATCGTTGGCTTTGCTTGCGACGGTGATTTTCTTGCGCCAGTCGGGGCGTAAAATCGAAGGCTTGGTGCTATTGCTGCTTGCGCCAGCCTTTGTCTACATCACCTACCAGAACTATGGAAACGATCCGAAATGGTTGGTTATGGTTGGTCTGCTGGCCATTGGTGTGCGTCCCGCGATGGGCATCACCAACAGTGTCGGCTGGCCTTTGCGCCAAGCCCTGCTGGTGAGCGGCGTGATCATGCTGGCGCTAAGCCTGCCAACGGTGCTGAATATGACCTGGAGCCCGCTGCGCCTTATCGCGGACGAACGGCCCAATCAGGTGCCGCTATTGTCGCGCGCCAAGCAGGGGCAGGATGTGCTTGTCAGTGCGCCGCGCCTTTATCGTGCGCTGGTGACCGTGCCAGAGGATGGGCCCGGCGCCCCTTATGAAGCCTATGCAGACAGCTACAGATCCAAAAAAGATGCCGATGCCGCTGAAGAAGCCTCGGCCTATGATCCGTTCGTCTTCAATGGTGAGGCTTTGCCAAGCTGTAGCATGAGTGCAGGCTTTAACGCGTGGTTTGAAACCGCGGCCGATGATTTGATGCAGCAAGGCTTGAGCGGCAAAAGTGTGTTGGTCGCTGATCTGTTCTCGGCGCTTTGGCTGTATGGCGACTTTAAGCCCGTTGAGGGTGGTGCGCCTTGGTATTATGCGGGTGCGCCCGGGTTAGAGAATGCGGATTACGTGCTTGTGCCGCTGTGCCCGACAGATGAAACCCGCCGCAACGATATCTTGAAAGCAGCCCTTGCCGAGGGGTGGACCTTTGATCAGGTGTCACGCAATCAGATTTATATCTTGCTGAAACCGGTGGCGCCCAAATCGTGATTATCGCGCTTAGTTTGCAAGCGCGATAATCAGCAAGTAGGCCCAAAGCGTTCCCACCAAGGCCAGTCCCATTGGAAAATCCTTGCGCGTCCAGCTGACCCAATCGGGGGCGAGGGCGCGCAGGGCCGGGATTGACCGGGCAATCCGGTGGGCGGTGAATGCGGCCAACAAGAACGCCGTGAGCAACATCACCGTCAATAGGATATGATCGGAACCGGTCGCGAAATAAGGGGCCGCAGCGGCAGCGAATTTTGCATCTCCCGCCCCGAAATGTGCGATCTGGTTGAGGATATATCCCAGCGCAAAGATCGCCAGTGCATTCACCCAGCGCCACGCAAAGACATCAAGCGGTAGCACGAACGGCCCTGCAACCGCGAAAACCGCCAGCAGCGCATAGACCGCTTTATTGCGAATTTTCATGTATTTCAGGTCGGTATAGACAACCCATGCGCAGATCGGGGTGATTAACACCAGAAATGCGAGCGCGGCTTGGGGCATAGTAAGGTGAAGCATGTCTTAGCCTTTGATCGTGCCCGGTGTGCCCTGATCCAGCGCCTTAAGCGCCCTGTCAGCTTGCGCGAAGTATTGCGGGTTGGTCTCAATCGCGTCCTGCAACAGGGTCTTGCCCATCGTCACATCGCCGCGCTTTACCGCCGCAAGCCCCGCCGTATAAAGCAGTTGAGCACGTTCAGATTGCGTCATCGCGATCACGGGAAGCTCGTACTTGCCTTGACTTGCACGCGCCAAAACAAGGTTGTTCTTGGTGGTGAAGCGATCAGGATCGTAGGTCAAAGCTTCTTTGAACAGCTTTTCAGCCCCCGCCGCATCGCCGCGCGTCAGCTTTGAAAAGCCCCAGTTATTGTAGATACCCGAGGGGGTCGTTGTCAGCCCGGCCGCCGTTTCATAAAAACTATCGGCTTTCTTCCACTGCTTTTCGCTATCGGCCACCATCGCCTCAAGACGATAGCGATCATAGGTCTCGACGGTTGGGGGGACTGAGTTCAAAGTTTTCTTTGCGCCCGACCAGTCATTGGCACGGATCTGTGCATCGGCGAGCAACACTTTATCTTCATCCGTAGCGCCGGGCATGGTTAGAACATGCTGCCAAACCTTGACCGCCTCATCGGGTTTGTCCGCGCGCACCAGCGATTTTGCCAAACCACGGCGAATGTCGATCCGGTCGGGGTTTTCCTTGGCGGTGCGGGCAAAGTAGTTCACCGCCTCGTTCGGGTCGCCCACGGTCAACATGATGTTCGACAAGTTGGAATCGTCGATGGCGTTCACGCTTTTCATGGCGCTCGCGACTTCTGCATCGCTGTTATTGCCCATGCAACCTGAGAGGGTCGTGATAGCACAGCCCGCAAGAGCTGCTAAAAGTATCGGGTGGCGCATGTTTCTGCGTCCTTTTTGCTCGAGCCTCAGTTCTTTGTCAGCAAAAGGTAGTCGCCCACCCCGCGCCGAACGAGTTTGAACTGTTCATCCTGAGACGGAGCGTAACTCGGTTTTTTCATTTTTGCGAGCGCGAGACGCAGGTTTTGCCGTATCGCGTCCGATTGGCCACTGTCCAGCGCATAGGCGGTATGGAATACGCGTGAGGCTTCGCCATATTTACCGCGATCCATCAGCACAACGCCAAGGTTATTCCAAGCGGGAACAAAGGTTTCGTCGGTTTCAACGGCACGCCGCAGCATCTGTTCTGCCTGATTGAGCCGTCCAAGCTTGAGATCCGCCGATCCGATCGCAGACAACACATCCACGGTCGCACCCTGTGTTCCAGCAGCCCGGTAATAGGCGCGCAGCGCCAATTCATATTCGCCCGCAGCCATCAGGCGATGCCCGACGGTCAGACCGTCTACCGCCTCGGCGCCCGGTTTTGTGCCTGGGGCGAAGGCTCCGTCCTTTTCACCCGAAAGGCCGCCCGTAGAACAGGCGGCCAGAGCGAGGACTAAGAGTGCAGCGGAAACAGTGCCGCGCGGCCTTAAGATCATGCGTTACATGCCCATTTTGCTGAAGTTCTCCATCATACCATAGACGGACGGGCCGACAAGAATGATCAAAAGTGGCGGCACGGTAAACATCATTGTGCCAAGTGTCATTTTGGTCGGGATTTTGTTTGCGGCCTCTTCGGCGCGCATCACGCGCTTGTCACGCATATCGGCGGAGTACAATCGCAGGGCTTCGGCGATTGATGTCCCGAATTGTTGCGACTGGATCATCACGGTCACGAAGCTCGCGATATCGGCCACGCCCGACCGCTCTCCAAAGCGACGCAACACGTTGGTTTTGTCCAGACCAGCTTTGATCTCATGGGCGACCATTGCGAACTCTTCAGCCATGGCGGGGTAGGATTTGCGCAACTCTTTGGAGACCCGGATGATCCCTTGGTCAAGAGACTGACCCGCCTCGACGCAGACCAGCAGCATATCCAACGCATCTGGAAAGCCATCCTGAATTTCATTCGTGCGCGCTGTAACCCGCTTGTCGACCCAATATTTGGGCGCATAATACCCTGCCGCGCCGGGCAGCAGAATGGCGACGATCATCATCGTCGAGCTGAGGCCTTGCTCGCTTGAGGAGTTGGCGATCAACACATAGATCACGCCCAGAGCGAGCAGACACAGGCCAGCAGCAAATTGTGCGGCGTGGAAATTGCGCACCGCGTCAGGGCCACGATAGCCCGCGCGTTGCAGCCATTTCTTTGACTCCGACAGTTCTTCAGCGCTTTTTGGTTCAAGGAACGACGCGTATTTATCCAGCTTGTCCGAACCGGTATCGCGCAGCTTTTGATCACCGCCCGATGCGCTGGCACGAGGACTGGAGCCCGTGCGGCTTAGGCGCAGCTTTTCGTAGGGATCCTGACGTTTCTTCAAAAGGGCGGGCAGCGCAGCCAGTACAAGCAGTGCGGCGACGCCCACAAGCGCAAGCAATGGTCCCATCGGACCAAGCATTTCGACGAGTTTTGCGTTAATAGCTGCGAAATCCATGAGGTGCCTCTTAGACCCTGATTGTAGTCATGATCTTCATGAAGAGCACGTTTGCCCCCAGAAGGATGAAAACGACGATCGCCATTGGGATGAAAGCCGGGGTGTCCTTAACTTGGTCGTAATAATGGGGCGACACGATTTGAATGATCACCATGATGACGACCGGGAAGGACGATAGGAAGATACCTGACCAACGCGGTTCTGCGGTAATCGCGCTAACGCGGCGCATCAGCTTGAAGCGCGAACGAATGACTTTGGACAGACCATCGAGAACCTCTGCGAGGTTCCCCCCCGAGCTTTGCTGGATCGATACGGCAACTGCAAGAAAGCGCAAATCCTGAATGTCCAGACGCTCGGCCATCTCGGAGATCGCATCGGCAACGTTACGTCCATAAGCGGCCTCATCGGCAATGATGCCGAATTCCGTTCCCATCGGGTCGGGAATTTCGCGCGCAACCGATTGGATCGCCGATGCCAAGGGATGTCCCACGCGCAAGCTGCGGACCATCAGTTCAACTGCGTCGGGTAGCTGTTCTTCACACAGTTTCATGCGTTTTTTGGCTTTTGAGTGAACCCAAAAATATACCCCACCCACGCCCATGCCCAGTGACAGGGCGACGCGGATATAGATGCCCGCACTTGAGGCGACGGACAGTGCGGCGAAGGCAATGAACGTGGCTCCGATCATGATTGCGACCAGTGCCTTTGGAGAGAAGGCGATATTGGCCTTTTGAGCTTTGGTCGCAAGGATCGAATAAAGCGGGATTGACCGCGCCCTTTGGTGCTGGTTTGCTTCTTTGCGCAACCGTTCAAGCACCTCGTCGCGCCGCTCGCCTTTTTCAAGCATCTCCAGACGTCGATTAACCCGCTTATTGAGCGAGATCGACTTGCCAAAGACCATCAAGTACAGGCCTTCGACCAAGAGCAAAACTGCGACGAAGATCAAGAGATAGATAATGGGGGTCATGGAAATCATTGTGACGATCCTCAGTCCTGAACGGGTTCGTAGATCGAGGCAGGCAGATCATAGCCCCACTGCTTGAAGCGGTCCGAATAGTGCGAGCGCACGCCGGTTGGGGTGAAACGCCCAATGATTTTGCCATCAGGGTCCAGACCAAGGCGTTCGTAGCGGAACACCTCTTGCATCGAGATCACATCGCCTTCCATGCCTGTCACCTCGGTGATTGAGGTCATTCGACGCGAGCCGTCTTGCAGACGTGAGGCCTGCACGATCAGGTTCACAGCCGAGGCGATCTGGCTGCGCATCGCCTTCATCGGCATCTCAATCCCCGACATCGCGATCATGTTTTCCAGACGCGAGACACCATCGCGCGCGGAGTTCGCGTGAATCGTGGTCATCGACCCGTCGTGACCTGTGTTCATGGCTTGCAGCATGTCGATGACTTCCTCGCCACGCGTTTCGCCCACGATGATCCGGTCGGGACGCATCCGCAGCGCGTTGCGCAGACAGTCGCGCTGGGTGACTGCGCCTTTGCCTTCGACGTTGGGCGGACGGCTTTCCATTCTGCCCACGTGGATCTGTTGCAGTTGAAGTTCGGCTGTATCCTCGATTGTCAGGATGCGTTCCGAGTTGTCGATGAACGATGATAGCGCGTTCAGCGTGGTCGTTTTACCCGAGCCCGTACCACCTGAGACGATGACATTCAGGCGCGTTGATACAGCGGCTTGCAGATAGGCTGCCATTTCTTCGGTAAAGGCGCCAAATTGCACCAGATCGTCGATTGCGAGCTTGTCTTTTTTGAACTTACGAATCGAGACCAGCGAACCGTCCACCGCAACCGGGGGCACCATCGCGTTGAAGCGTGAGCCATCGGCAAGACGAGCGTCAACGTAAGGGTTGGATTCATCCACACGCCGTCCTACCGCCGACACGATTTTGTCGATGATGCGCAGCAGGTGCGGTTCGTCCTTGAAGGTGATTTCGCTGAGTTCCAGTTTGCCGTTGCGCTCGACGAAAATCTGTTGCGGGCCGTTGACTAGAATATCGTTGACCGTTTCGTCCTTCAAAAGTGGCTCGAGCGGGCCAAGGCCCATCACTTCGTCATACAGTTCTTGATTGAGGATCTGACGATCCTGAGAATTGAGCGCGACCGACATTTCGACCATCGCCTCAGACGTGATGTCGGCGATCTCAGCTTTGAGGTCTGACTCAGAGGCATGTTCAAGCGCGGCCAGGTTCAGGTTCTCAAGAAGACGCTTGTGCATCTCAACCTTGAGTTCCTGCATCCGCAGCTTGCGCTTCTTCTCTTTGTCAACGGTCGCGGCAGGGGCGGCGGCCTTGGCGACTGGTAGTGGCTTGCGCACCGAGAGTTTCGCCGAGGAATCGACGCTGGGCTTCGGGGGAGGGGCCACTGATTTCGAAAGCGATTCTTTTTTGTAGCGTGAGAACATGTCACCCGCTCCTTTCTATCAGGCGACCGCTTCCGCGGCCTCGCCGAGTTCGACCAGTGAGCCTGCAAGTTTCTGAATTTCTTTGCGCAACGGACATTTCGCGGCCGACAGTGCAAGAGGAAGACCGTGGTCATTGGCCTGCGTAATCGCTTTGCCACCTTCGGACAGCTGCAGCTCGATTGAAATATCAAGGCTCTCGGCAAGCCGCTTGACGCGCGCTTTACCGTTGAGATCTGTGAATTTTGGCGCCCGGTTCAGCACGTAGCGCAGCTTCTCAATCGGAAGGCCCTCGGCCTTGAGCGCGCGCATCAAGCGCAGCACGTTCTGCGCCGAACGCATGTCCAGTTCGAGCATCGCGAAATAGATTTGCGCCTTGGTCAGAACCGTCTCAGTCCAGCTTACCACGGTCGAGGGCATGTCGATTACAACAAAATCAAATTGTGCACGTGCAGCCTCGATCAGACGCTCGACATCCTCTCCCGTGATCAGATCAAGGGGCAGCATGTCCGCCGGCGCAGTCATCACGTTGAGTTTATCGTTATAGCTCAGAAGCGCCTGACGGAAGCTGTCGGCATCCATATGCTCGGTGTCGCTGAGCAACTCGTAAATCACTTCGCGGCGCGGTAGATCCAGGTAGGTAGCCGTCGCACCGTATTGCAGATCAAGATCAAGCAAGCAGACGCGCGGCGAAGGATGGGTGGCCTTCTTGTCGCCGTCATGAATCGTCGCCATTTCCCAAGCAAGGTTCACTGCAAAGGTGGTCGAGCCAACGCCGCCAGACAACCCGTGTACCGCGAAAACCACGCCATCACGACCGCCGCCGTTCTGATAGGCTGGGTTGGCAGCTTGGGGTGGCAGCTCGGGAATATCGCTTTCGCCCAAGCGTTCGATAGCATCATGCAACGCGCCTTCGGGCAGCGGATAGGGGACGAAATCATCTGCGCCAAGGCGCAACAGTTGGTGCAGTGCGATCGGGCTGACTTCCTCGGCGATCAAGATCACGCGGATGCCGTTTTCTTTTGCAGTCGTGATAATTCCCGAGATTTTCGCCAGCTCTTCTTCATCGTCGCCATCCACAGCGATTGCGATGAATTCGAGGTTCTCGGCATCTGGCTGCCCCAGAAAAATTACCGCCTCATCAAAGCTAAGATCGCCCCAGCTTTCACCAAGCTCGGTTTCCATATCCTCGATCAGAAGGTCGAAATTCGCGACGTCACGCGAAACGGTGCAGGCCTGAATCGGCGCTGGCTCCGGGGTCATCAAAACTGCTGCACTCATTGCCTCTGTCCTTTTCTCAGCGGGTCCGCGGGGTCGAGGTCGTTTTGCCCCTTGATCCAACACAAAACCCGGCACGACTCGTGCCACGCTTTTTCTGCTGAGGATCAATCTGTTACCTAATCATGTCGAGATTGGGGCCAGACTGTTTCAATTGTGGGGTTTTGCGCGACGATAAAGAAGAAAGGCGAGCTTTGTTGCCAAGCTCGCCTTTCCAGTCATGTCGATTGTTCTCGAATTGTGATCAGCCGCTCGAGCCTGCGGCAGCCGTCTTCGCCTTGATATTGGGCTTGGCGGTGGCAGAATCTACGTACTCGCGATAGATCACCTCGGCATATTTGCCATCAAGCGGGATCGGTTTGCCCCCTTTGACAAAGCCCGACACTTCAGTGACCGTGCGGCGGTTCTGTTCGTTCGGTGCCGGAGTATAGACCAGAGGTTGCGTCTCGCCAAAGGAGACCACGGCCTCTAGGCGATGGCGCGAAATGCCCTGCGCGACGAGGAAGTTGACCACAGCGCGCGCCCGACGCAGACCGAGCGCCTTGTTATAGGCGTTCGAGCCGACCAGATCCGTATGCCCATAGACGCGGAAGCGCACTTCGGGGAATTGCTTGATCCAATCTGCTTGTTGCAGCAAAATTTGCTGCGCCTGAGGCTCAAGCACCGACGAATTGAAGGCGAAATGCACCGTATTTGGTACGTCGGCCGCGAATTTCTTCGTCAGGTTGATCGCGTAGGACTGATCGCCAGTCATAACCGCAAGGTTATGGTTCGTCGTCGATCCAAAGCCGTTCTGCGCGGCTGCAAGCTCAGCTCCAGCCTCCGAATTCAGCATACGGGTGCCTTCGGAACAGGCGGCCAATGCCAGGCCTGTCGTCAGGATAAGCGCCATGTTGCGCATTTTTTGCCCCTGTCTGTTCATCGCTTACTCCATCACATAGCCATAGGAGCCGGAAAAATCCTGCTTGGCAACTTCTGCCGCAGGCCCCTTGGTTGGCTTGCGCGACTTGCCCTGCACCTTGCCATAGAGAAACAGCTGGGATTCGGTTGGGGGCTTGACCCGGTCCGTGGGTAGCGAGAGAGCTTGCCCTCTGACTGGCGACACCAGATGGGGCGTTACGATGATGACCAGCTCCGTTTGCTTGCGTTCAAATTCGGCCGAGCGGAACAAGGCGCCCAAGATCGGCACATCACCAAGCCATGGAACCTGCCCGTTAAGATCATTGAAATCGTCTTGCAGCAGGCCCGCAATCGCAAAGCTTTCGCCATCGCGCATCTCAACCGTGGTCGAGGTAGAACGCTTTTTGAAGGCGCTGACGTTGAACCCATTACCACTGGTATAACCGTTGGCTGTGTCAATTGACGAAACTGCGGCGCCGATCTCAAGGTTGATGACATCGCCGTCGATCACGCGCGGAGTGAAGGACATTTCGACACCGAAGGGCTTGTACTGGATCGAAATGTCGCCATTGTTCATCACCGGAATCGGATATTCGCCGCCCGCAAGGAAATCAGCGGTTTGGCCCGATAGCGCAGTCAGATTCGGTTCCGCCAACGTGCGCACGACGCCCTTGGATTCAAGCGCTTCCAGCATTGCATTGAATTCAAATGAACCGTTGAAAAGTTGAAAGCCAAGGCCGCTACCGGCAGCTGCGCTGCTTGCTGGCGAAGAGCTAACTGAGCCGTTGCCCAAGCCGATCGAAACATTGCCGCTTCCGACCGAGGCGCCAATCGCTGCATCCAGGCTTTTGGAAACCGAGCGCTGCATTTCGGCGAAGCGAACCTTGAGCATCACCTGTTGCGTGCCGCCCACCATCAACAGGTTCGATACCCGGTCAGGCGCATAGCGTTTCGCCAGATCAAGTGCGCGATCCAACTTTTGTGCCGACGACACGGTACCCGACAGGACGATCCCGTCATTGGCGGTGCGCACGTCGATATTCTCGCCCGGCAAGATTTGCTTCAGGCGTTCTTTGAATTCCGCAATATCCGGCGTGACCTGAACATCTACGTTCGAGATCAGTTTGCCGCCTTCGCCCAGGATCGTCATCGTCGTGCGCCCGGGCAGTTTTCCTAGCACATAGATTGACTTGTCCGAGAGCGTCTGAACATCCGCGATCCCAGGGTTGGCGATCGACAGTTCCGAGAAGGGCACGTCACTTTCGACGACGACCGCGCGGTTCAACGGCACTTTCAGCGGAGCTTGCGTCGTTCCCGACATAATTTTAAGTGTATTTGCCTGCACGCTCGGCACGGCACCAAAGCCGAAAGCCGCGCCCAACAGGCAAGCCTTGATAAGTGTTCTAAATTCCATTGTGACCCTGCCTCTCCGATCACGCCACGCCACAGATCTTGATGTCTGCTTCGGGACTGTTTTGCCCATTATTGCGGCGAACCATGCCGCAATCCCGAATTTATTGCAAGAATCAAAGCATTGAGCGGTGTTCTTGATGTGGGTAAACTGCCACATATAAAAAGCGAGACCCTCACGGGTCTCGCTCAACCCTCTGAAACAAGGGTGTTTGTCAGTTCGTGCAGGGGATCTCGGTCTCAATGACCTCGCTGCCTCTACGTGTCTTAATCGTGCAAACCTTCTTGGCCACGACCTTCTCAACTTGTTTTTCTTGGATGCCTAAAAGCTGATTGCGATCAATCTCGATCTTGCCGACTTGTTGGGTGTCGCGTGACCCAACGAGTGAAAGCGTCAGGTTGCCGGTAGATTGCGCCAGCGTAAGGGCGGCAACTTGTTCGGGGCTGACCTGAGCTGTTACCGTGCGCGCGATTTGCGTCTGGGCCGTGCGATCTGCATCCGCGCTTTGATCAATCGCGATCAAATCGAGATCGGGCTGGATGAGTTTGGTCACGGGCTCACCGTTGATTTTCCCCGACCAATAAACATCAACGCGGTCCCCGGGGCGCAAGAAGCCAGACACGCCGGTCGCAACGTTCACCTGAATGGTAAATGCACGTTTGTTGGGCTCTAGATTCGCCATAATCCCTGCATCCACGCCCGGATTGGTAACCTTTTGTGCTAAGACAGGTTCAAATGGCTCGATTGAGCGCAGCATCGCGCGGGGACGCGTTTCCCCTTCAATAAAGGCTGCGTTTTTCGCTTCGGGCGTGCCTTGTTTGGCGACAATCGTGCTGAAGGCGCCTTTAGGAACGCCACTGGCCTGAACCTTGACGATGGTCAAGTCTTGGGGCGTAAAGCGTTCACCGTATTTCAGCTCTTTCTTGGAGACGACGACATCTGCAAGGCGCGGAAATTTCTTCTGCAATTGGGCGTAGTGGTCGCGTTCGGCTTGGAACTGCGCCATCTGGCCCTGCGCCATGTAGACCGCGACCACGGCAAGGCCGATTCCTGCGGCGAGAAACAGAGCGAAGATCATACGCATTGTTCTACCCTTCCGTATACAAACCGAAGACAATCCTCGGCATTTGTCCATTATGTTGCACTTGATCGTGGCAAGAAGATGACCGAGCAATGGCCCGCTAATGACGATTGGGCCGTAGCTAAATGGTGATTAGAATACGCCAGTATTGACGCTGCGTTCGCCAATAAACGTTGCGATATGCTCGGTGGCAGTGCCGGTTTTGCTCCAGACCACTGCGCCAGCGATAGTGCCAAGCCCGACGACTGCAGCCGTCAGGACAACCCAATCTACCGTTACCGCGCCGTCTTCGCTGTGCAGGAAATTGCGACAGTCTTTGATGAGGGACGCTTTCATTTACCTGATCCTTGTCGTCTTGCTTAGCCGATGTCGGCTTTCTCACCCTTGCTAGCCATAAGGCGTGGCGGAATTTGGGCGTCTTTGGGACATTTTTTTCAAAACGGGTCTGTAGAATTTAATAGAGCCGCACCCTGAGGTGCGGCTCTAAAGCGCGGCAGAGATGTCGCCAAGCAGTCCTTATTTGAAGTCGGTCGAGATCTCGACGCC
>JAFGWK010000212.1 GCA_016937195.1 Paracoccaceae bacterium | reverse complement strand
GAACCCGGCCCTGAACAACTGCCCTGACTTGACCGCCCGCGCCTGTCGGTGCATCCCCGCGCGATGAACTATGTTTACGATCCGCCCAAAGACGCCCCGCGCATTCTGCATGCCGATCACGAAGTTCTCGTGGTCGATAAGCAGGCGGGGTTGCTCTCGGTGCCTGGCAAAGGGCCGGATAAGGCGGATTGTCTGCTGAGCCGCCTCAAGGCGATCTATCCGCAGGTGCTGCTGGTGCATCGTCTCGATACCGACACCTCCGGCGTGATGGTCTATGCGCTAACACCTCATGCGCAGCGCCACTTGGGTCTGCAATTTGAGAAACGCCAGACCAAAAAGGTATATCAGGCAAGGCTTTGGGGCGAGATGGCGCAAAAGGAAGGCACGGTCGATCTACCGCTTTGCGTCGATTGGCCCAACCGCCCGCGCCAGCATGTCGATTTTGAGAACGGGCGCGCGGCGCAGACCGATTGGCGGGTGATGCGCCATGAAGACGGCACGACGCGAATCCGTCTGATGCCGCTGACCGGGCGCAGCCATCAACTGCGCGTGCATATGGCCGAGCTGGGTCATCCGATCCTTGGCGATCCGCTCTATGCCGAAGGGGCTGCGCGCGACTTCCCCCGACTGATGCTGCACGCGCAATCCCTGCGCTTTCGCCACCCCGATGGCGGCGTTCACCTCAGCTTCAGCGCAGACTGCCCCTTCTAATATTGATACAATCGCGCTCTTTTCCCCGCGCGCGCAGACGGGCATACTCTGGCCAAGTTGAACGCGGAGACCTCCCATGCCCAAAACCCAGCGCCTTGGCGTGAATATCGATCATGTCGCAACGATCCGGAACGCGCGCGGCTCCTCCTATCCCGATCCGCTGCGTGCGGCGCTGATGGCGCAAGAGGCAGGGGCGGATGGTATCACCGCGCATCTGCGTGAAGACCGTCGCCATATTCGCGACGGCGACATTGACGCGCTGATGGCGGGCATCAAGGTGCCGCTGAACTTCGAGATGGCCGCGACGCCCGAAATGCAGACTATCGCGCTGCGCCATATTCCGCACGCTTGCTGCATCGTGCCCGAAAAGCGCGAAGAGGTAACGACCGAAGGCGGCCTTGACGTGGCGGGCGATCTGGCGCGCCTGACCGATTATGTCGCCCCGTTGGTTGAGGCGGGCATTCGCGTGTCGATGTTCATTGGCCACGATCCCGCGCAAATCGAGGCTTCGGCCAAGATCGGTGCGCAAGTGATTGAACTGCACACGGGGCATTACTGCGATCTGCATCATGCAGGCGATTTCGGCGCGCGTGATGCTGAGTTAGAGGCGCTGCGCGCAGGGGCGGCCTATGCCGACAGCCTCGGGCTTGAGGTGCATGCTGGTCACGGGCTGACCTATGACACGGTGACCCCAATTGCCGCGATGAAGCAGATCCGCGAGCTCAATATCGGGCACTTCCTGATTGCCGAGGCTATTTTCAGTGGGCTTGGCCCCGCGATCACGCATATGCGCAAACTGATGGACGCGGCGCGGGGATGATCCTCGGTATAGGCACGGATCTGGCCAATATCGAGCGGATCGAGCGCACGCTCGCCCGCTTTGGTGACCGTTTCCGCAATCGCGTCTTCACCGAGGTCGAGCAGCGCAAGGCCGAACGTCGCAAGGATGTTGCGGGCACTTATGCCAAGCGCTGGGCCGCGAAAGAGGCCTGCTCCAAAGCGCTGGGCACCGGGCTGCGCATGGGGATTTCGTGGAAAGACATGGCGGTCACAAATCTGCCAACGGGGCAGCCGGTGATGCATCTGACAGGCTGGGCGGCGGATCGACTTTCGGCCATGACGCCAGAGGGTTACGAGGCACTGGTGCATGTCACATTGACCGATGATCACCCTTGGGCGCAGGCCTTTGTGGTGATCGAGGCGCGCAAGCTTTCTTGACTCGGGCGTGAGGCTGGGTAAGGAGGGCGAGAATTCATAAGGGCAGGGTAGATGGCGAAAACGAAAACCGAAGGCGGGATCTGGGAAACCGTAAAGACGATTTTCTGGGCGCTGCTGATTGCGGGCGTGTTTCGCACGCTGTTCTTTCAGCCGTTCTGGATTCCCTCGGGCTCGATGAAGGACACGCTGTTGATTGGCGATTTCCTGTTCGTCAACAAGATGGCGTATGGGTATTCGCGCTATTCCTGCCCGTTCTCAGCCTGCCCGATTTCGGGACGCATTTTAGATCGCGCACCGACGCGCGGCGATGTCGTGGTGTTCCGCCACCCAACCAAGGATGTCGACTTTATCAAGCGTCTGATCGGGATGCCCGGCGATACCATTCAGGTCACCAATGGGTTGCTCTATATTAACGGCCAGCCGGTGGCAGAAAAACCCGATGGCGATTTCACCGAGGTGATGGCACCGCAAGGGCCGCAGCAGTTGATGCCGCGCTGCGCCAATGCGCCCGTGGGCGAGGGAGATACCTGCATCAAGCACCGCTATATTGAAACGCTGCCCAATGGTGTGAGCCACGAAATCCTCAAGATCACCGATGGCGGCTATGCCAATAATACTCCGGTCTTCACCGTGCCCGAAGGCGAATATTTCTTCATGGGTGACAACCGCGACAATTCCGAGGATAGCCGTTTCTCGCAAGCGGTCGGTGGTGTCGGTTACGTGCCCGCAGCCAACCTCGTGGGGCGTGCGGATCGGATCATGTTCTCGTCTGCCGGACGCTCGCTGTTCTACTTCTGGACCTGGCGTTCGGATCGATTCTTGAAGGCGATCAATTGAAGCTGAGCGCGGATATCAAGGCCTTTCAGGGCCGGTTGGGGTATACCTTCTCCCGGCCCGAAACCTTGCTGCGCGCGCTCACCCATTCCTCGATTTCCACGGCCACGCGGCCCGACAACCAGCGCCTTGAATTCTTGGGCGACCGGGTGTTGGGGCTGGTGATGTCAGAAGCACTGTTTCTGGCGGATCGTGCCGCGTCCGAGGGGCAGATGGCACCACGTTTCAATGCGCTGGTGCGCAAAGAGGCCTGCGCGGATGTGGCGCGCCAGATTGACCTTGGCGCGGTGCTTAAGCTGGGCCGATCCGAGATGATGACCGGCGGGCGGCGCAAGCAGGCGTTGCTGGGCGATGCGATGGAGGCGGTGATCGCCGCCGTCTATCTTGATGCCGGGTTTGAGGCGGCGCGCGATCTGATCCTGCGACTTTGGGGGGAGCGGCTTGAAGCCGTCGAAGAAGATGCGCGCGATCCGAAAACTGCCTTGCAGGAATGGGCGCAGGCGCGCGGTCTGGCCCCGCCAAAATATGAGATCACGGGCCGTTCCGGCCCCGATCATGCCCCGAAATTCACGATTGAAGCCCTGTTGGACAACGGCGCGCGCGAAACGGCGCAGGCTGGCTCCAAGCGTCAGGGCGAAATGGCCGCTGCCAAGGCTTTGCTGGCGCGGCTGAAGGAGAGCGAATGAGTAACCCAACACGCGCCGGATTCGTGGCCCTCATCGGAGAGCCCAACGCCGGAAAATCCACCCTGCTGAATGCGATGGTGGGGGCCAAGGTCTCTATCGTGACGCATAAGGTGCAAACCACGCGCGCGCGCATCCGCGGCGTGGCGATGGAGGGGCAAAGCCAGATCGTGTTCGTCGACACGCCCGGTATTTTCCGCCCGCGCCGCCGACTGGACCGCGCGATGGTGCAGGCCGCGTGGGGCGGGGCAGCCGATGCCGATGTCGTGGTGTTGCTGATCGAGGCGCATCGTGGCCTGACCGAGGGTGGCAAGGCCATTCTGGAAGCGCTCAAAGAGCGCGAAGGTCTGCGCGTGGCGCTGGCGATCAACAAGATCGACAAGGTGAAATCCGAGACGCTGCTGGGTTTGGCGGCGCAACTCAATGAAAAGTTCGAGTTCGCCAAGACCTTCATGATATCTGCCGAGCGCGGCCATGGCGTGGCCGACCTCAAGGAATGGCTGGCAGGTGAAATGCCCGAGGGGCCGTGGCTCTATCCCGAAGACCAGATCGCCGACCTACCGCTGCGCATGATCGCCTCGGAGATCACCCGCGAAAAGCTGACGCTGCGGCTGCATGAAGAGCTGCCCTATCAGCTCACCGTCGAGACCGAGAACTGGGAAGAGCGCGAGGATGGCTCGGTGCGGATCGACCAGTTGATCTATGTCGCGCACGATGGTCACAAGGGGATCATTCTTGGCCACAAGGGCGAGACGATCAAATCGATCTCCAAGGCGGCGCGGATGGAGTTGATCGAATTCCTCGACCGTCCCGTACATCTGTTCTTGCAGATCAAGGTGCGCCCCAACTGGCTGGACGATGCCGAGCGCTATTCCGAAATGGGGCTCGATTTCAAGGACGGCAACTGAGATGGCGGCGCGTCTCACGACGGATCTGTGGGTGCGCGCCTATCTCAAGCGGCTGGAACTGGCCAATATCCCGGCCTATGTGACCGCGCATGGGCAACAAAGTTCGGGCGCGGTTCTGGTGAAATGCGCGCGTCTTGACGGCACGGCTCAAAGCTACGAACGGCGTACCGATCTGATGACGGGGGCGAGCGTCTGGATGCAGTTGCACGATGGCCCCGAGGCCGAGGTCGATGCAAGCATTGCCAAACAGCGCGGCTTTGACCCTGACCTCTGGGTGATCGAGATCGAAAGTCGCGACGGGCGCACATTGCTGGATGAAGAGGGGCTTAGCGACTAAGCCGCAAAAGTCCCATCCCACGTCCCAGTGCGATTATCACGAGCCCGCCCAGCCAAAACGCGATAACGAATTGCGCGCACCAAATGGCCAGCCCGTTCCAGCCGAGCTGTGTGAGATTGAGAAAGAAATACGGGTAAAACCCTGTCTCGATGCCCCGGAACACCGCATAAACCAGATAGATCGCGGGCCAGAGCAACCACAGCCCCGCGTCACGCCATTGCAGCGCACGCTTTGGCGCGAAAAGCAGCCACCAGATCGGCAGCAAGATCGGCGCGGCGGTGTGAAATAGGAAGTTCTCCAGCCAATCGAGCCCGTGTAGGGACGCATCCCCCGCCAGCAGCAGGTTATAGACCGCGCCCACGATGATGATCCACAGCGTCAGCGCGCCAAGCAAAGCCGGGGGCAACATCCGCTTGCGCCAGACCATCACACCAAACAAAATCCCGACCAGCGTATTGGTCCAGATCGTGAAATAGCGTGCCATCAGCCACAGAATGCCCAACGGCACAGCCGCATGGGGATGGGCCGCCATATTCGTGCTGAAGCTTGCCGCGAAGGCAATGACTTCACAGAGGAATATGAGCAGAGCGAGGGATTGGGATATACGTGTCATGGTCGCAAACTAGGCTGAGCTTTGCCACACAGGCAATTCACGAAGCTGCTTGCGCCGCAACGTCACGCATTCGATAGTCGCGCCATGGATTGGCAAGATCACGGTACCATTCTGTCTGCGCGCCCGCATGGTGAAAACTCGATGATCGTCGAGCTGTTCACCGCTGATCACGGCCGTCACGCAGGAGTGGTGCGCGGTGGGGCGTCGCGCAAGATGGTGGGAATATTGCAGCCGGGCAATCGCGTTTCGGCGTCGTGGCGCGCACGGCTTGAGGATCATCTGGGCAGCTTCACAATCGAGCCGTTGCAAAGTCGCGCGGTGATCCTGACGGATCGTCTGGCGCTGGCGGGGCTGAATGCGACCTGCGCGCTGCTGCGCTTTACCCTGCCCGAACGCGAGGCGCATATGCGTGTTTTCGCGGCCTCCGAGGCGCTGTTTGATCTGTTTGTTGAGGGTGGCGACTGGGCAGCCGAGTATCTGCGCTGGGAGATGGGGCTGCTCGAAGAGATGGGCTACGGTCTGGATCTAAGCCAATGCGCTGTCACCAGAACGCGCGATGATCTGGCCTATGTCAGTCCGCGCACTGGGCGGGCGGTCAGCCGTGAGGCGGCAGGCGAATGGGCGCCCAAGCTGCTGCATCTGCCGCTGTTCCTGCTGGGGCAGGGGCCTGCCTCGGGGGCCGAGATTTCCCAAGGCTTGCGCCTGACCGGATTTTTTCTGGGCGAACGGATGGCCCCCGATCTGGGCAATCGCCCGTTGCCAGAGGCGCGCAACCGATTGGTCGACCTGCTGGCCCGTCAGGGCTGAGCGCGGTCGTCCAGCACCAGTTGCAACAGCGCTAGATCCAGCCAACGCCCGAATTTCTTGCCCACCTGCGGCATCATCCCGACATGGGCAAAGCCAAGTCGCTCATGCAGGCGCACTGACCCGGTGTTGGCCGCATCAACCGCCGCGATCATCACGTGAAACCCGCTCTTGCGCGCGCGGGCAATCAGCGCCTCCATCATTTGCGCGCCCTTGCCGCCCGCACGGTGATCCCGGTGGACATAGACCGAATGCTCGACGCTTAGGTGATACCCATCATGGGGGCGAAACGGGCCGAAACTGGCATAGCCGACCGCTTTGCCACCCTGATCCCAGACCAGCACCGGATAGCCCGAGCCCTGACGCTCCGCGATCCAGTTACGACGGTTTTGCGCATCCACCTCGATCTCGTTCCAGATCGCCGTCGTGTTGCGCACAGCGTCATTATAGATTTCAGCTATTGCTACGGCGTCGTCTGGCTTGGCATCCCGGATCATCTGCGTTCTCCTTGTTCAGGCGCAGAATTGGCGCGCATCCGGTTGGCGTGCAAGCCTCATTTCGCGGCGAGGAAACGCGCGGTGCGGATAACGGCCTCATCGGCAGGGGTGAATGTGACGCCCAGATCTTCGGTCGCGGCGGCATGGCTCAGATGCATCTTCTTGCCAATCATCGGCAGGATAAGCGCGATTTGTGCGTCAAACAGTGCCAGAAGTTTGAGCACGAATTTGGGGGCCAGTCGCTGCGAGATTTTGCGGTCGGGGAAGTTCGCCTGAAGGGCTGCCGCAAGATCGCGGAAATTGGCGAAACTTTCGGCGCAAATATAGCGCTTGTTGATCGCTTCGGGGCTATCCAACGCAGCGATATGACAGGCCGAGACATCGGCGACATCCACGATCGGCAAGTCCAGATCAGGCTGCATCGGGTCACGCCCCGACAGCAACCGTTCAACCACCGCGACCGAAGATCCGGTGTGCTTATCCATCGGCGTGCCGCAAACCAGACCGGGGTTGATCACAGTTAGCTGTATTTCGGGATGGGTTTTGACAAAGTCCCAAGCGGCGCGTTCGGCAAAGATTTTCGAGCGCGTATAGGCGCTACAGGTCGGGGCCTCGGGGTTGGACCAATCGGCCTCGGTCATCGGGTTCGAGGTCACGCCGTGCATCACTGCTTCCATCGAGGAGGTCAGCACAATGCGCGTCACGCCCGCCTTATGCGCCGCTTTGAGCACACGTTTGGTGCCCTCAACCGCCGGGCCGATAATCTGCATCTCATCTTTGGGCTTGCTGAGGGGAAAAGGCGAGGCCGTGTGCATCACGCCATCCACGCCGCCCATCGCCTCGGCCCAACCGCGATCGGTCATCAGATCGGCCTCAACAAAGCTAAGGCGCGACAAGGCCTCGGGCGGCAAGCCGGCAAGCGCTGCGCGTACTTCCTGGCTGCGCCCGGATTTGCGCAACGTGCCGCGCACTGTGTCGCCGCGCGCTAGCAGATCATAAGCGATCTTCTTAGCGATGAACCCGGTGATACCGGTGACGAGGATCGTGCGGGGCATACGGCCCTCCTAAAGTGAGTGGTCAGGAGTGAATTGGGGAGGGCGGGGGTGAAGTCAAGCTTGCCCTCGCGCGCCGGGCACTCACTTGTGGCTGAGTTGCCACCCATGAAAAAGGCGGCACCACAGGGATGCCGCCTTGAATATTTGAATCAAACGGCCTTAGCCGAGCAGGCGGCGCGCGATGACCTGCGCCTGAATTTCGGCGGCACCCTCGAAAATATTGAGGATACGCGCGTCACAGAGGATGCGCGAGATCTGATATTCCAGCGCGAACCCGTTGCCGCCATGGATCTGCAGCGCGTTATCGGCGGCCGCCCAAGCGACTCGCGCCCCCAGCAGCTTCGCCATGCCCGCCTCAAGATCGCAGCGATGGCCGTGATCCTTTTCCCAAGCCGAGAAATAGGTGAGCTGGCGCGCAATCATCGTTTCGACAGCCATCATCGCCAGCTTGCTGGCCACACGCGGGAACTCGAT
>JAFGWK010000211.1 GCA_016937195.1 Paracoccaceae bacterium | reverse complement strand
GCCAAGGGGCTGGTGCGGCTTGGGGCCTATGACACGGCGCTGCTGAAACTGCTGGAGAGCATCCGTGGTTGAAGCTGCTATCATCATCCCCCATTACAACGATGTGGCGCGTCTGATCCGCTGCCTTGAAGTGCTGGCGCCCCAGATCGATGCGCGCTGCGAACTGATCGTGGTCGATAATAACTCGACTGTCGATCTGGCCCCGGTGCGCGCGGCCTTTCCCGAGCTGCGTATCGTCACCGAGACGAAAAAGGGCGCCGCCGAAGCGCGCAATCGCGGCGTGGCCGAAACGACGGCCGAGCGGTTGTTTTTCATCGACAGCGATTGCGTCGCCGCGCCCGATTGGATTGAAACGGCGTTTGCCGTAATGGCGCGTGGCGATCTGGTGGGCGGGCATGTGGCGGTGTTTGACGAAACCCCGCCACCGCGCTCGGGCGCGGAGGCGTTCGAGACGGTCTTTGCCTTTGATTTCCGCCGCTACATTGAAGAAAAGGGCTTTTCGGGCACTGGCAATCTGCTGACGCGGCGCGATGTATATCAGGGCACTGGGCCGTTCATTGCGGGGCTGTCCGAAGACCTCGACTGGTGCCGCCGTGCGACCGCCAAGGGCTATAAGCTGGTCTATGCCGAGGGGCTGCGGGTGGGTCACCCGTCGCGTCAGGATTGGGCCGCGCTCGCGCGCAAATGGCGGCGGCTAAGCGAGGAGGGGTTCGGCGTGAACGGATCGGCCCCGTTGGAGCGTCTGAGATGGGCGGGCAAGGCGTTGCTGATGCCGCTGTCGATCCTCGTTCATATTCCGAAAGTCCTGCGCCACCCTGATCTGCGCGATAACCGCGAGCGGGTGCGCGCGTTGCTGACGCTGGCGCGGCTGCGGTTGGCGCGGATGGGCTGGATGCTGCGCCAAGCCCTGTTCGGACATCTGTGAAACAGTGCCAAATAGCCACTTATCGCCGCGCTGCCGCCCTTAATTTGCCTCGTTTTCCTTGTTTAACTCTTTCTTGAGGGCCTACCCTCACCGACACAAGCAGCAAGCAGAGCCGCGCTGAACGTGGCCGCGACAGGCGAAATGATATGCGACATGAGATGCACGGTTTTGGGCTGACTGCGCGCGTTTTCCGGCGTGGCGTTTTAGGTTGCGTGATGGCTATGGCGCTGGTTGCCCCAGCGCAGGCACGCGATTGGTCGGTGAACGGCGCAGTGGCGCTGAGCAACATTATAGACCAGCTTGCACCCGGTGATGTGCTTGCGCTTGAACCTGGCGACTACCCCGCTTTGACCCTGTCAAAGCTGGCAGGCGACGAAGGCAATCCCATCACCTTTCGTTCAAGTGATTCAGCGCATCCTGCCCGTGTCGAACGGATGGACCTGCGCGAGGTCAGTCATCTGGTCTTCGACGATCTGCTGTTTGACTACGACTATCAGCCCAATGACAAAGCCAACCTGCGCCCGTTTCAAGTGTTCACCGCGCGCGATGTGACCATCAAGAACTCGGTTTTTGATGGCGATCTGGCCCCTCCGACAGCGGGCTCGCCCGAACATAACCCACTGCCCACGGCCTTTGGTCTTGCGCTGCGGGCATCCAGCGGCCTGCATATCGAGAACAATGAGTTTCGACGTTTTTTCAGGGGCTTGCTTGTAAACGATTGCGTTGATGTCTCGGTGATGGGCAATGATATTCATGACATGCGCGTGGACGGGATGAACTTTGCGCAGGTCGAGCGCGTGCGCATCACCGGCAATCATATGCATGATTTTCTGCGCGCGGCCCTATTGGCTGATCATTCGGATATGATCCAGTTCTGGACCTCTGGCACGACCCGCCCCAGCCGCGATATCGTGATTGCGGATAACATTTTTAATTCAGGCATGGGGCTGTTTACACAGTCCATCTTGATGCGCAACGAGCTGGTGGATCGCGGCAATGCGGGCGACGAGATGTTTTACCGCAACGTGACGATCCGCGACAATGTGATCATCAACGCGCATTTGCACGGGATCACGCTGGGGCAAGCCGATCATGTCGAGATCGCGAATAATACATTGGTCCATAACGCGTTTTCGCAAGGGAGTGAGGCCGATCCCAAGCTATGGATTCCCCAAATACGGGTGGCGCGCGATTCGCGTAATGTGGTGATTGAAAAGAACGTTGTGGGTGAAATTTCGGGGCCGCTCGGGCAGGCTGACTGGAGCGTGAAGGACAATCTGCTGATTCAG
The DNA here is from genome assembly GCA_016937195.1 of Paracoccaceae bacterium. Classification (GTDB taxonomy): domain Bacteria; phylum Pseudomonadota; class Alphaproteobacteria; order Rhodobacterales; family Rhodobacteraceae; genus Thioclava. Next base: position 1,579 of record JAFGWK010000211.1, on the reverse strand, counting down.
GATATCTCACCGAGCCGCCCCAACTTTTACGACTCTCTGTTCGTCGCTGCACGCACCGGACTACCCAACGATCTGCGCAATTTCGACTATCTTCCCGGCGGCGCGCTGGCGGGGGCGGGGATTGGTGCACCGCAATTGGACGGGCTGGCGCGCAAGGCCGCATTGCAACCTGTGATGCGTATCGGTGCTGCGCTGGAGGGTGGCCAGAAACTGTTGTTTGATGCGGCCAAAACCGTTCTGCCAGAAGGTGTTGACCCTAGCAAAGTGACGTACGACTGGCAGATCGGTAAGGCCGAAAAAATCTCGGGTGCCAAGGTGCCATTCACCTTTGAGCGCCCGGGTCATTATCGCGTCACCCTGACCGCTATGTTGCCAAATGGGCAAAGCCGCGCGGCGCAAGGCCAGATCGTGGTGCGGCGCGACAGTCGTGTGCTGACATTTGACCCTGAAATCGGGCGGATCGTGTCGCATGTTGGCGCCGAACCCAAAGTTCTGTCCACCATCGCCCTGTCTCCGGGCGCGCTGGAATTTGGCGCAGGCGGAGGCGCAATCGACGTGCCCGCCGAGATGATCGCGCCGTTCTTTGGGGCGAACACGTTCAAGCTGTCGATGCGGCTGCGCGCCATGGGGGATTACAAGTCGGCGGGCGAGGTCGTGCGGATTCATCAATCCCTGATCATCAAGGCGACGGGACGGGGCACTTTCAGCGTCGAATTCTGGCCCGCCAACGGCCATCGCCTGTTTTTGCGCACCAAGAGAATTCCGCTTTATGACGGCAAGTGGCATGACGTGAGCTTTGAATATGACGCCGCGAAAAGCCGTTTTGAGGTCTATGGTGATGGCGCGCTGATCGGGCAGGGCTCGGTTTCGGGCGAAACCCGCCCGATGGAGTATTGGGGATTGGCGCTAGGCAACCCGTTTGGTGTCAAAGACAGTTTCCATGGCGAAGTGGAGCAGCTGGAACTTGATGCCACTGGCCCTGCGGTCGTGGGGACGCTGTGATGCTGCGCGCGGGCGCGACTTCGCGCCAGCAACGCGCCCCCGCGCGCAAAGATGTGGCCCCGTTGGGAGGCCCGCGTTCAGCTTTGAACGATGCTGCGTTGGCCGCTTCGAAGCTGCCGCTACCAGTGCTGATCATGATCCTCACGATCCTTATCCCGGTGGAGTTTCGTATCGGCTCACTTGCGATGACGGGGTTGCGGGTAGAGTTGATCATCATGATCATCCCTTTACTTTACGGTTTGTTTTCAGGGCGTTTTGGCCCGATCCTAATGGTGGATTGGCTGTTTTTGGGCCATTTTGGCTGGATCGTGGTGGCGCTTGCGGTGAACAACCCAGACCGTATGGTCCAGCAGGCGGGGTCGCTGGGGGTCGAGTTTCTGGGTGGGTATTTGATGGGGCGGGCCTATATCCGCTCACGCGAGGCGTTTGCGGCGCTGAGCAAGGTGTTGATCTGGTCGATCGTGCTGATGGTGCCTTTGTTCCTATACGAGGCCAAGACCGACTATACGGTAATCCCCATGCTGCTAGAGAAGTTGCCCGGGATCAGTTCGGTCAATATTTCGCGCCCCGATCCCCG
>JAFGWK010000210.1 GCA_016937195.1 Paracoccaceae bacterium | reverse complement strand
GCGATCCACGCCGTAACGTGCCGTCATTTTCGTGCTCCCCCTCTGGCCGGATGCGCGCGCAGGGCCTACCGTGACGCCAACCTAAACACAGGAGCCCTTCATGACCGGCATCGTCATTCTGTCCGCCACCCGCACGCCAATTGGCACCTTCGGCGGATCGCTCTCCGGCTTTTCTCCGATTGATCTTGCGACCATCGTCTCGAAAGAGGCCATCGCACGCGCTGGCATTTCCCCCGAGAAGATCGGGCAAACGGTGTTTGGCCATATCATCAACACTGAACCGCGCGATATGTATGTCAGCCGCGTCGCTGCTGTGAATGCGGGCGTTCCGGTCGGCACCCCCGCGATGAACGTCAACCGCCTGTGCGGGTCGGGCGTGCAGGCAGTCGTCTCGGCGGCGCAAATGTTGATGCTTGGCGATGGTGATTTCGCGCTGGCAGGCGGTGCCGAAGTCATGAGCAAATCGCCCTATATCCTACCCGCCGCCCGGTTTGGTCAGAAGATGGGCGATGCGAAAGTGGTCGACATGATGACGGGCGCGCTGTCTTGCCCCTTCGGCACCGGCCATATGGGCGTGACGGCGGAAAACGTGGCATCTGAGTGCAACATCACCCGCGAAGAACAAGACGCCTTTGCAATGCAAAGTCAGGAACGCGCCGCTGCTGCTATCGCCGCTGGTCATTTCAAGGAAGAAATCACGCCGGTCGAGATCACTTCGCGCAAGGGCACGATTGTGTTTGATACCGACGAGCACCCCAAATCCACCAGCCTCGAAAAGCTGGCGGGCCTCAAGCCGGTGTTCCAGAAAGACGGCACCGTGACGGCGGGCAATGCCAGCGGCATCAATGACGCCGCCGCCGCCCTGATCATCGCGCGCGAGGACGCCGCCGCAGAGGGCCTCACCCCGCGCGCGAAAATCACCGGCTACGCGATTGCAGGCGTGCGACCCGAGGTGATGGGCTTGGGACCGATCCCCGCCGTGCGCGCCTTGCTGGAAAAAACCGGCCTTAGCGCTGATGAGTTCGACTGGATCGAAAGCAACGAAGCCTTTGCGTCGCAAGCCCTCGCCGTATCCAAGGAACTGGGCCGCGACCCCGCCCGCGTGAACCCCGATGGCGGTGCGATTGCGCTGGGCCATCCGGTGGGCGCAAGCGGGGCGATCCTGATCGTCAAGGCGCTCCATGCGCTGGAGCGCACCGGCGGAAAACGCGCGCTGATCACCATGTGCATCGGCGGCGGGCAAGGTATTGCACTGGCCATTGAACGAGTCTGAGCACTGGAAAATACTAGCAATTTTAGTATTATTTTCAAAGAGCTAAGGCCGCCCAGATCGCATCGCGATTAATCGTAAATTCACCGACCTGTGCCAATCTGCCCCCGAAGAAACGCTTTCGGGGGCAACTGGTGCGTGATGCAATCGACTATCGCGGATAAACTGGCGCACGAACGCCGGGGCCGGCTTGCGGCGGAACGCATGCTGGAGCAGAAAAAGACCGAACTTTTTGCTGCCAACCAGAAACTGGCGGTGCATGCGCGCATGCTCTCGGATCAGATCGTTGAACAACGTCAGGGCCTTGCGCGTGCGATCACTGAAACGGAAACGCTCAAGGGTGAAAACACGCGGGCCAAGACCGATCTTGAACACGCCCATTCGATGGCGATGATCGCGCAGCGCCGCCTTTGGGATGCGGTCGAAACAATTACGCAGGCCTTCGCCGTCTATGATAGCGATCTGCGCCTTGTCGCCGCCAACCGCACTTATCTGTCCTTCTTTGAGGGTGAGGTCGCGATCGCGCCGGGTACGTCTTATGATGACGTGCTGCGCTTTGTCGCGGAACGCGGCATGTTCGATCTGCAAGGTCGCGATCCGCAAGACTGGTATTTCGAAATGAGCGGGCGTATCCGCAGCCGCGATATCAGTCCCGTGGAAATGCAGTCCAAAGACGGGCATTGGTATCGGCTGCACAATCGTTGGGGCATGCAAGGCGATCTGGTGACCTATGCCCAAGACATCACCGAGTCGATCGCACGCGAGGATGAGTTGCGCGAGGCCCGCGACAAGGCCGAGGCCGCCAATCGCGCGAAATCTGCCTTCCTCGCCAATATGAGCCACGAAATCCGCACCCCGATGAACGGCGTTGTGGGCATGGCCGATCTACTTTCAGAAACCGACCTGACCGAAGAACAACAGCTTTTCGCCGATACGATCCGCTCCTCGGGCGAGGCGCTTTTAACGATCATCAATGACGTGCTCGACTACTCCAAGATCGAGGCCGAGCGAATGAAGCTCTATCCCGAACCCTTCGATCTGGAACGGTGCCTGCATGAAGTGATGATCCTGCTTCAGCCCTCCGCCAGAGACCGTAAGGTCAAGCTGCTGGTCGATTACGATCTGTTCCTGCCCACTCGGTTCGAGGCAGACCCCGGCCGGATGCGTCAGATCCTGACCAATCTTCTGGGCAATGCTGTCAAGTTTACGCAAAGCGGTCATGTGTTGGCGCGTGTAGTCGGGTTTGAACGCAGCGAAGCGCAATATGAGCTGCATATCACGATTGAAGACACGGGTATCGGCATCGCGCCAGACCTGCTGGAACATGTGTTTGGCGAGTTCAATCAAGTCGAGGCTAATTCAAACCGCAAGTTTGAGGGAACAGGTCTGGGCCTCGCGATCACCAGCCAACTTGTAGCGCTGATGGGCGGCGAAGTCTGGGTTGATAGTGCGCTGGGCGAGGGGTCGTGTTTCGGCTTCAAACTCACCCTACCGCGCGCCGAGCCCGTCACGCCCATCGATGCGCCCTCGCCAGCGATCACCCTGCGGGCTGCGCTCGTGGTCGATGATCTGCTGGTCAATCGCGTTATTCTTGAACGCCAGCTCCAGACTTATGGCCTTGAGGTCACGCTGTGTCGCTCTGGCGAAGAAGCGTTGCATGTCATCCAAGATGGGGCGGCGTTCGACGTTGTGCTCAGTGATCACCACATGCCCGGCCTTGACGGGCTGTCCTTTGCGCAAAAGCTGCATGATGCGGGCATCGACGTGCCGATTTTGTTGCTTAGCTCTGATCCGGACGCCGCGTGCGCCGCGCAGAGTGACGAGGTCTCCGCCTGCCTGCAAAAACCGGTGCTCCGCTCGGAGCTGTTCCGCGCCTTGCAAGACCTCTCGCACACACCATCCCCGCCGGCTGTGCCAACCGCCCCATCTGTCGCACCCGCCCGCCCGGTGTCGCTGCGCCAAATGCGCGTGCTCGCGGCCGAGGACAATCGCACGAACCAGCTTGTTTTTGCCAAAATGGTAAAGGATTTCGACATTGACCTGCGCTTTGCCAATAACGGGCGCGAAGCGGTCGGGGCATGGCGCGAGTTTGTGCCGGATCTGATCTTTATGGATATCTCGATGCCCGAAATGGATGGTCGTGCGGCTGCGCGTACTATCCGTGAGGCCGAGCCCCTTGGTACGCATGTCCCGATCTGCGCGTTGACGGCGCATGCGATGGAAGGCGACAGCGAGTCGATCTTTGCCGCGGGCATCGACCACTATTTGACCAAGCCGTTGAAAAAGATTGCAATCGCCGAACGTATCAGCGCGGAACGTCCAGATGAAACACGCCCACCCATCCCGGAATAGCGGCGCCTATCGATATTCGGCCAGCACCGCCAAAAACGCATCGCCAAAGCGCTCCAGCTTGGCCTCGGGCAGGCGCGTCAGCCGCGCCAGATCGTCTTGCGTTCGGGGTTTCGCCTCGGCAATCTTGCGCAACAGCGACGCTGAGCACGACAGCGGGCGCGCCAGCCCGTCGATCCCGCGCTCCAGATCGCGTTGCGCCTGCGCCAGGCGGTCAAAAATCTCGCCCGCCGGGCTGCCTGCCAGCTTGCGCCGTGACGGATGCATTTCTTCGACCGCCCCAGCGATCACACCCAGAAAAGCGGCACCATAACTTTCCAGCTTTTTCGCACCAACCCCACCGATCCCCGCCATCTCGTCCAGCGTCGTGGGCCGTTTTTCAGCCATCTCGATCAGCGTGCGATCATTGAAAATAATATAGGCTGGCATTCCCGCCGCCTCGGCCAATGCACGCCGCTTCGCCTTGAGCGCGGATAGCAGCGGTGCATCCTCATCGCTCACCAGCGCCTTCGCCGTGGTTTTCGCCTTGGCTTTTGTTACCAGATCCCGTCGCAGCGTGATGCTTTCCTCGCCGCGCAAGATCGGATGCGCGCGCGCGGTCATCACCAAAGCCCCGTGCCGCTCTGCATCGGGCCGCATCAGGTCGTGCCCCATCATCTGACGAAACACCGCCTGCCATTGCGCCCGGCTCAGATCGCGCCCGATCCCAAAGGTGGACAGCTTGTCATGGCCACGTTGCGTGATTTTATCGGTGCTGCTTCCCAGCAAGATCTCGATTAAATGGCCCGCGCCGAACCGCTCATCGGTGCGCAACGCCGCGGACAGGCCTTTGCGCACAGCTTCGGTGCCATCAAACAGATCGGGCGGGCTGTCACACAGGTCGCAGTTCCCGCAAGGCGCAGCGTCCTCGCCAAAATAGCGCAGCAGTTTTACCCGCCGACATTGCGTCGCCTCGGCCAGCCCGAGCAGCGCGTTTAGCCGCCCGTGATCGGCCTCTTTACGCTCGGGCGGGGCAAGCCCCTCGTCAATCTGGGACCGCCGCAACCGAATATCATCCGGCCCGTACAACGTCAGCGTTTCAGCCGCCGCACCGTCGCGCCCTGCGCGGCCGATTTCCTGATAATAGGCCTCGATGGATTTCGGCAAATCGGCATGCGCAACCCAACGGATATCGGGCTTATCCACGCCCATCCCGAACGCCACGGTCGCCACCACAATCAGCCCGTCTTCCTGCTGAAAGCGCACCTCGACATTGCGGCGATCCTCGGCGTCCATTCCTCCGTGATAGTGGCACGCCGAATGCCCCGCCTCGCTCAGCGCGCGCGCCAGCGTCTCGGTTTTCGCGCGCGTGCCGCAATAGACAATGCCAGATTGCCCTTTGCGCGCCGCCGCGAATGTCAAAATCTGTTGGCGCGGCTGGTCTTTGGGGGAAAATGCCAGATGGATGTTGGGCCGATCAAATCCGCGCAGAAAGGTTTCAGGCTGCACGCCATCAAACAGCCGCGTGACAATTTCGGCGCGGGTTTCTTCGTCTGCCGTGGCGGTAAACGCGGCCAAAGGCACACCAAGACTGCGCCGCAATTCTCCGATCCGTAGATAATCAGGGCGGAAATCATGGCCCCACTGGCTGACGCAATGCGCCTCATCGACCGCGATCAAGCTGACATTCGCGCGCCGCAGCAAGTTGAGCGCCCCGCCCGAAGCCAACCGTTCGGGCGCCATATACAGCAGTTTCAGGCGGCCGTCGTCGATCGCGGCAAACACCTCTTCGGTCTCTTCTTCGGTGTTCCCCGAAGTCAGCGCGCCCGCCTCAACACCCGCCTGTTTCATCGCACGCACCTGATCGCGCATTAGCGCAATCAGCGGTGAGATCACTACAGTCAGGCCATTGCGCATCAGAGCAGGCAATTGAAAACATAGGGATTTCCCGCCCCCTGTGGGCATGATCGCAAGCACGTTATGCCCCGCGATCACCGCGCGAACGACTTCTTCCTGACCGGGCCGGAACGCATCGAACCCCCAGATCCGCGCGAGCAGCGCAGATGGGTCGTCGCTCGGGGCCGGCTCAGACATTAATAAGCAGCGCCGTAAAAGAAGCCCGCGTTATTAAACAGTGCCTGACGCAGGATAATGATCACGATGAAGGCCACCAACGGCGCCAGATCAAGCCCGCCGGTATTGGGCAGAAACTGGCGAATACGGCCATAAATCGGCTCCAGCAGGTTGTTCAATCCATACCAGATTTGGCTGACCAGAGGCTGGCGCAGGTTTAGCACCTGAAAATTGATCAACCAACTCATGATGATATGGGCGATCATGATGAACCAGATCACATTCAGAATAAGCACGAGCGCTTGGAAAAGCGTGACCATGAAACACCTCCGCTGTGGGTCGCTAGGACAGGTAAGCGAGGGCCGCGTGCAATGCAACCGTCACACCTGCGGCTTTTTCCGTAACGTCGTCATTGACGCGCCTGCTGGCGCGCGGCACCGCTTGCCTCATGTATCCGATCATCCGTATGACCAAAGAGTACCTGAAGTTCCGCAAAGCGCCTGCGCTGCCGCTGACGGGCACCCATATCAGCCATCACAGATGCTGGCCGTGGGATATCGACCTGTGGATGGAGCTGAACAACGGGCGCACGCTGACGCTGTATGATCTTGGGCGTATTCCGCTGGCGATGCGCACCGGGTTGTGGGGGGCGCTGAAGAAGAACCGCTGGGGTATTACCGTCGCAGGCAATACCACACGCTACCGCAAGCGCGTGCGTGCCTTTCAACGCTTTGAGATGCGCTCGCGGTGCATCGGCTGGGATGACCGCTGGATGTGGCTGGAACATGCGATGTTCATTGATGGCGAATGCACTTCGCATGTGCTGATCCGCGGCGCTGTGACGTCGCGCAAGGGGATGATTGCTCCCGCGCAGGTGCTTTCCGAGATGGGCCTCGATACGCCCAGCCCGGACCTGCCCGAATTCGTCACCGCGTGGGCGCAGGCCGATAGCAAACGTCCTTGGCCGCCAACTCTTTAGCGTTTCCAAGCACTGTGACTTGCACCAGCGCGCCTTTTCGGGCTTGATCGGGCGAAAGGCGATTAACGCCTGCGGGGGACAACATGATTACAGCACGCAAGCGCATTTGGGGCTGGTGGTTTTTCGATTGGGCCAGCCAACCCTATAACTCGCTGCTGATCACGTTCATCTTCGCGCCGTTTATGAAAGACCTGCTTGGCTCTGGTACCGGCGCTCAGACCGTCTGGGGCTATGGCGTCGGGTTGGCGGGGCTGGTTATCGCGCTGTTTTCGCCCTTTCTTGGGGCCATCGCAGACCGTTCGGGGCGGCGGATGCCGTTTATCTGGGTGTTTTCCATCATGTATGTGCTGGGGGCTTGGGGCCTTTGGTACGCAGCGCCGGGCAATTTCAGCCTGATCCTGATCATGCTGTCCTTTGCCATCGGCATGATCGGGATGGAATTTGCCACGACCTTCACCAACGCGATGCTACCCGATCTGGGCCCGCGTGAGCAGATCGGCAAGATATCTGGCTCGGGTTGGGCCTTTGGATATGTTGGCGGGCTAATCACGCTGTTGATCATGCTGTTCTTGCTGCAAGCCAGCCCGACCTCGGGCAAAACCATGCTGGGGATCGCGCCGTTGTTCGGGCTTGATGTGGCCACACGCGAAGACACCCGCGTCGTCGGGCCGCTGGTTGCGATCTGGTATGCAGTGTTCATGATCCCGTTCTTCTATTGGGTGCGCGAACCGCGCAAAGCCGACGCCCTGCCAATCCGCAATGCTCTGCGCAGCGCATGGCCCGAGCTACGCATCACGCTGCGCGCGCTGCCCAAGCGCCGCTCGCTCTCGTCTTTCCTTCTGTCGTCGATGTTTTACCGTGACGCCCTGAATGGCATCTACACATTTGGCGGGCTGTACGCGGCAGGCGTGCTGGGCTGGTCGATCACGATGATCGGCATCTTCGGCATTCTCGCCATCATCACCGGGGCGATCTTTGCTTGGCTTGGTGGTAAGGCCGATGACCGCTTCGGCCCGAAATCGGTGATCGTGGTGAACGTGGTGATCCTGACGGCGGTGGTGATCGGAGTCGTGTTTATCTCGCGCGATCATGTCTTTGGAATCGCAGTTCCCGCAGATAGTAACCTGCCCGACATCGCCTTTTACGTCTTGGGCGGGATGATCGGGGCCTGTGGTGGCGCGTTACAATCGGCCAGCCGCACGATGATGGTGCGTCAGGCCGACCCCGAGAAGATGACCGAGCATTTCGGTCTTTATGCGCTCTCGGGCAAGGCCACGGCCTTTATCGCACCGCTGGCGATCGGCATCACGACCCAAATCAGCGACAATCAAGCCACTGGTATCACCCCGATCATCGCGCTTTTGATTCTGGGTCTTGTGCTGCTAAGCTGGGTCAAGACCAACGGAGATCCGCAGCCCGAAGGGTAAAATATGTTTCGTTTACTGATTGTCGCTGCCGTTTCGCTTTGCACGTCCCTCGGTCCCGCCGCATCCGAACCCTTGGCCCGCCAGCTTTTTGGCTCAAAATCGGCCCCCTCGAACCAAGCGCCCGCCGCGATCGGGTTTTATTCGCGCGGCTGTGCGGCTGGTTTGCAGGCAATGCCGCAAAGTGGTCCGACATGGCAGGTGATGCGCCTGTCGCGCAATCGCAACTGGGGCCAGCCCGAGATGATCGCCTATTTGCAGGATCTGTCGCGCTATGCCGCGACGCTGCCGGGGTGGAAAGGTCTCTATATCGGCGATATTTCGCAGCCGCGCGGTGGTCCGATGACGGGTGGGCACGCCAGCCACCAGATCGGGTTGGATGCCGATATCTGGATGCTGCCGCCGCAACGCCTTGATCTCAGTCGCGCCCAGCGTGAGAAAATTTCGTCGATCTCGGTGCGCACCGCAGATCAACGGCGCACCAATGGCAACTGGACACCGCAACATATGGCGCTGTTGCGCCATGCTGCCTCTGATCCGCGCGTAGATCGTATCTTTGTGAATGCCGCGTCCAAGATCGCGATGTGTAATTCTGCGCCACGCGATGATCGCGCGTGGTTGCAAAAAATACGTCCGATTTACGGCCATAACAGCCATTTCCATGTGCGCCTCAAGTGCCCGCCCGGCGCGCGCTATTGTCAGGTGCAAAAACCCACGGTCGCGCGACTCTCCAAGGGCGGCGATGGCTGTGATGAAACCTTGAACTGGTGGGTGACCGACTATCTCAACCCGCCAAAAAACACCGCGTTGCCTAAGAAAAAAGGGCCGCGCAAGAAAAATGCCAAAACCTATGTCATGTCGGATCTGCCCAGCCAATGCCGCGCCGTTCTTTCCTCGCGCTAGCCGCGGGGGCGTTGGCGCTGGGGCTTGTGGGGCTATCAGCCACCGCAGCCCAACAGCGCGCGCAGTTCCTGCAATCCTATCACTGGCGGATGCCGGACCAGTCGCTTTTTGGTGGCTTCTCGGGGTTCGCGATCGGTCCACAGGGGCGCAGTTTCGTCACCCAATCTGACCGCGCAACGCTGTGGCGTGGCCAGATTGAGCGTGATGCGAAGGGTTCGATAACGGGCATCGACCTTACGTCTGGGCCGACCAAGCTGCACAACCTCAAGGGCGCGCTGATGACGCGCCGCTTTGCGGATTCCGAAGGGTTGGCCCTTGCGCCCGATGGCTCGGTCTATCTTTCCTTCGAGGGCGAGGCGCGCGTTGCTCATTTCGCAACCGATGGCGGCCCTGCGCATGATTTACCCCGTCCCCCGGCATTCAAGCATATGCAGCGTAACTCCTCGCTTGAGGCCCTCGCGCTTGCGCCCGATGGCGCGCTTTATACGATGCCCGAGCGTTCCGGCTCGCTGAGCGCGCCTTTTCCGGTCTGGCGCTATCAAAATGGCGAATGGAGCCAGCCTTTCGACATCCCGCGCAACGGCGACTGGCTGCCCGTGGGCGCAGATTTCGGCCCGGACGGGCGGCTTTACGTGCTGGAGCGTGACTTTTGGGGGCTTCTCGGCTTTCTCACCCGCGTGCAGGTCTTCGACATCAATGGTGACACGCTGAGCGGCGGTGACGTTCTGATCCAGACCAGACCGGGGAAACATGACAACCTCGAAGGCATTTCCGTCTGGCGTGATTCTACCGGTGCGATCCGCCTGACGATGATCTCGGACGATAATTTCCGCATCTTCCAGCGCACCGAAATCGTGGAATACCGCCTGCCGGCGACCCCCAAAGGGGATTGACGCAAACGAAACATAGGCGTATCGCGCGCCTTTGCTTGGATCAACCAAGCCATGTCCCCGCTACCATGTAAAAACGGATGAAATGATGACCCGCTTCCTACCTGGCATTCTTGCCATGGCCATTATCGTTGTGGCCTCTAATATTCTGGTGCAGTTCCTTGTTGGCGATTGGCTGACTTGGGGTGCGTTCACTTACCCCTTCGCCTTCCTCGTCAATGACGTGATGAATCGCGTCTACGGACCTGCCGCTGCGCGCCGTGTGGTGTTTGCTGGTTTTGTGGCTGGTGTGGCTTGCTCGCTCATCGGCTCCCAGATCATGTTGCAAGGCGATGGCTATACCTACCCCGCTGTGACCTTGCGTATTGCGCTGGGGTCGGGTGCGGCCTTCCTTGTGGCGCAACTGACTGACGTGTTCATCTTTGACAAGCTACGCAACGGTGTGTGGTGGCGCGCGCCTGCGGTGTCCACGCTAATCGGGGCGTCGCTGGATACGATGATCTTCTTCTCGATCGCGTTTTCGGCCACACTGACCTTCATTGAGCCGTCCAATGATGTGTCTTGGGCGGGGGCGCATCTGCCGCTGCTGGGGCTTGGCCCGGAAGTGCCGCTTTGGGTGTCTCTGGCTTGTGCAGACTGGCTTGTCAAACTTGCCCTGACTTTAATCGCCCTGCTGCCTTTCAAGGCACTTGTTACAAAACTTTCTCCACGGATTGCGTAAAAAAACTTGCCACACACAAAATATGTGGCACGCTGTGGATAACGGCAACGCATGAAAGGAGGTGGTCCAGTGTCTAGAGTGATAGTGGAGAGAGGTGTCGGGACAGTGAG
>JAFGWK010000209.1 GCA_016937195.1 Paracoccaceae bacterium | reverse complement strand
TCACGCACCCACCGCCTTGCGCACCATATCCCAGTAAATATCCTCGACCATCGGGCGGCTCAGTCGTCCGCCTTCGCGAAACCATGTGGTGACGCCGGTCAACATGGCGATAATCGCCATCGTCGCCAGTTTGGTGTCGGGGATCAGGAACGCGCCCGCCTGTTGGCCCGCCTTGAGAATATCTTCCAACTCGGTCTCGTAGGCGCGTCGCTGGCTCTCGATCATCGCGAAATTCTCGGGGCCGAGGTTGCGCAGCTCCATGTAGCTCAGAAACACCGCATCGGCGCGGCTAAGGTTGAAGCCGATGTGAAAGCGCACAAACGCCTCAAGCGCCGCCATCGGTCCGGTGCCGCGCGGGGCCTCTGCCCAAGCGGCCAACAGCTCATCCATATGGGTCTTGAGCAGGTCAAACAGCAGCGCCTCTTTGTCGGGCGTATACAGATATAGCGCCCCCGCCTGCACCCCAACCGCCGCCGCGATCTGGCGCATCGAGACGGCTGCAAAGCCGTGGCGGGCGAAAAGTTGTTGCGCCTGCGCGCGGATTTTCGGTCCGGTAATTTGTGAATGCGATCCAGTTTTGCGTGCCATAGGACGAAGTTAACTGAACACCCGTTCAGTATCAAACCCGAAAGCACAGAAATCGGTGCTGGTGCTGTGGCGCGTTGCACCATATCTTGAGGGCGATCTGACAGGAAATCCTATGCTGCGCACCCCTTCCCTTCTGACCCTCATCTGCCTGACAGCGGCTTGCGCGGGTGCGCCGGGTGAAGAATATCCCAAGCTGGTTCCCCTCGATAGCCTGCTAAGCGATGCCCCCCTGACCCCCAGCCCCGCCCCCGCGCTTGAAGCGCGCGCAGATGCATTGCGCGCACGTGCCGATGCGCTTCGCCGCGTCGATGTGGTGGATGCGACCGACTTAGGCGCACAATAAGGGCGACGATGCGCGCCGTTGCACGGGGCGCGCTTTCCCGCTAACAGGGCGCAATTCCGATTTCACACGAGGTTTCCCATGTCTGCGCCAGCCCCTTGCGACCAGCCCCTGCGCCTTGGCATTGCGGGTCTTGGCACCGTGGGCATTGGTGTCGTCAAAATCGTGCAGCGCCATGCCGATTTGCTGGCCGCGCGGGCCGGGCGCCCCGTGGTGATCTCGGCCGTCTCGGCGCGCGATCGCACCAAGAAGCGCGATGCGGATTTGTCAAATTTCGCGTGGGAGAGCGACCCGGTAGCGCTGGCCACACGCGCGGATGTCGATGTCTTCGTCGAAGTGATGGGCGGGCATGAAGGCGCAGCCAAGGACGCCACCGAAGCGGCGTTGCGCGCGGGCAAAGATGTGGTCACTGCCAACAAGGCGTTGTTAGCTCATCACGGGCAGGCGCTGGCGGAGCTGGCTGAAGGTTTGGGCCGCGCGATCCGTTTCGAGGCGGCGGTGGCGGGCGGCATCCCGGTGATCAAGGTGCTCACCGAGGGGCTGGCCGGCAACGGCATGCGCCGCGTGATGGGCGTGATGAACGGCACCTGCAACTACATCCTGACCCGCATGGAAGAGGCCGGTCTGCCCTATGACACGGTGTTCGAAGAGGCCCGCCAACTGGGCTACCTCGAAGCCGACCCCAACCTTGACGTGGGGGGGATCGACGCAGGCCATAAGCTTGCGATCCTTGCTGCGATCGCGTTTGGCACGCAGGTCAGCTTTGACAATGTGGTGCTGGAGGGGATCGGGCGGATCTCGATCGACGATATCCGGCGTGCGGGCGATATGGGCTACAAGATCAAGCTGCTGGGCGTGGCGCAGATGACGGGTCGCGGGCTGGAACAGCGCATGACACCCTGCCTTGTACCCGCCTCTTCGCCGCTGGGGCAGCTTACGGGCGGCACCAATATGGTCGTGCTTGAGGGCGATGCCGTGGGCCAGATCGTGCTGCGCGGTGCAGGTGCGGGCGAAGGTCCGACGGCCAGCGCCGTGATGGGCGATGTGATGGATCTGGCGCGCGGCTTGCGGCTGTCGACCTTTGGTCAACCCGCCGTGAACCTCGTGCAAGCGACGCCCGCCGTGGCCCCCAACCCCGCGCCCTACTACCTGCGCCTGCAACTGGCCGACAAGCCGGGCGCGCTAGCCAAGGTGGCCGCCGTGCTGGGGGAATCGGGCGTATCCATCAGCCGCTTGCGCCAATATGGCCATGCCGACACCTCGGCCCCGGTGCTGATCGTGACGCATAAAACCACGCGCGACGCGATAGATCACGCCATCGCCGCCCTGCCCGCCACCCGCGTCGTCGAAGGCGAACCGGTCGCGATCCGCATCGAAGAGCTGTAAGCCGCTTCAAGCGTAAACCCCTCCGACCGTTAGCGTTCACAGGGTTGCCCTTGCGCGCGTGGCGGGGTTTATCTGTGCGCGGTGGCCTATCGCCGATGGCAAACAGGAAAAGAACATGACCCCTCCGAGTGATTTCAACGACCGTATGCTTTCGCTGGGCCTTGCCCGCGTGTCCGAGGCGGCCGCCCATGCCTCAGCCGATCTGATTGGGCGCGGCGATGAAAAGGCAGCCGATCAGGCGGCGGTGAATGCGATGCGTGAGCAGCTTAACAAGCTCGACATCCGCGGCACCGTGGTGATCGGTGAGGGTGAACGCGACGAAGCCCCGATGTTGTTTATCGGCGAGGAAGTCGGCGCTGGCACCGGCCCCGAGGTCGATATTGCGCTCGACCCGCTTGAGGGCACGACACTGACGGCCAAGGACATGCCCAACGCGTTGACCGTGATCGCGATGGCGCCGCGCGGCTCGCTGCTGCATGCGCCCGACGTATATATGGACAAGCTGGCAATCGGCCCGGGCTATGAAAAAGACGTGGTCAGCCTTGAGATGAGCCCGACCGAGCGGATCGAAGCTTTGGCACGCGCGCAAGGCGTAGAGCCCAAGAACATCGCGGTCTGCATTCTGGATCGTCCGCGCCACGAGGACATGATCGCCGAAGTGCGCAGCACCGGTGCCAAAATCCGCCTGATCACCGATGGCGATGTAGCTGGCGTGATTCATTGCGCCGAGCCCGATTTCACCGGGATCGACATGTATATGGGGTCTGGCGGCGCGCCCGAGGGCGTCTTGGCGGCCTCGGCACTGAAATGTATGGGCGGTCAGATGTGGGGCAAGCTGTTGTTTCGCAACGATGACGAACGGGGCCGCGCGCGCAAGGCCGGGATCACCGATTTCGACAAGATCTACACGCGCGACGACATGGTGCGCTCGGATGTGATCTTTGCGGCGACTGGCGTGACCGACGGCTCGATTGTGAAAGGCGTCAAGCGCGAGCCGACCTATATCGAAACAGAAACGATGCTGATGCGTTCCAAAACCGGGTCGCTGCGTCGCATGATCTATCGCAACCCGGTGCGCTAAGGCGGGCTGCTTGCAAACTCAAAGGGGGCTGCGCGGCCCCCTTTTTCATGCCCGGTTCAGGCGCTGGCAGCCTCGGCGGCGAGCAAACGAATCCGCTCGATCATCGCGCGCAGCCCATTCGAGCGTTGCGCTGACAGGTGATCGTTCAGCCCCAGCCGCGCCAATTCGGCCGCCGCGTCCACCTCACCCACCTGCGTCACGCTCAGCCCCGAATAGAGCGCGTGCAAAATCGCGATCAACCCCTGCACAATCATCGCATCACTTTCACCCGCGAAATCAAACTGCGCCTGCGGACCAGTGCCTTCGATACGCGGCAATAGCCAAACCTGACTGGCACAGCCATGCACTTTGGTTGCAGGCACTTTCACCGCCTCATCGAGTCCTGGCAATTCGCGTCCAAGCTCAATCACATGGCGATAGCGGTCCTCCCAGTCGTCGAGAAATTCAAAGGTCTCGGCAATCTCTTCAAACGCTTCGCGGGCCATCACGGGGTTCCTTGCTTCATCTTGAGGCTCTTGGGTAACGCGCGCGGTGGCCTGCGTCCAGACGCGGCTTTTCAAAAGCCGCGTGATCGGCTACCAGAGGTCTTGGACAGCTTCGGAGCGACCATGAACAAAGCCCTGATTGCGGCACTTGCCTTGACACTTGCCACTGCTGGCTGCGGCACCATTCGCGGCAGCAAACTCAACCCGTTCAACTGGTTTGGCAAAAGCCAGCCGGAGGTGCAGACGACGCTCGCACCCAAGGGCGGCTACCCGACCCAAATCGGCAAGCCCTGGCAACAGCCCGTTGCGCAGGTGCTCAGCCTGACGGTCGAGAAAACCTCGACTGGCGCGATTGTCACTGCGATGGGCCTGCCCCCAACGCAGGGCTATTGGCAAACCGACCTCGTCGCGCTGAATGACGCAAAGCCCGATGCGAATGGCACGATGACCTATCGCTTCATGCTGACCCCACCCGCAGCAGACAGTGCGGACGCGCGCCGCGTGTCGACGCAGCAATCGCGCGAAGTGTCGGCGGCGGCGTTCATCAGCAATTACAAGCTGGAAGGCGTGCGCAAAATCGTCGTTGAGGGTGCCGGTAACGCGCGCTCTGTGCGCCGCTAAGCGCCACGTCTAAACCGTGTGTTGAAGTAGCGCCGATTTCCCGGCGCTACAGATCCACCAACTCGACCGCGCCGCTGCGCGCGGTCAGACCGACCTCGCCCTTGGCCAGCCGCAGCGCGTCGTTTCCAAACACCTCTGCGCGCCAGCCGTGCAAGGCCGCCACATCGCGTTTGCCCGCAGCGATCCGGTCGAGATCGGCAGAGCTTGCGATCAGCTTGGCCGCGACACCTGCCTCTTGCGACTTCGCCTTAAGCAACACGCGCAAAAGATCGGCCAAGGCCGTATCCACCTGCAATTGCTGGCTTTGATCGGACGGGCGCGGCAGCGAGTCATGCGGCGCCTCCAGCCCTTCTTTCACGGCCAGCATAATACCCTCAGCGATCTCACCGCGGCGCGCTTCACGCAGCAGCAGACGCGAACGATTGAGGTCTTCATGCGAGGCGGGCTTGGTCGAGGCCAGTTCCAGCAGCGCGTCATCCTTGAAAATGCGCGAGCGCGGGATGTTGCGGTTTTGCGCATAGCCTTCGCGGAACTGCGCCAGCGCGCGCACTATGCCCAGGAAACGGGCCGAACTGGTGCGGGTTTTAACGCGTTTCCACGCCTCTTCAGGCCGGTTGATATAGGTCTCTGGGTTCAGAAGAACCGCCTCTTCCTCGTGGACCCACGCCTCGCGTCCGGTCTCTTTGAGCTGTTTTGAGAGAAATTCGTAAATCTGACGCAGATGGGTGACATCGGCGATCGCGTATTTCTTTTGCGCCTCGGTCAGCGGGCGGCGCGACCAATCGGTGAAGCGCGACGATTTATCGAGCGACTCCTTGGCGATCTTGCGCACCAGCGTCTCATAGCCCACCTGCTCGCCAAAACCACAGACCATCGCGGCGATCTGGGTGTCAAACAGCGGATCGGGAAAGACATTGCCTTCGATGAAGAAAATCTCAAGATCCTGACGCGCGGCGTGAAACACTTTGACCGTCGCCGTATGGCGGAACAGATCATATAGCGGCTCAAGCGAAAGATCGTCGGAGAGCGGATCAACGAGCACGGCATCGCCCTCTTGGCCGTCATGGTTTGGCAGGGCCATCTGAACAAGGCACAGCTTGGACCAATAGGTCCGCTCGCGCAGGAATTCGGTGTCGATGGTAACGTAAGGCTCCGACTTCGCCTTGTCGCAGAATGCCGCGAGGGCGTCGGTCGTGGTAATGGTCTGCATATCGCGCTTTCGCAAGGGAACGCGGGGTCATCCCGCAGGGTTATCGACCTTTAGCCCTGCGCGCGCAAAATGAAAAGTACCGCGCGAAATCCCGCCTGCGCCGTGGCGCGAAAGCCGCGATTGCGCCACACGCTACAAGATCAGCGGCGTGCGATCACCTTGCGCAAAGCGGCGCAGTACGGCCGGATAGAGACGGTGCTCTTGCACCAGAACCCGCGCGGCTAGCGTCTCGGGCGTATCACCCGGCGCAATAGCGACCCGTGCCTGACCCAGAATCGGGCCGTCATCCAACACCGGCGTGACCTCATGCACGGTGCAGCCCGCCACCGTATCGCCCGCCTCAAGTGCGCGGGCATGGGTGTGCAGCCCGGGATATTTCGGCAAAAGCGAGGGATGAATATTAAGCATCCGACCCGCGAAACGCCCCACGAAATCGGGCGTCAGCACGCGCATAAATCCGGCGAGGCACAGAATATCAGGCTGGGCTGCCAAGATCGGTTTCAGCAACTCCGCCTCAAACGCGGCGCGATCCTTGCCATAGGGGCGATGGTCAATCGCTGCCGTCGCGACGCCCATCTGCGCGGCCTTTTTCAGTCCGGCAGCATTTGCATCATTTGACGCCACCAGAACGGCGCGCGCGGGATGATCGCCAGTCATACTCTCAACCAGCTTGATCATATTCGACCCGCCGCCCGAAATCAGGATGGCGACGCGTTTCACAGCAGGCGACCCGAGTAAGCGACCCCCTGCCCGGCGCTCAACGTGCCAATCCGTGTCACGGTTTCGCCCGCCTCCGCCAGCAGTGCCGAGATTGCATCGGCGCGCGCGGGATCGACCACAACAATCATGCCGATGCCGCAATTAAATGTCTTGAGCAGCTCACCCTCGGCCATATCAGCAGTTTCGGCCAACCAGCGGAACACCGGGGGCAGCTGCCAAGCCGACAGATCAATCTGCGCCCCCATGCCCTCGGGCAGAACGCGCGGCAGGTTTTCTGTCAGCCCGCCACCTGTAATGTGGGCCAGCGCATGCACGCCGCCCGCGCGCACCGCCGCGAGCGTCTGCCTTACATACAACCGAGTCGGGGCGAGCAAAGCCGCGCCAAGCGGGCCTTCCGCAAACGGGCAATCGGCGTCCCAGCCAAGGCCCGACATCTCGACCACTTTGCGCACGAAAGAATAGCCGTTGGAATGCACCCCGTTCGAGGCCAACCCCAGCAGGACATCGCCCTCGGCCACGCCTGCGGGCAGCTCGCCACCACGTTCCATCGCGCCCACGGCAAAGCCCGCAAGGTCGAAATCGCCCTCTGTGTACATGCCCGGCATTTCCGCCGTCTCACCACCGATCAGCGCACAACCCGACTGTGCGCAACCCTCGGCAATGCCGTTGATGATCGCGGTGGCTTGATCTAGCTCCAGCTTGCCAGTGGCAAAATAATCGAGGAAAAACAGCGGCTCGGCACCCTGACACACCAGATCATTGACGCACATCGCTACCAGATCGATCCCGATCGTGTCGACATTTCCGGTATCAATTGCGATGCGCAGCTTGGTGCCCACCCCATCGGTCGCGCCCACGAGGATCGGATCGCTATAGCCCGCCGCCTTGAGATCAAACAACGCACCGAACCCACCCAGCCCCGACATCGTGCCCGGGCGTTGCGTGCGTTTGGCGGCTGGCTTGATCCGCTCAACCAAAGCATTGCCTGCATCAATATCCACGCCCGCATCGGCATAGGTCAGGCCCGGTTTCTTATCGGTCATGGCGGCGCTCTCCAACAACGATCAACTGGGGCGCAGCCCTAGCGCAAGACCCGGGGTCAAGCAACGTCTGTTGGCCAAAAGCACGCCAAATTCTTGACGCCGCCTGCGCGCGTGATAGAGGAAGAGGCAATGGTGGGCCTGTAGCTCAATTGGTTAGAGCAGGGCGCTCATAACGCCTTGGTTGGGGGTTCGAGTCCCTCCGGGCCTACCAGTATCGCCAAG
>JAFGWK010000208.1 GCA_016937195.1 Paracoccaceae bacterium | reverse complement strand
TGTGGTTGAGAAGCGTGGTCTTTCCAGCACCGAGAAAGCCGGAGAGAACGGTGACGGGAAGGCGGTCGATCATGTGCGGCTCCTGTTACAATATAACTCTTGTTATAAAATAACATTTCCTCGCGCAAGCCGGGTCTGCTGTTTTCCAGACGTGAGCGCAATAGGCGATGGCATGCCCTACTCACACTGAACAGCCTCGGCAACGAGTCGGAGAGCTCGGGCGAAGACAGAACGAGCGCGCAAGGAAGCACGATTCTCATGCTGTGGATGGTGAGAGCTTCGGCCCCATCCACTCTTAGGCGAAGGTGTGACGGTGTGGATCAGATCGGCGCTTACCCCGATCGAAGCAGGTGGTGGAGCATTTCATTGGCATCGGAAACCACCGGATGGGCATCCTCAAAGGTGTCGCCTGAGTCCAACGGACAATGAAAGCTTCCGCGTAAAAACGAAAGCCTTTCGATCACGAAGATTGTTCATACGAGGGCGCGCCCTGGGCATAGAGAGATCATTGAAGCAGCCATGCGCGAGCGCTCTAAGCTCGTAGGAAAACCCTTTCTCGCCGAACTCATTGCAAGAAGGAATGAGGGCCTTTCTTCGTAACCCATTAAAATGTATTGATAGTTTTTACCGAGGATTCAAAAAAGATATATTTTCAAATCATGTTTTCCTTACCTTGAAGCATGTGCCGCAGTCGGCCTTCTTGCCCGCGGGGAAGGTCGCGACTTTGTGATGATGGCGTGAGGCTTCCCGGCTAAGGAAAAAACCGAAACAGGGGAAAACCATGAAAAAGACGATTGCGCTGGCCTGCCTGCCAGTGCTCGCCGCGTGCAGTAGCGGAGGCTCGGTCGGAGGCTCTGGAACAATGAGCACCTCGAACAGCTAAACGGTCACCGACCGGGGCTATTCGATTTCGGTCTCAAGCGATCCGGCCAATACCGATGTCATTGCTGTGCGTAATGCCGGGACGATCAACGGGGCTCCTGACGCAGGTTCGACGGCGGATGCTCAATCGGATGGGCAGAATATCACCTTTGTTACAAATGCCTCCCAACAAACCAACTCATTCGAAAAGCAAAACACCTACGACGGGAACACCTCGACAGCGATGAACGGCTGGACTGTTAAACAGTCGCAATTCGATGATACCGGACAACCCGGTCACGTGGCAGGCTTCGTCGAGATGAACCGTCTCTACAACCCCTCGGGTGACCTCGTGGCGATCGAAACCACCGGCGACTCGGCTTCGAACGTCCCCACCGCCTCGCTCGGCTATCATGGCGAATGGAACGGACGGATCGCTGGCACAGATTACGAAAATGGCTATGTCAATGTCGTGGTGAATACCGGCACCAACCAGGCGGATCTCATCGTCTACGACCCGACCAGCACTCAGGTCTTCATCAATGAAGCCGCGGGTGCGAACACGCTGAACTACAATGCCGCGAACAACACGGTGACCGGCGCGGTGGTCTTCGACACCGGCACACAAACCGCTGATGGTCAGGCGATTATGCGTCTTTACGGCGACCACAACAGCACGAACGTCTACGAAGGATATGTCGCAGGCCAGGCCTATACGGATGCGGGCGAGCCCTTCGACGCGCTGATCGGCGTCATCGGCATTAAGCGCTGATCGGCCTTCCAAAACATGGGGACGGGGAGCGGGACTGCCTGCTCCCCGGTGACTTGATGACACGCATTCTTCTCTGGGCGGCCACCGTTCTTTTCGCATTCGGCACGAAAGCCGCGGCGAATGAGCGCCTGCGCACCTATTACGACCTTAAACTCGTCGAGGCAGGCGTTCCGGTTCGCCTCTCCTATGGGCCATTGTCGAAATACGGGCGGATCGAGACCCGGCACAGAGGCGAATGGACGTTCCGGGCCTTTCCGACGCTCGGCTACGAGAGCAACTTCAACGGTGGAATCGGGCAGAACAGCGTCTCGATCAACGGCATTCCTTTCACCGTCGCGCCTGAGCAGCGCAGCGTGGAGGATGGCTATGCCGGTCTGTTCGCGGCGCTCGGTGGCTATAACGTGCTCGAACCGGGCCACCGGCTGACTTTCGATCTCACTGGGCAATATGCACGGGGCCTGACCACCGATCTTGATACGCTGTCTGCAAATCTCTCCGCCTGTTACGCATTCGATGCGTCGAACTGGACCTACCTGAATCTCTGCGCCTCGACCAACTACGCGCAAAAGGATCTGTCGATCGACCGGGTGAATGGGCAACGCATCACGCTTGGCAAGGTGTTCGACACCGGCCCCTACCCCTCAGCGTTGGAGCTTGGTCTCTCGAAAGTGGAAAGCGACAACGCGCGGTATGATCAGGCCAGCGTCGACTATCACCTGATCACGGGCAGCTTCAGCCTCGATGCCGGAGCATCGGCGAGCATCGCGAAATCGGGCCATGCGCCGGATCATTCCGTCTATGCGACGCTGACCAAGACATTCTTCGGACGTCCGATCTCGGCCAGTCTGCGTCACACCCGGTCGAGCGGCGGCGCGTTTCTTGGGCTCCAGCGTGAGGAAAAGCAAAACTCTTTCTCGCTCTCGATGCCGTTGAATCGGAAGCTCTCCTTCGTCATGGGCTATTCGCGCACGACATCACCGATCGAATATTTCGAGAAAGAGGAATTCACTGCGCGTTTTGCATTCATGCAGTTCTAAGATGTGGCCTGCCTCCCTACTCGAAGTGCTTGCAGGGGACTTCTTGGGCCGCAGGTTATAGGAGTTGCTCCCAATGATCTCCTTCTCCGTGCAAAGGCGGCGAAGCGTTCCATGCTGCCCGCTTCGCCGCGGTGATCTCCTTTTGAGTGTTTTCTGACACCGAGCATCATTGATCTTGCGATAGCCCATAGTAGAGCTTCAAGAGGTCGCGGTAAGAGGTAGCTTCGCCCGAACAGGCGACGTTCAGCCATTGGAGAGTGCTGCGGCGGGTCCCGAATGAAGGCTTCGGTGAAGCCGCGCCGCAGCGCCGACAAGGATAACGAATGTCAGCTTCGGGCCGGTCAGGTCGATGTGGCGGCGCTGGCGGCAAGCAAGGCCCGCTGCGCTGCCGCAAGGCGGCTTCGAGCCCACTTGCCTCACCGCGCAGGTGCCCCATCTCGCGGGTGCAGCGTAGAGTTGTCGGAAGGGCCAGCCCGAAGCGCCCCCTCCAAAGAGAAGCCTGAAACTCCGCAGACAG
This sequence comes from Paracoccaceae bacterium, assembly GCA_016937195.1. Classification (GTDB taxonomy): domain Bacteria; phylum Pseudomonadota; class Alphaproteobacteria; order Rhodobacterales; family Rhodobacteraceae; genus Thioclava. The sequence continues at coordinate 1,183 of JAFGWK010000208.1, read as the reverse complement.
CTTCGATCCGCGGTTTTGACGAGTTGAACCTATCCGGTTTTCTGGCTCAGTCGGAACCGCTCCTCTTGAGCGAACCGTTTCAGTTCAGTCTGGGTGGCGGTCATCCCCGCCAGCTTCATCGCGAAGGCACGGGCCTCGACCGCTTGCGCGACCGCAGCTTCGAACGATCTGCGTCGCGTATCCGATTTGCGCTGGCTCATGCCGAGGAACACCAGCCCGGCGGCTGCGGCCCAGAATAGCGCATAGACCTGTGTGCCGCGCGTGCCGTCGGCCTCTCTCGCAAGGATCGCGGCACGTTCGCCCAGATAGGGATCGAGCCAGATGGCAGAGTTGGGGAGCGGCCGCATACGGTTCAGAAACGCGCGTTCGAGATTGATCCGCGTAAGACCGATGGGCGGCTCGATCAGCCCATCAATGCTCACCAGCACCCCGCCTTCGACCTGCTTGCCGTTCTGACCGATCCAGTCGAGCAGGCGCGCGCGCTCGCGCCCGGTCATCTCGATCGCGCCAAGCAGCTTTCCGGGATGTTCGGGGTCTGCAAGACCGATCGCGTGGAGGATGGTGGGTGCCCTCCCGTCATCGCGCGGCAGGGCATATTGCACCTCGATCGCGGGATTGATCAGAACGCGCAGGTTCGCCTCGATCGCGGTGCCGCCGCGCGGGCCGTCATAGGCACCGATCGCAACAGGCGCCGGACTTGACCTTTGGGCGAGCGCCGCGAATTGCGCTTCGCGCGCGCCGTTGAAATGTTGCAGATACAGCGTGAACAGTGCCAGGACCACGCCGAGCCCTATCTTCAACGAAGCCGGGCCACGAAGGAAAAGCAGAAGCAATCGCATGTCGAAACTCTCGTGCAAGAACGCGGTCCAGTATCGCTTGATTTACGGCACAGCCATGGCGTGTTCGCGGAAATTTGCGACTAGGCGCGGATGTCCAGGCTCTGGCATGAGAAGATCAGATGGGTTTCATGGATAAGCCGCAGAAGTCAGAGGGGTGCTCCGCCGCACCGGCTGGCGAGAAGGAAGAGAGAGGCACAGATGGTCCATCGCATTCAACGCGCCCGCTATGATGTCGATACGACGGTGGCGGAACCCTATCTCAAGGATCTGGACGGCGATTCCCGTCTGGTCCAGTTGGTCGACAAGACGCCCGACGGCGGACGCCTTGTGATTCCAAGCGGTTC